>JBGQLU010000123.1:0-10832 GCA_041500265.1 Acidobacteriota bacterium | reverse complement strand
GCCAGTGGGCGCTCGCCCTCTGGGACGCGCGGCGCGGGCGGCTCGTGCTCAGCCGGGACCGCCTGGGGGTGCGGCCGCTGTACACGTGCGAGCATGCCGGCCGTCTGTACTTCGCGAGCGAGGTCAAGGCGATCTTCGCGGCGGACTCCAGCATCTCGCGCTCGCTCGACCCGGTGGGGCTCGAGCAGACGTTCACGTTCTGGACGGTGGTGCCTCCCCGGAGCGTCTTCTCGGGGATCGCCGAGCTGGAGCCGGGCCACGTCCGGACCTACGAGAACGGACGGGTTCGAGAGGCCGCGTTCTGGGTCCCCGAGTACCCCGAGTCACCCGACCGGGCCACCCTGTTTCCCGGCTCCCTCGACGACGCCGTCGCCGCCGTCCGCGGGGCCCTCGACCAGGCGACCTCGCTACGCATGCTTCGGGCCGACGTCCCCGTCGGGAGCTATCTCTCGGGAGGGCTCGACAGCTCCCTCGTCGCCGCGCTCGGTCGGAAGTTCGCCGGCGACCGGTTCCACACCTTTTCGCTCCGGTTCGAGGACGCCGAGTACGACGAGACCGCCTTCCAGCGCGCGATGGTCGCGCGGCTGGGCAGCGAGCACCACGAGGTCGTCGTGGGGCGCAAGGACATCGCGGCGGTCTTCCCCGACGTGGTGCGTCACACCGAACGCCCCGTTCTGAGGACGGCTCCCGCGCCGCTCTTTCTGCTCTCGAAGCTCGTTCACGACAACGGCATCAAGGTCGTGCTCACCGGCGAAGGGGCGGACGAGATGTTCGCCGGCTACGATTTGTTCCGCGAAGGGAAGATCCGGAGATTCTGGGCGCGCCGGCCCGAATCCACCTGCCGCCCGCGCCTGCTCGAGCGGCTCTACCCGTACCTCACCCGCTCCCCCGTGTCGCAGCAGGCGATGGCGAGGCAATTCTTCGGCCGCGACCTCGATCGCGCGGGCTTGCCCGGGTTCGCCCACGGCCCGCGCTGGCAGACGACGGCCGCGCTCCGGCGGTTCTTCTCTGGAGAGGTGCGCGCTGCGGTCGCCGGCCGCGACGTCGTCGCCGAGCTGCTGTCCTCGCTCCCCGCGGAGTTGCCGCGATGGTCGCCCCTGGCGCAGGACCAGTATCTCGAGGTCCGCACGCTCCTGTCGGGGTACCTCCTATCGTCGCAGGGGGACCGCATGCTGATGGCGCACTCCGTCGAGGGCCGGTTCCCCTTCCTCGACAAGGAGGTCGTTGCTCTCGCCGACTCCCTTCCCCCGCAGCACAAGCTGTTCGGCTTGGACGAAAAGCACGTCGTCAAACGAGCCGCGCGCGGCTTGGTCGCCGAGGAGATCCTCTCGCGGCCGAAGCAGCCCTATCGCGCGCCGGACGCGCTCTGCTTCGTCGGACCGCGCGTGCCCGAATACGCGGACGAGCTCCTCGATACCCCCGCCATCGCGGCCGCCGGCGTCTTCGACCCGGCCGCCGTCGGACAGCTCTGGCGGAAGTGCCGGTCGCGAGCGAACGAGAGCCAGTTCTCGAACGCCGACAACATGGCGCTCGTGGGCGTGCTCTCGACCCAGCTGCTTCATCACGAGCTGGTGCGACGGGGCCCCGAGGTCGCCGACGTGGCGCTGGCGACCGACGTGGATCGGTCGCGCGCGCCGTCGGAACGCAGCCCGCCCGCCTGAGGAAGAACTGTCTCTCCCGCATCGACCGCGGTAGAAGGCGGGTCGCTAGGTCCCGACTACGGGAAGCAGACGCAGAACGCGTTGTTGGGACAGCACCAGCTTCCCGTGGGGCACGTGATCAAGTGCGAGCCCCGCGGGCAGGTCTTGGCTTCCGCGGGCGTCGCGGTCACGACGGCGGCGGTTCCCACGACGGCGGCCAGGACGATCATCAGGACGACGAGTCTCTTGCGCATGAACGCTCATCCTCGGGCGGCTTGCCCGCATTCCTTCACCGTATCCCGGACTACTGCCTGTCGAGCACTGCCGTGTTGTCGACGGTTTCACCTTTGGCGTTCTTCCCGGTCTGAGTGATGGTGAGAGTCTTCCCATCCGGCGACACGACGACCTTCGCCACGATGGTCACCTTGCCACCCTTCTTCCAGGTGTTGTCATAGCTGTTGTCGTCGATCCGCTTCGGCGCAGCCGTGTCGGCGTCCGGATTTCCCTTCCACGGAACTTCCTTGCCGTCGAACTTCGCGGTGTACGTACCCTTGATCGCCTTTCCGGTCCCGTCGACCTCGTCGTTCGTGAGCTTGATGCCGCCCTTCTCGGACGCGAACTTCAGGACTTGGCTCTTGGGAGCGGGGCCCGGGGAGAATTTCGAGGCGGCGACGTTGAGCTTCCACGTCCCGACCCAGTTGTCGGCGGCCAGCGCCGTCGAGCTCGAAAGAAGCGCGGCCAGGCACATCGCGACCGGAACCATGAGCAGACTCTTCCGCATCGGCATCCTCCTTGGCGTTCGTGCTGAAGTTTGAGGGACGGGGCGAGCATACCGTTTCGCCCCGAGGTTGCACGAGGGTGAAATCCGAGTACATTATTGATTGATCGTTCAACCAAGAAGGAGCCGATGACCGAATCCGACACCCGCCAGAGGATCCTTGGGGCGGCGCGACAGCTCTTCTGGGAAAAGGGGTACAACGCGACCAGCGTCGCCGACATTCTCAAATCGGCCGACGTGAACAGCGGAAGCCTCTACCACTTCTTTCCCGGCAAGCAGGATCTGTTGCTGGCCGTGCTCGACCAGTACCACGCGGGAATCTGGGAGATGCTGCTCCGCCCGGCGTGGGAGGGTGTCGCCGATCCGATCGAGCGGATCTTCACCCTCCTCGACCGATACCGGAGGAGCATCCTCGCGACCGAGTGCACCTACGGCTGCCCGATCGGCAGCCTCGCCTTGGAGCTCCACGAGCCCGACCCTCCGGTGCGCGCGAAGATGGCGGACAACTTCGACGCGTGGGTCGCCGCCGTCGAGGGGTGCCTCGACGAGGCGGGCCCCGGCCTCCCCTCCGGGATCGACCGCCACGAGCTCGCGCAGTTCGTCCTCACGACCATGGAAGGGGGCGTGATGCTGGCGCGAACGCACCGGG
Source organism: Acidobacteriota bacterium (assembly GCA_041500265.1). Taxonomy (GTDB): domain Bacteria; phylum Acidobacteriota; class Polarisedimenticolia; order Polarisedimenticolales; family DASRJG01; genus DASRJG01. The sequence continues at coordinate 7,765 of JBGQLU010000123.1, read as the reverse complement.
ACGTCGCGCCGTTCGATGCCTGCGTCCGGCAGCTCCGCAACTACTTCGACCTTTTAGGCGCCGGCAGGAGCCGGTCTCGCCGTCAAAACGCACGAAAGGAGCGATGAATGAAGGACCTGAATGTCTGGGCGATACTCTTGGCCGGCGTCTCGGCGTTCGCGCTCGGGGGCCTCTGGTACTCGCCGCCGCTGTTCGGGAAGAGGTGGCAGCGGGAAACGGGGCTCAGCGACGACGATCTGAAAAGGCGGAACCCGGCGCTCGTGTTCGGCGGCTCGTTCGCCCTGTCGTTGCTCGCCGCGATCGTGTTCGGGATGTTCCTCGGTCCGAAGCCGTCCTTGACGTTGAGCCTCGGCGCCGGTGTCGCGGCAGGAATTTGCTGGGTCGCGGCGAGCCTCGGCATCAACTACCTGTTCGAGCGGAAGAGCTGGGCGCACTTCCTGATCAACGGGGGCTACCACACGCTGCAATTCACGCTCTACGGCCTGATCCTCGGGCTGTGGCACTAGGAGAACCATGAAGATCCTCTCGAAGTCGAGCGTGGTCCTGGCGTTGTCGGTTGCCGCCGCCGGGCGGTACGCAAGGGCGGAGGTCGTCGAGTCGTCGGCCGCGTCGCTCCAAGTCAAAGAGGTGCAGACGGTCGCGGCGCGGCCGGACAAGGCGTGGCGGTCGCTCATCGCCGTCGACCACTGGTGGAGCGCCGAGCACACCTATTCCGGCAGCGCGGCCAATCTGCGGCTCGAGCCTCGCGCGGGAGGCTGCTTCTGCGAGAGCCTCGCCGACGGCGGGAGCGTGCTCCACATGACCGTCGTCTTCGCCGCGCCGAACCAGCGGCTGACGCTGACCGGAGGCCTCGGGCCCTTGCAGACGACCGGCGCGTCGGGGGCGCTGACGTTCCAGATCACGCCGGACGGCGAGGGATCGAAGCTGGCGCTCCTCTACAACGTCGGCGGCTACTACCCGGGGGGCCTCGCATCGATCGCGGGAGGAATCGACGCGGTTCTCGGGGATCAGCTCGTTCGTCTGAAGCGCCTGATCGAGACCGGCGATGCCGCGCCGAAGGAGGCGCCGCGCTAGGATCCGACGGCGACCTGCCGGAGCTCGGTCTCCGGCTCGGATTCCTCCACCTCGACACGCCCTTCGGCGCGGTGATCCTTCGCGATCAGCATGTAGAGCGACGGCACGATGAACAACGTGAACGCCGTGCCGATCGCCATGCCGGCGACGAGGACGAGTCCGATCGAGTTTCGCGCGATGGCCCCGGCGCCGGTCACGAGGACGAGGGGGAAGTGCCCCGCGACGGTGGCGACGGAGGTCATCAGGACCGGCCGGAGCCGGATGCGCGCCGCTTGCCGGATCGCTTCGAGCTTCGTGAGCCCCCCGCGCTGGAGCTGATTGGCGAACTCCACGACGAGGATGCCGTTCTTCGACACGAGCCCGACGAGCGTGACCAGCCCGACCTGCGAATAGATGTTGAGCGTCGTCGTCCACCCGTTGGTCCAGAACGGGATGTTCGGGTTCGGCATCTTGAGGAACGTCATCAAGAGGGCCCCGAACATCGCGAGCGGCACCGAGCCCGCAAGGATCACGAACGGGTCCCGGAAGCTGTTGAACTGGGCCGCCAGCACCAGGAAGATCAGGACGAGCGCCAGGCCGAACGCGGGTAGGAACTTGTTCCCCTCGGTGCGGAGCTGGCGCGACTCGCCCGTGTAGTCGACGACATAGCCGTCCGGCAGGATCTTGGCCGCCTCGGTCTCGAGGTAGCGCAGGGCCTGGTCGAGCGGGACGATCGCGACACCGCTCAGCTTCACCGCGTTCAGCTGCTGGAAACGGTTCAGGGTGCGCGGCTGGGTCGAGTCCTTCAGCGTCGCGATCGTGCTCAGCGGCACGAGCCGGCCGTCGGGCCCCGTGACGTGCAGGTTCTGAAGCTGGTCCGGGCTCAAGCGCGCCGACCGCTCGACCTGTGGAATCACCTTGTAGCTTCGACCCTCGATGTTGAAGCGGTTCACGAAGTTGCCGCCGACCATCGCCGAGACGTCCGCGCCGACCTGCTCGAGACTCAGTCCGAGCGCCGCCACCTTGTCGCGGTCGATGACGAGCTCCGACTGCGGCTGATCGAGCTTGGTGTCGATGATCGGCGGGAACGCGAACTGGCCGCTCGCCGCCGCCCGCTCTTGCAGCTGGTTCGCGAACTCCAGGATCCGATCCGGCTCGGCGGTCGACGCGATGACGAATTCCACCGGGAACTGGCCGCCTCCGGGCAGCGCCGGCGGCATGACGGGAAAGACTCGGATCCCGGAGATCGCGCCGAGCTTCTGCCCGATCTCCGGCATGATCTGGAACGCCGTCCGGCCGCGCTCGCTCCAGGGCTTGAGAACGGCGCCTCCGAACCCGGACGTCGGGAAGGTGAGCTGGAACGTGTACGCCGTCTCGGGGATGCTCCGGAAGTCGTCATCGACCTTGTTGGCGAACTTGATCGTCTGGTCGATCGTCGCGTTCGAGGGGGCTTCCAGGATCCCGAACACAACCCCCTGATCCTCGGTGGGTGCGAGCTCCTTCGAGGACATGTTGAACATCGGCAGACATAGGAGGGTGAGGACGATCCAGACCGTGTACACGGCCGGGCGCGCCCCGAGCGTCGTGTCGAGAAGGCGCCCGTAGAACGCCCGGAAGCGGTCGAAGTCGCGATTGATGCGGCCGGCGAATCCACGCTTTTCCGTCTCCGCGCTCAGCAAGCGCGACGACATCACCGGGGACAGGGTCAGCGCGACGATTCCGGAAATCGTGACCGCGCCGGCGAGCGTGAACGCGAACTCCCGGAACAGCGAGCCGGTGAGGCCTCCCTGCAGGCCGATCGGCGCGTACACGGTCGCAAGCGTGATCGTCATCGCGATGATCGGGCCGAACAGCTCGCGCGCCCCCAGGAGGGCGGCCTGAACCGGCGTGTTCCCCTCCCGGAGTCTTCGCTCCACGTTCTCCACGACCACGATCGCGTCGTCCACGACGAGTCCGACCGAGAGCACGATGGCCAGGAGCGTCAGGAGGTTGACCGTGAACCCGAACACCTGCATCAGGAAGACGGCGCCGATGAGCGAGACCGGGATCGCGACGACCGGGACGAGCACGGACCGGAACGAGCCGAGGAACAGGAAGATCACGATCACCACGATGATCAGCGTCTCGATCAGCGTCTTCGTGACCTCGCGGAGCGCGTCGCTGATGTAGCCGGTGGCGTCGTACGCGATCGAGGCTTTCATCCCGCTGGGAAGATCGGCCTGGATCTTCTTCAGCTCGGCGCGCACGCTCTTGATCACGTCGAGGGAATTCGAGTTCGGCAAGACCCAGACGCCCATGAAGACGGCCGTCTGGCCCGAGAAGCGGACCTCGGTATCGTAGTCCTCGGCGCCGAGCACGACGTCGGCGATGTCGCCCAGCCGGACGAGCGCGCCGTTTTCCTCGCGAACGACCAGCTGCTTGAACTCGGGAAGCGAGCGCAGGTCGGTGTTGGCGGTCAGGTTGACCTGGATCAGCGAGCCCTTCGTTTGACCGACCGCGGAGAGAAAGTTGTTGGCCGCGAGCGCACGGCGCACCTGGACGGGGCTGACGTTCAACGCCGCCATCCGATCCGGCTTGAGCCAGATCCGCATCGCGAAGGTCCGTCCGCCCAGGATGTCGGCCCGTTGGACGCCTCCGAGGGCGCTCAGCCGCGGCTGAACCACCCGGACCAGGTAGTCGGTGATCTCGTTCTGCTGCAGGATGTCCGAGCTGAAGCTGAGATAGCACGACGCGAACTGCGAGTCGGCGGTCTCGATGTTGATGATCGGGACCTGGGCCTCGGGGGGCAGGTCGCCCCGGACCTGGTCGACCTTCGACCCGATCTCGGCCAGGGCTTTGCGGCTGTCCTGGTTGAGCTTCAGACGCGCCGTGATCGTCGAGCGGCCGAGGGAGCTCTGGGATTCGAGGTAGTCGATGCCGTCGGCGGCCGCGATCGCGCGCTCCAACGGAGCCGTGATGAAGCCGCGCACGAGGTCGGCGGAGGCCCCCACGTAGACGGTCGTCACCGTGACCGAGGCGTTCTCGTTGCGGGGGTACTGGCGGACGTTCAGCGTGCGGATCGCCTGCACGCCGACGATCAGGATCAACAGATTGACCACCAGCGCCAATACGGGCCGGCGGATGAAGAGATCGGTGAAGGATTTCACGGCCGCCTCGATCAGGAGTTCGGCGGGCGGGGAGCCGCCTGCGCGTCCGGGGCCAGCGAATTGTCGAGCGCCACCGGCGATCCGTTTCTCAACTTGAACACCCCGGACGTCACGACGCTCTGTCCGGCCTTGAGGCCGTCGGTCACCGCGATGAAGTCACCGCGTGTATCCCCGAGCCTGACCGTCGTCATCGTCACCTGCTTGGACGTCTTTCCGGTCTTCTCATCGCGGACGTCGCTCACCACGAACACGGAGTCGCCGTACGGGGCGTGGAGCACCGCTGTGGAGGGAACCACGAGGAACGCCTTGGATTCGGGCAGGACCAGCTGGACGCGCGCGAACATCCCGGGGCGCAGCTGTCCGGTTGCGTTCGGGACTGTCGCCTGCACCTTGATGTTGCGCGTGGACGCATCGACCTCCGGATTGAGCGCCGTGACCTTCCCGTTGAACACGTGGCCGGGCGTCGCGTCGGTTTCGACCCGCACCTCCATCGCGCGCTGGACCAGGGCCAATTGCTGTTCGGGCACGTTGAAGTCCACGTAGACCGGGTCCAGCGACTGGAGCGAGACCACGGCGTCGCCCTCGTGGACGTACTGGCCGAGGTTGACCGAGCGGATCCCGAGCCGGCCGGCGAATGGAGCCCGGATCGTCTTCTTGGCGATCGTGGCCCGTACCATGTCCACCTGCCCCACGGTCCGCCGGGACGCCGCATCGGCGGTGTCGAAATCGGCTTGAGACACGACACCCTGCGCCCGCAGATCGCTGGCGCGCGCAAGGTTGAGGCGGGCCAGCTCGGCCTCCGCCTCGGCCGCCCGGAGCTGCGCATCCTCCGACGAGGTGTCGAGCTTGACGAGGACCTGTCCCTTCGCGGCGACGGCGCCGGACTCGAACGAGATCTCCCGGACGGTCCCCGCGAGCTCGGCGCGAAGCTCCACCCCCTGGACGGCCGTCACGGAGCCGACCGCGGAGAGCGTGGTCTCCCAGGTCTCCTCTCGAACCTCGGCGGCGCTCACGGTTTCGGCCGGGACGCTGAACGAGGAGCCGGCCTGGATGAGAGCGCGAATCTGGAGCGCCTTGATCCCGCCCAGCACGACGACGATCCCGGCCAGCGCGGACACGACGATGACGAACTTGCGTTTCATGGTTGACTCGGTTCGATCTGCGCCGCGGGCGCGGCACGGAAAAAGAGAAGCGGCCAGAGACTGCGGAGCATGGCGAGCTGGCGCTCCCGGATCTGTATGGCGGTCAGCGTCGCGGCGTCGGTGATCGCACGGATCATCATGCCTCGCGTCGAGTCGATGATGATCTCCGCCGCGATCCGGGGGTCGAAGCTGGGCGGCGCCGTCTTGGCTTCGTCCGAAGCCGCGACAAGCTCGGTGACGCTATCGATGAAGAACTGGGTCACGTCGCGCACGAGGGCCCGGACACTGTCGTTCCGGGCCGCTTCGGCGAACAGATCGAGCACGAACGACGCGTGAAGGTGCTCGGGCTGCTCCTCGCAGTGGCGGATGGAGATGAGCTCCAGCGCTTCGAACAGCGTGGGAGCCTGGCGCGCCTGCTCGAGCACGTGCCGCAGGTCCTCCATGTGCTCGCGCGCCATGAACGAAATCACGGCGTCCTTGCTTTCGAAGTAGCGGTAGATCAGCCCGACGCTGATCTGCGCCTCGGCGCTGATGTCGTGCATCGTGGTCAGGTGGAAGCCGCGGCGGGCGAAGCAGTTCATCGCCGCCCGCAGGATCTGGCGGTGCCGGTCCTGGGTCGGGTCGGGTCCCGGAGGCATCTTGAAAGGGATACTCATTGAATGAATGCTCATTCACATGGTGACCGACGCCCGAACATTCGTCAAGCCCCACGGTGGCCGCGAGGTTGTTGAGTCAAGGTACGTAGAACCCCAGGGAACGGCAATTTCATTCCAACTCTGCGACGCACGCTCAACGCGCACACGGTTCGTGAGAGCATAACCCACTATGGCCCTACGACTTAGCTCGAAGGCGCGAAAGGATTTCCAACAACCTCGCGGCCACCGTGGGGTCGTCGTCGGCTTGCTGGTCGTCGCGGTCTTCGCGTGCTTCTGGCCGGTGCTCGGGAACGGCTTCATCGAAGTCTACGACGACGGCACGTACGTGACGCAGAACCTCCACGTGCAGGGAGGGGTGACCGCGGAGGCGATCCGCTGGGCCCTGACCGCCACCACCGGGTCCAACTGGCACCCCCTGACGTGGATCTCCCACATGGTCGATTGCGCTCTCTTCGGGCTGCGGCCCCTCGGGCATCACGCCACGAGCCTCGTCCTTCACGCGGCGAACGCGTGCCTGCTCTTCACCCTCCTGCTTCGTCTCACGGCGAGCCTCGGTCGCAGCGCGGCCGCCGCCTTCCTGTTCGCGCTGCACCCACTCCGGGTCGAGTCGGTCGCGTGGGTCGCCGAGCGGAAGGACGTCCTGAGCGGCCTTCTCTTCCTCCTCACCCTCTGGGCGTACGTCGCCTACGTGGCCTCCCCTCGCCCGGGCCGCTACGCGGTGCTCCTGCTGACGTTCGCTGCGGGCCTCGCGGCGAAGCCGATGCTCGTGACCACGCCGTTCGTTCTGCTCCTTCTCGACGTCTGGCCTTTGGAGCGAACCGGTGCGGGCCTTCGACGGCTGCTCTTAGAGAAGGCGCCGCTCCTCGCCCTGACGGCCGCCTCCGCGGCCGTCACGATCTGGGCCCAGAGCGCGGGCCACGCCTTGCGCTCGTTCCGGCAGTTCCCTTCGGGGGTCCGCGTCGAGAACGCCGTGGTCTCCTACGTCCTCTACCTCGGAAAGGTGCTCTGGCCGTCCGGCCTCGCCGTCCTCTATCCGCACCCCGGCTCGTCGCTCGCCGGCTGGCAGGTCGGCGGGGCGGTGATCGTGCTCGCCACGATCACGTGGGGAGCGCTCAGGCTGGGACGGCGCCGGCCCTATCTCCCGGTCGGTTGGCTCTGGTACGTGGGGATGCTCGTGCCGGTGATCGGGATCGTGCAGGTCGGCGAGCAGGGCCTCGCCGACCGCTACTCCTATCTGCCCTCGATCGGCCTGTCGTTGATGCTTGCGTGGTCGATTCCCGCCACCGGCGTCGCCTGGGCCGCGGTCGGCGCCGCGGCGATCGCGCTCGGTGCGTGCACCTGGCGTCAGGCCACGTACTGGCGCGATTCGGAGACGCTCTTCCGGCGCACGATCGGCGTCACGCGCGACAACGCGGTCGCTCACCTCGACCTGGGACTGGCGCTCTATCGCCGGGGTCGAATGCAGGAATCGATCGAGCACTTCCGGGAGAGCCTCCGGATCCGGCCGGAGTTCGAGGCGGCCCATTCGAATCTCGGGGTCGCGCTGGGCGACGTCGGCAGGTACGACGAGGCGATCGCCGAAGACGAGCGGGCGCGAGACATCGATCCGTCGGATCCCGACGTCTACAACACTCTCGGCTCCGTCTACTATCGCGAGGGGCGGCGTGACGAGGCGATCGAGCAGTTTCGCCGTGACCTGCGCTTGAATTCCGAGCACGCGAACGCGTGCTACAACCTCGGGACCGCCCTCGCGGCCGGAGGGGACTGG
>JBGQLU010000122.1:0-10950 GCA_041500265.1 Acidobacteriota bacterium | reverse complement strand
TGGGGCACGGTCGGCGGCGAAGTCCTCGTCGTCCAGGACATGAACGGGAACGGTCCGATCTTCGCTCCCGACTCGAAGCTGATGACCTACGGCCTTCGCTGGAACAAGCCGATGAACGTCGGCAAGGGCGTCGACATGTTCGACTGGAACATCGAGGGGGCCTTCCAGAGCGGAGACGCCTTCGGTCCGGCGGCGCCGGCTCTCAAGACCGACCTTTCGGGCGACGTCGAAGAGGGCTGGTTCGGCTGGAACTTCGGCAGCGACAAGAACCACGGCCGCGTGCACGTCGGCGGATTCCGCGCTTCGGGCGACGACCCGAACACCACGGACAAGAACGAGAACTTCAACCCGCTCTACGGCGACTACCACGCCAACAACCGTCTGGGCGATCTCGACTTCGTCGGCTCGCTCGTGGGACCGGCCAACGTGACCGACATCAACGCCGGCTACGAGCACTGGATCGGCAACCACATGTTCATGATCGCGGGCCACTTCATGACGTTCACCGAGAAGGGCCTGCTCCCCGACAGCTCGATCGGGACCGAGGTCGATCTCAAGTACGGGTACCGCTACAGCAAGAACGTCTCGTTCGAGGTCGGCATCGGCGAGCTGATGGCCGGCAAGGGGCTCGAGGCCCTCGCGGGCGTGACGACGAGCGACGCCGTCCAGCGCGGCACCGCGCAGGTCAAGCTCTCCTGGTAACGAGTTCCCGAGATCCGGGAGGCGCAACGCGCCGTCCGGTCCGAAGCCCCCGCGGTTCTCGCGGGGGCTTTTTTTTCGGTCAGCGGAAGCGCCGGAGCCTCAGGCTGTTGAGCACCACCGACACGCTGGACAACGCCATCGCCCCCGAAGCGACGACGGGGGAGAGGAGCCAGCCGGTCCACGGGTACAGGACCCCCGCCGCGACCGGGATGCCGAGCACGTTGTAGACGAACGCCCAGCCGAGGTTCTGGCGCACCGTCGCCAGCGTGCGCCGGGACAGGCGCAGCGCCTCCGCCACGATCCGCGGATCCGATCCGACGAGCGTCATGTCCGAGGCCGCGATCGCCACGTCGCTCCCGGTCCCGACGGCGATTCCGACCGTCGCCGACGCTAGCGCGGGGGCGTCGTTCACGCCGTCCCCCACCATGGCGACCCTTCGCCCTCCCGCGCGAAGCCGCAGGATCTCCTCGGCCTTGCCGCCGGGGAGGACGTCGGCGAGAACGCGGTCGATCCCGACCGACCGGGCGATCGACTCGGCCGTGGCGCGGCGGTCTCCCGTCAACAGCACGACGTCGCAGCCGAGCGCCCGGAGGGCGGCCACCGCCTCACGGGCGCCCGGCCGCAAAGGATCGGCGACCGAAAGCCCGCCGATCAGCTCGCCGTCGGCCGCGACGAAGACGGGGGTCCGGGCGTTCGACGTCCAGCTCGACTCGGATGCGGCGAGAGGCGAGGTGTCGATCCCCGCGTCCGCCAGCCAGCCACCGCGCCCGACGAGGACGAGACGCCCATCGATCCTCGCCACGACCCCCGAGCCGGGAATCTCTTCGAAGCCGGCGGCCGCCGGGAGGGCGAGCCCTTTGAGGCTCGCCTCGCGAACGATCGCCTCTCCGAGCGGATGGCGCGAGCCGGTTTCGGCCGCCGCGGCGAGCCGCCGGACCTCGTCTTCGGAGTGCGAGCCCGCGGCCATGACGTCGACCACCGCGGGCCGGCCCGCCGTGAGAGTTCCGGTCTTGTCGAAGACGACCGTGTCCACCCCCGCGGCGGCTTCGAGCACCGCGCCTCCCTTGACCAGAACGCCCAGCTCGGCCCCGCGGCCGGTGGCGACGAGGATCGCGGTGGGCGTCGCGAGACCCATCGCGCACGGGCAGGCGATGATCAGGACGGCGACCGCGTTCACGAGCGCGGTCGCGAGGCGGGACTCCGGCGCACCGAAGATCATCCACGCGGCAAAGGTCGCGATCGCGATCGCGAGGACGACGGGGACGAAGACCGCGCTCACCCGATCGGCGACCCTCTGGACGGGGGCTTTCCCCCCCTGCGCCTCTTCGACCATCCTCACGACCTGCTGCAGGACGGTGTCGGCGCCGACGCGGGTCACCCGCATGCGAAAGGCGCCGCCGCCGTTTCCGGTGCCGCCGAATACCTCGTCCCCGGGTTGTTTCGCCGCGGGCATGCTCTCGCCGGTGATGAGCGACTCGTCGACCGCCGAGGAGCCCAGGACGACGACCCCGTCGAGCGGGACCGTCTCCCCGGCCCGCACCGCCAGGACGTCCCCGACGCGGACCGCGTCGAGCTCCCGCTCCTGCTCGACGCCGTCGACGATCACCCGCGCCGAGCGCACCTGCACGTGCGCCAGCTTGCGGAGCGCGGCCGAAGTCTTCGCTCGCGCACCGGTCTCGAGCATCTTCCCGAGCAAGACGAGCGCGATGATGCCGGCGGCGGCCTCGAAGTTGACCGGAGGGTGCGCGTGCCCCGTGGACACGAGGCGCGGGGCCACGGTGGCGACCAGCGAGTAGGAAAACGCCGCTCCGGTTCCGAGCGCGATCAGCGTGTTCATGTCGGCGGTCCGGTGCGTGAAGGCGATCCACGCGCGGCGGTAGTACGAGCCCCCGGCGAAGACGACCGTGACGGCGGTCAGCGCGAGCTCGATCCACCGCTCTCCCGGGACGTGAACGGCGCCGTGGGTCATGCCCAGCACGAGGACGGGCGTTCCGGCGACGAGGGCGACGAGGAAGCGCCGCCGGACGTCCTCCCGCTCCGCCCGCCGCGCCTTTTCCTCCGCGTCGGCCACGCCGGGCTCGGGGAGGATGAGCCCATAGCCGGCGCGCGCGACCGAGGCGGCGACGGCGTCCAAGGTCGCCACGTCCGGATCGAGGACGACGGTCGCCTTCTGCGTCGCCAGGTTGACGATCGCGCGGCTGACGCCGGGGGTCTTCGCGATCGCGCGCTCGACCGCGGAGACGCACCCCGCGCAGCTCATGCCGGTGACGGGGAGGTCGTGGCGAACGGCGTGTTCGGACACGCCGCCGACTGTAGCAGCGTCAGCGCTTGAAGGGGGACAGCCAGGCCTCGCGCAGCGCCGCCTGCGCGGGCGTCGCTCCCTCGACCGGCAGGATCGCCGCCGAGTCGGGGGGCGCCTCGCCGAGGGTGACCGGAATCTCCAGCAGCTCGTCCCGGCGGAAGAGCGCGAGCTTCACGCCGTCGCCCGGAGGGCGCTCGGAGAGCCGCGCGGGGAGCCGCGCGTCGTCGGTGCGGCGCCCATCCACCGCCACCAGCTCGTCGCCGGCGTAGATCCCCGCGGCGTACGCCGGCCCGTCCGCGCGGACCGACGTCACCACGAGACCGCGTCCTTCGGGACGCGTCGCGACGCCGAGCCACCCGCCCCCCGCGCTTCCGGCGTCTCGCCGGCGCCAGTCGAGACGGAGCCCGGCGTGCGCGAGCGTCGCGTCGTAGTCGATGTCGGCGACCCCCGCGACGTACTTTTCGAAGAAACGGCGGATCGCCCCGCCGTGCTCGCCGGCGACCGATTCGACCGCGGCCAGGAACCCGTCCGGCTCCGCGAACCCGGAATCGTCGAGCGTCGCCTGATGCCAGAGATGCTTGACGACGTCGTCGAGGCATTTCGCGCGCGAGCTCAGGGCGCGGATCTCGAGGTCGAGCAGCGTCGCCACCAGCGAGCCCTTGAGGTAATACGACACGCTGGAGTTGGCCGCGTTCTCGTCGGGGCGGTAGAACTTGATCCACGCGTCGAACCCGGCGGCCTCGAGCGATTGGTGCGCGCGCCCGGGCTGCGCCTGGAGCGAGGCGGCGTCCTCCGCGATCTTCTCGAGAAAGCGGTCGGGGCCGTACAGGCCCGCGGCGAGCATGAAGCGCCGCTCGTAATAGCTCGTGACCCCTTCCATCGACCAGAGCTGGCGCGTGTGGTTCTCCCCGCGGTAGTCGAACGGGCCCAAGGGTTGGGGACGGATGCGCTTGACGTTCCAGACGTGGAAGTACTCGTGGGCCACGAGCTCCAGGAACCGTTCGTACGATTCCCTCGCCCGGAACCCCCACGGGTCGACGAGGAAGACCGCGCTGTTCCGGTGCTCCAGGCCGCCGCGCCCGCCGGCGAGATGGACGATGAAGGTGTACTGGCGGAAAGGGAGGCCGCCGAAAAACTCGCGCTCGGCCGCGGCGATGGCGCCGACGTCGTCGGCCAAGGTCGTCTCGTCTTCGTTGCCGCGCCCCCAGAGCGCGATGCGGTGCGGCGTTCCCTGGACGTCGAACGGCACCACGCGGTGCGTGCCGCATTCGATCGGGCAGTCCACCAGCTCGTCGAAGTCCCGCGCGCGGAAACGGAAGATGTTGTTTCCGCCTCCTTGAGATTCCAGCCCCGTCGCGACCTGCCACCGGAACGGGACGGTGACCTCGAGGGAGAGCGGGTCTTGCGCCCGCCCGGCGACGTACATGAAAACGGCCGCGCCGTTGGCGAAGCCGTGCGTGCCGTCGAGATGGCAGGTGCGGACGGTCAGATCGTGGGCGTAGACCTTGTAGGTCGCGCGGACGCGCCCGCCCATCGGAGACTCGATCCGCCAGATGTCTTTGGCGGTCTTCCGCCAGCGCGCCGCGTGGCCGTCGCACTCGGCGGCGAAATCCTGAACGTGCCGGGCGTACTCGCGGATCATGTACGAGCCCGGCGTCCAGGAGGGCATCACGAGCTCGAGCGCCGGCTCCGTCCAGCCCTCGACCGTCACCGTCACCTCGAAGAGATGGCTGTGGGGGCGCGACATGCCGAGCGCGTACGCGATGCGGGCGCTGCTCACGAGCGGTCCTTATCCCCCCCGGCGTCCGGCACGACGGCCGTCGCCTCGATCTCCACCAGAAGATCCGGACGCACGAGGGATGCCACCTGGACCAGGGTGCAAGCCGGGCGAATGTCCCGGAACACCTCCCCGTGGGCCCGCCCGACGGCCTCCCATCGGACGATGTCGGTGACGAAGATGCGCGTCCTGATGACGTTCTCGAATCCGCCACCCGCTTCCTCAAGCGCGCGGCCGATCTTTTCCAAGGCGTACTTCGCCTGAAGGTAGGGATCCCCCGCGCCGACGACGGCGCCGGAGGCGTCCACCGCGGTCGTCCCGGCGACCTCGATTCGGTTGCCGACCCGCACGGCGCGCGAGTAGCCGACGATCGCCTCCCACGGCACCCCGTCCGAGATATTCGTCCGCTTCACCGCCCCGCCTTCCTCCGCATGATCGGGCGCCGGCGGGAGCGCCGGGCCACCTCTGTGAATCCCGCCTTCTGGAAAGCCGACGCGAGTCCGTGCCAGACGAAGGCGCCGGGCTCCTCCTGGTCGGTCTCGGTGGGATATCCCTCGAGCACCCGGCCCCCGAGCCTCGCGACGTGGCGCGCGGCCTCCTTCAGGAGCGCGACCGTGACGCCCCGGTGCCGCCGGTCACGCCGGACGAAGAAACAGGTGACCGACCAGACGGGTTGGTCGTCCACCGGAGCGAGGATGCGGGATCCGCGAAGTCGAGCGTACGCCTCACGCGGCGCGACGGCGCACCATCCGATCGGCTCCGCGCCCTCGTACGCGAGGAGACCGGGAGGCGGGCCGGCCTTCACGATCCCGCGTATCGCGCGCTTGTTCCCCTCGCCTTTGGCCGCGTCGAACGCCTTCGGCGACGCCGTGCGCCAGGCCATGCACCAGCACCCCCCGCAGGCGCCGTTCGCGCCGAAGAGCGATTCGAAGTCGGACCAGCGTCCGGGAGCCAGGGGATGGAAGGTCAGCGCGGCGGCGGCGTTCACGGGGGGCATGGGGCGAGGTTAACGGGAAGGGGAGGGGACGGGCAAGCGCGATGCGGAAGAGGCGTGATCCGCCCGCTCACTCCATCATCCCCGCCGATCGCGTTCCCGCGTCCAGCACGCGGCCCGGCAGCAGTCGGACGATCGCCATGAGGACGGCCATCTGCCACGGGAAGTTGTAGACGCGGCGGCGGAGGCGCACGGCGCGCAGGATCCGCCGGGCGGCGTCGTCGGCGTCGAGGAGGAACGGCATCGGACCCCGGTTCTTGGCGGTCATCGGCGTCCGGACGAATCCCGGGCAGACGGTCGTGACGGCGACACCGCGGTCGGCGATCTCCGCGCGTAGCCCCTCGAGGAACGAGTTCAGCGCGGCCTTGCTCGCGCAGTACGCGTAGGTCAGCGGGAAGCCCCGATAGGCGGCAAGACTCGAAATTCCGACGATGTGCCCGGTGTGGCGCTCGAGCATCGAGGGGAGCACGGCTTCCACCGCGTAGACGGCCCCCATGAGATTCGTGCGGATCGTGTCCTGGAACAGGGTGGAGTCGAAGTGCTCGGCCGGGATCGTGTGACCGACCCCGGCGTTCGCAATCAGGAGATCGATCGGCCCGAGCTTCTGGGCCGCTTCTGCGATCGCCGCGTGGACCGCGATGCGCTCGCGCACGTCGCAGGGGATCGCGAGCGCCGTCCCGCCCGCGGCCGCGATCTCCGCGGCGAGCGCTTCGATCAGCTCCTTCCTGCGGGCCAGCAGCGCAACCTTCGTCCCGGATCGCGCGAGCTCGCGCACCAACTCCGATCCGATGCCGCTGGAAGCGCCGGTGACCACAGCGACGGAGTGGGCGGAGGTCAAAGCTCCAGGATTAGACGAGGAAGCGGGGGGGCCCGTCAACCCACGGTGGCCGCGAGGTTGTTGGCTCCCGCCGTTGCGATCCGCGGAATCGGAACATCCCCTGCACGCAAGGTCGAGCGCCGGCGCGCAAACGCCGGTGCCCCGCCGAAACGAGATCCTGACCGGGCTCCGGCGGGCGTTGTACGCTGATGACGACCCGAGCGGCGGAGCCCGTAACTCTCAAGCGGTATTCGGTTTGGATCGATACGCCCAGCGGGTTTCCAACAACCTCGCGGCCACCGTGCGTCAACCCGCGCGTGCCGCCCGCCGCGCGGCGAGGACCGCCGCGGTGAACAGCCCGCCCGCGACCCCCAGCACCAGGATGCTGACCAGACGGACGCCGTCCGCTGCGGACGCCGGGACCGCAAGCGATGTGAGCCCGGCCATGAGGTCGAACGGCTGGGCCGGGGTGGCCTTCAGTCCCTTGAGCTCGGAGAGCGTGACGGAGCCGAGCGCGCAGACGAGGAACGTGCCGAGGCCGGCGGCGACCCCGCGCATCGACAGCGCCCGGGTCGACAACGGGGAGGCGGGCCGGACCTCCTCCAGCGGGAAGTCCGGCTCGCGGACCCCGATCGGCGCGAAGCGCTGGAGGAGGACCAGCCCCGGGATTCCCGCGGCGATCGAGAACCAGAAGTAGGCGACCCAGCCGGCCGCGTCCACGGCGAACCCGGCGAGCGGGCCGGCCAGGATCCGCGGAAGCGCGAACAGGCTCGACATCAGGGAGTACTGCGTCGCGGAGAACCGCTTCTGCGTCAGACGCAGGAGGAGGACCGAGAACGCTCCCGTCCCCATGCCGGAGCACAGCGTCTCAAATCCGGTGGCCGCGAGCATCAGGGGGCGGTTCACGGGGGAGAGGGCCACGGCGACGTACCCCGCGTTCGCGAGCGCCTGCACGATGCCGAACGTCCAGAGCGCGCGCCCCGTGCCCAGCCCCGTCGTCATCACGCCGCCGAGCATGGCCCCCACGGCCGTGCATCCCCAGCTCACCAGGCCCAGCACGAGGCCGCGATCGATCTGGTTGTACCCGCGGTCGATCAGGAACGGGCGCAGGAGGGCGTTCGCCATCACGTCGGAAAGCTTGTAGAGCATGACGAACGCGAGAATCTCGAGGGCGCGCGGCCGGGACAGAAACCCGATGAACGGCTGCCACACCGCCTCGCGGAGCGATCGCGGCGGCTCCGCCGCCTCCTCGGGGCGGGGTGAGAGCGACGTGGCCACGACGATCGCGAGGAAGCTGCAGCCGATCAGCACGAGGACCGCGGGCCAGGAGGTCCACGCGGCGATCGTGATCGCGAACGCCCCCGCGAGGCGCATCGCCATGAGGTAGGACGCGGTGCGGAAACCGACCGCGACCCCTTGCTCTTCGGGGTGGAGCACGTCCACCGCATAGGCGTCCACGGCGATGTCCTGCGTCGCCGCGGCGAAGGCGATCGCCAGCGCGAACGCGCCGATCACCCAGGGGGAATCCGGGTGGCGGGCGACTCCCGCGAGCCCCAGGGTCAGCACGAACAGCGCGACCTGGGCGATCGCCGCCCAGCCGCGCCGGCGGCCGAGGAACGGCGGCACGAACCGGTCGAGGAGCGGCGCCCACAACACCTTGAAGGACCAGGGGGCCTGAGCGAGCGTGATCAGCCCCACGACCCGCAGGTCGACGCCGATCGAGCGCATCCAGTCCGGGATCGCGACGTAGACCAGGCCCAGGGGGAGGCCCGACGAGAACGACATCAGGGCGACGGAGGCCGTCCGCCACGAGCGCATGGCGCCCGCGATCGCGCGCAGGCCGCGCCGCCTTCCGGGAGGACCGGTCAATCCGCCGCCATGATCTCGACGGCGTTCCCCGAGGGGTCGGCCACGTAGATCGAGCGGGTCCCGTCGCGGTGGGTCGTGAGCGTCCCGAACGTCGCCGCGTCGGGGCGCGACAAGGCCACGTGCGGAGGGTGCTGCTCGGGAATGACCAGGGCGAGGCGGATGTTACCGAATTCTAGGAAGGCCCAGGTCTCGTCCTGGTAGGCCACCCTGCAGCGGAAGGTCGAGGTGTACCAGGCGACCGCCTCCGCGACGTCGCGCACGGGGATGGCGACGTGATGGAGGTCGTCGAGCGTCGTGCCGGACGTGGTGTCGCTCATGGAAGGCTCCGGTGCTGCGGCTCCTTCATCGTAAGTTCCCGCCCGGAGGGGTTCAAGGGACCTGTGCGAAGATTCGAAGGGAGTGTCGAAAGGAACGGTGCCTCGTGGAGACCTACTACTGCCCTCACGATCTCGCCCGATTCAGTGACATGGGGAAGAACCGCCCCGAGCTCTGGGCGAAGTACATGGACTACTACACCGCGGTGTTCGCCGACGGGGCGCTCACGGAGCGCGAGAAGGCGCTGATCGCGCTCGCGGTCTCCCACGCCGTTCAGTGCCCGTACTGCATCGACGCGTACACGAACGCCTGCCTCGAGAAAGGATCGGACCTCGACCAGATGACCGAGGCGGTCCACGTCGCGAACGCGATCCGCGGCGGAGCGTCGCTCGTCCACGGCGTGCAAATGCGGACGATCGCGGAAAAACTGGGAATGTAACCGGATGCCGAGCCTCCTCGCGATCCGCCATCCGCTGGCCTCCGCCAGGGAGCAGCTTCGCGTGCTCGACGGGACCGGCGCTCCGGCGTTCGACGAGGCGCTCCGCGCGCGCGGCCTGCCGAGCCTCCGGACCGCGGCGATCGAGGTGCTCCAGGTCAACGTGGGGAAGCTCTGCAACCAGTCCTGCGCGCACTGTCACGTGGATGCCGGTCCCGACCGCCGCGAGATGATGACGCGCGAGACCGCGGAGAAGGTGATCGAGCTCCTGCATCGCCACCCTATTCCGACGCTCGACATCACGGGCGGGGCCCCGGAGCTGCACCCTCGGTTCCGGTTCCTCGTCGAGGAAGGGGCCCGGCTCGGCCGTCGCGTCATCGACCGGTGCAACCTGACCGTGCTGTTGACCCCCGGGCAGTCGGATCTGGTGCCGTTTCTCGCGGCGCACGGCGTCGAGGTGATCGCCTCGCTCCCCTCGTTCCGCCCGAGCGGCACCGACGCCCAGCGTGGCGAGGGGGTTTTCGAGAAAAGCATTGCCGCTCTCCGAATGCTGAACGACGCCGGATACGGGAACGGGACCGGGCTCGTCCTGAATCTGATCCACAACCCCGTCGGGGCATTCCTCCCCGGCCACCAAGCTTCCCTCGAGCGAGACTACAAGCGGGAGCTCGGCGAGCGGCACGGCATCGTCTTCGACCGGCTGTTCACGATCACGAACATGCCGATCAGCCGCTTCCTCGAGTTCCTCGAGCGGACCGGCAACACCGGGCGGTACATGGAGCAGCTCGTGCGCTCCTTCAACCCCGCGGCCGCCGCCGGCGTGATGTGCCGGACGCACCTCTCGGTCGGTTGGGACGGATCGCTTTACGACTGTGATTTCAATCAGATGCTGGACATGCCGGTCGATCATGGAGCGCCCGCGACGCTCGACGAGCTGCTCGCGTCCGGGGACCTGGAGCGCCGGGTGCGCACCGATCGCCACTGCTTCGGCTGCACCGCCGGGGCGGGATCGAGCTGCGGCGGCGCGATCCAGCGGGGGGCGTCTTCTACCCCCTCCAGGACCGAGAATTGACACGGCTCTCGCGGGGAGAGGACAATCCCGCCGCCCCTGGCCGGCCGATGGAGTCGAAGTTGGGGAATTTAAAGGGTGTTGGCCTCCCAGGAAAGGTTGGGCTACCATTCGCCGGTTCCTCAACCGGAACCTAATGCGAGACACGGGTCGATCGAACCTGCGGAGTGGACACAGCGCGCGCCGGGCGTCGCGTCTGGCGACCCCTGACCGCCGCCACGAAGATGCTGGTGCACGAGGAGATCGAATGAGGACGCGTCGTTTCGGGGTCGCGCTTCTGGCCGTGGTCGTCGCCACCGTCGTCGTGGCGGGCGGGTCGAGTTGCCAGTCGTTCCGCGAGCGCATGCTGCTCAAGGACGGGAACGCCCTGTACACCGCCCAAAAGTACGAAGAGGCGATCAAGAAGTACCAGAAGATCCTGGAGCTCGACCCGAACGACTGGAACGCCAACTACCTGACCGCGGTGTGCTTCCTCGCCCTGTACCACCCAGGGTCGGAGCACCCGAAGGACAAGGAATACGCCGACAAGGGGCTCGCCGCGTTCGAGAAGACGCTGACGCTCACCCCTCCGAGCGCCGAGGTCAAGGAGAAGACGGAGAAGTACTACCTCAGCTTCCTCGACTCGACCGGCGACAAGGACAAGGCGATCGCCTACCTCGAGAAACAGCT
>JBGQLU010000121.1:0-10967 GCA_041500265.1 Acidobacteriota bacterium | reverse complement strand
GTGGTTCCATGACGACGATCCTGCTGGGAAAGGAGTGCTCTCCCTTCCTCGAGATCGACGACTCGCTGCTGCAGCGTGCCGCGGTCCGGCTCGTGTGGGCGGAGACGGTCGATGCGTTCCTCCCGCTCGCGCGCGAGCACCATCCCGATCTGGTCGTGCTCGATCCGCAGGTGCCGGGGTTCGACGCGTTCGAGACGGCGCGCGCTCTCGCCGCGGAGAGCGGCCTCGAGAAAACTCTCGTGTTCATCATCGGGAACACGTTCGACCAGGCGCGCGCGCAGGCCGCCGGTGTCGCGGGGCTGTTCAACCGGCCGGTGACCCAGGCGCGGCTGCTCGAAGCGATCCGCCGCCACCGGCTCGCCACCGAGCGCGACGACGAGCGCGTCGAGGTCGCCGTGAAGGTCGCCTTCTCGCGCGAGGGCGCCGAAGGGTTCGCGTTCACCCGCGACCTCTCCTTGGACGGCTGCTTCCTCCTGACCCACGAGCGCTTCGAGTCCGGCGATCGCCTCCAGCTCGCCTTCCAGATCCCGGTCTCCGGGGGGCGCGAAGTCCGCGTCCCCGCCGATGTGATGCGGGTCGAGCCGGTCGCCCCCGGCGAGGCGGGAACCGCGGGGATCGCGGTGCGTTTCGTGGCGCTCGCCCCCTCCGACCGGGTCGAGCTGGGCCGGTTCCTCAGGGAGCGGGGACGGGGGGCGCCGTGATCCCGCGGGCGTCGGTCCTCGTCGTGGACGATCAGGAGGACATCCGCGAGATGGCGCGCGTGGTCCTCTCGGACGCCGGATTCCACGTGACCGTCGCCCCCGGGGGACGCGAAGCCCTGAGGCTCGCGCGCGCAGAGACCTTCGATCTCGTCCTGCTCGACATCAACATGCCCGACATGGACGGCTGGGCGACCCTCAGGCTCCTCCGGGCCGACGAGGACGCCGGGGGCACCCCGGTCGCGATGTTCTCCGTGAAAAGCGAGGTGCGCGACAAGATCTCCGGCCTGCAGGACGGCGCGATCGACTACATCACCAAACCCTTCGCCGTGGACGAGCTGGTCGCGCGCGTCGTGCGCATCCTCGAGGCCACGGGCCACCCTCCGCGTACGGTCCCCACCGCCTCCGGAAGCTAAAAGCCATGGACGAAGAACGACGGGACGACGCGCTCGAGCATTTCCGGAACGGCTACCTCCAGCTGAAGAGCGCGCTCCACGACCGCATCACCGGGCTCCCCGCGTATCCGCTCCTCGTCGGCGACCTGCGAGCGCTCCTGGACGGCCGGCGTCAGATCGGCGTGGTCCACGTCGAGCCGGCCGATCTCGGCTGGGTCGAATCCCTTTACGGTTGGCAGGAGTTCGACCGCACGATCGCGCTCCTCGGGCGCGCGCTGCGGGAGCTCCCCGGCGGCGAGCTTCCGGGCGGAGCGCTGCTCGCCGTCGTCTCGGTCCCCGCCGATCGCTTCGTCGTTTTCTTCCCCGACGGCCGGGACGGGCGCGAGATCACCCCGGACGATCTGGCGGCCTGGGGGGCCTCGATCAAGCTTCATCTCGAGGCGGCTCTGGACGACGACCCCGCCGGTCCGCCGTCCTCCAGGATCCGCGTGCGGACGGGGCACGCGCTCCTCTCGGAGAACCCGTTCTACCGCTTCGAGCGCCGCCTCCACGCCGCCGTCGAGGAGGCCCGCCGGCTCCCCGAGCGGCGGGCCGCGCGGCGCGATCGCGTCTGGGGCGCCGAGCTGAAGCGATTCATCCGCGAGTCCCGCGTGAGAACCGTCTGGCAGCCGGTCGTCGATCTCGACTCCGGCTCGGTCGTCGGATTCGAGGCGCTCTCCCGCGGCCCGGCGGACAGCATGTTCGAGATGCCGAGGGCGATGTTCGCCCTCTCCGATCGGGTCGGAGCCTCGGGAGACCTCGACCGCCTCTGCCGCGCCGCCGCGATCCGGGGCGCTGCGGAGGTCGCGGGGTCCGGCAAGCTGTTCGTCAACGTTTTGCCCGCCACCCTCCACGACGAGGAGTGGCGGACCGGCGCGGTGCCCGAGCTCCTGCTCGCGGCCGGGAGGCGCCCGGCCGACGTCGTCGTCGAGATCTCCGAACGGGCGCTTGGCGCCCAGGCGGAGTCGTTCGCGCCCGCGTGCGAGGCGCTCAGGTCCCAGGGATTCGGCCTCGCCGTTGACGACGCCGGGACGGGGCGGGACGGTGCCGCAACCCTCCGCCATCTCCGCCCCGACTACGTCAAGGTCGACGCGAGCGTCGTGCGCGGCGTCGAGGCGAGCCTTCTCAAGCAGGAGATCTTCTCAACCCTGGTCGGCCTCGGCGAGGCGGTCGGGGCCGCGGTCGTCGCCGTCGGCGTCGAGTCCGCCGACGAAGCGGCCACCCTGAGACGTCTGGGCGCGCGCTACGGGCAGGGGTACCACTTCGCGGGCCCCGCCCCTCGCGAGAGGTGGGCCTCGTGAACGGCGGCCTTGCTTCGCTCTGGGATTCCATCGCCGCCGCCGCGACGAGCCCCGCGGTCCTGGCGGTCGCCGCGGTCGTCCTCGCCCTCGCGGCCCTCGTCGCCTCCCTTCTCCTCGTCGTCCGCCGCGGACGCCACGACGACGCGCGGGAGATCGTCCGCCTGCTGGAAGAGATGCGCTCCGGGCTGACCCGGGGCCGGGTCGAGCTCGACGCGCGGTCGCCGCTCGCCGGAATCGCCGATTCCGCCAACCGGCTCGCGCAGGATCTCGCCGTCCGCCTCTCCCGCGCTGAGACCGCGAACGAGGGGTTCCGGGCGCTGCAGGACGCCGCGCGCGGGTACGCGGTCGTGACGACGGACGTCGACGGCGACCTGCGCGGCGTTTCCGCGGGGGCGAGCCAGCTCTTTGGCTGGGAGGAGGAGGCGATCCTCGCCCGCAACGCCTCCCTCCTCTTCGACGAGGGGTCGTGGCGCGAGCTCCTCCCGAAGCTCGCGCGCAAGAGCCTGCGCGATCGCGGGGTCGAGACCCGCGCGCTGATGGCGCGGCGCGACGGGACGCGGTTCCACGGTCGCGTGCACGTCCGGACCCTGCACGGCCACGGGGACGAGGCTACCGGCTTCCTCCTCGTCGTCCACGACGTCAGCGAGGAGGTCCGGATCGAAGGGGAGCTGCGCGCGGCCGAAGCGCGCTCGCGGAAGATGCTCGACGGCCTGCCGGTCGGGGTCGCTCTCGTCGAGGGCGGACGGGTCGTCGCCGCGAACGCCGCCGTTCGCTCCGTCCTCTCCCTGGAGGCGCACGACGTGCCCGGCCTGAAGCTGTCCGGCCGCATCAGTACCGAGGACGTCCTGGTCGTGGAGGATGCGCTCCGGCGCCTCGAGGGCGCGCCCGAAGGCGATGCCGAGGAAGCCTCGGTCACGCTCCTGGACCCCGCGGGACGGCGGCGGCGCGAGGTTCGCCTGGTCGCCGTGGCGCACCGTCACGAGAATCGCCCCGCGGTCCTCCTGACGCTCACGGACGAGACCGACGAGCGCCGGCTCGTTCGCGCCCTGCGGGCGAGCGAGGCGCGCCTCGACGCGGTCCTGGAAGAAAGCTCCGACGCGATCGTGTTGATCGCGGACGAGCCCGGGGGACCCCGCGTCCGTTTCGTCAACCGGGCGTTTTGCGACCTCACCGGCTTGAGCCGTGGCATGGTGCTCGGGGCCGGCGCCGGCGATCTGTCGCGGGCGCTCGCCGGGCGGGGGGAGGGAGGTGCCGCGATCGCCGCCTGCCTGAGCACCGCTCTCGACGGTCCCGCGGACGACACCGTCTCGTGGGACGGCGGCGCGCGGGTCACGGCGCTCCATGCCGCGCCGATCGGAAGCCGGGAATCCGAAACGCGAGGCCGGCTCCTCGTCGCGCGCGACATCACGGCGCAGACGACGCTCGAGCGGAGCCTGGAGGGGAACGCCCAGAGCTTCCGCCGGCGTGCCGAGGGGCTCGAGGCTTCCTACGCGAAATTGCGCTCCCTGCACGACGACCTGGAAAACCGCCGCGCCGAGGCCGAGCACCTCAACCACGAGCTGAAGTCGCTCGACGTCATGAAATCGGATCTTCTCGCCAACGTCAGCCACGAGCTGCAGACGCCGCTGGTCTCGATCCGGGGCTACACCGAGATGATCCTCAAGGGGCGGCTCGGAGCGGTCAACGACGAGCAGAAGAAAGGGCTCGCCCTCTCGCTCAAGAACATCGACCGGCTGATCGCGATGATCGACAACCTGCTCGCCTTCGCGCGGATGGACCGCGACCCGGGAACGATGCGGCTGACCTCGTTCGCGCTCGACGGTGTGGTCGACGAGGCCCTGCTCCTGGTCCGGGAGCGGCAGGAGGCCAAGCGGATCGAGGTCGTCCGCGACCTCGAAGCGCCCGCGCCCGCGATTCGCGCCGACCGCGACAAGATCCTCCAGGTCTTCTTGAACCTGCTCTCGAACGCGATCAAGTTCAACCGCGAGGGGGGCACGGTCGAGATCGCCGCCCGCAAGGGGAAGCCGGGATTCGTGGTCGTGGAGGTGCGCGACACGGGGATGGGGATCGCGAAGGAGGACCTCGACCGGATCTTCGATCGCTTCTACCAGGTTCCGGCCGGCGGGGCGCCCGCGCCGGAGGGGACCGGCATCGGGCTCGCGATCGCGCGGAACATCCTGCGCCTGCACGGCTGCGTCATCCGCGCCTCGAGCGAAGTCGGCCATGGGTCGACCTTCTCGTTCACCCTTCCGCTCGCGGACGCAAAGAGCGGGGAGGGCGATCCGATCGAGGAGCGCGCATCGGAACCGGCGAAGGCCGCGCCTCCCGCGGAGGAGCACCCCCCCGAGGCCCCGGGAACACGCCCCCGGCTGCGGATCATCCGGCGGGGTTGACGCGCGACCGGGCCGCCTCGAAGAGCAGGACCGCGGCCGCCGCCCCCACCGACAAGCTCTCGACCCCTTGGCGCATGGGAATCCCCACCCGCGCGTTGAGGCGCGACAGGACGGCGGGGGAAAGCCCCGACCCCTCGCCACCCAGCACGAGGGCGGCGGGCGGGCGCCAGTCGATCCTGTCGTAGGAAATCCCTCCGCGGGGCACCGCGCCGATCACGGCGAGCCCCTCGCGACGTGCCAAGTCGATCGCCTCGGTGGAATCGGCGCACGCCGCCGGAAGCCTGAAGATCGACCCCATCGTCCCCCGCACCGTACGGGGGTGGAAGAGATCGGCCCCCTCTCCCGTGGCCAGGAACCCGGTGGCCCCCGCCGCGTCGGCGGTCCGGACCAATCCCCCGAGGTTTCCCGGGTCTTGCACCCCTTCGGCGATGACGAGCAGCGCGGCTCCGCCCCGTCCCCGGACGACGGCGTCCAGGGAGGGAGCGTTCCGGCGCACGACGAGGAGAACGGGCTGGGGCGACCTTGCGTCCTGGAGGCCGTCGAGTGTGGCATCCGCGGCCTCGTGGATCGGGATCCCGGCGGCGGCGAGACGGGTGAGGAGCGCCTGTCCCGGAACCGTCCCCCCCAGCCGTGCGGCGACCACCGCCAGCTCGATCGGCGCCCCGGCGGCGAGCGCCTCTTCGGCGAGATGGATCCCCTCGGCGACGAACACCCCCTCGGATTCTCGGGCGGACCGGTCGCGACGCAGCGCGCGGAGACGCTTCGCCACCGGATGGCTTCGGGAGAACATTGGGCGGCGATCTTAGCGGCACGCCGGCGTCTCGGTCGTATAATTCCTACGTCGTCAGTGTCGGACAGACGGTCGCTGCGGTGGCTCGGGTCTTTAGGATCCGGAGCGCCGGGGAGGAAAGTCCGAACTCTACAGGGCAGCGTGCTGGGTAACCCCCAGGCCCGGAAACGGGACGGACAGTGCAACAGAAAGTAGACCGCCGATCGCGTGCCTCGTCGCGGGCCACCCCGTGGCGCGCCTCACGGCGCGATCGGTAAGGGTGAAACGGTGCGGTAAGAGCGCACCAGCGCCGGCGGCGACGCCGGCGGCTCGGCAAACCCCACGCGGAGCAAGACCAAATAGGGGAGCGATCGAGGCTGGCCCGGCCAAAGCTCCCGGGTAGGTTGCTGGAGGGCGGGGGCAACCCCGCTCCAAGAGGAATGACCGTCACCCCCCATCCGGGGAACAGAATTCGGCTTATGGACGACTCCGACGACGCCCGTTCCCGCCGGCCCCGGGTGGCCGGTTCCGGCGGGGGCGGATTTTCCAAGATGCGCCCGGCTTCGTGAGCCTCTTCCCACTGAAGCGCGGCGACCGGGTGGGTGTCGTGGCGAGCGGGTTCGCCGTTCGCCTCGATTCGCTCGACGCCGGCCTCGCCAAAATGCGGCGGCTCGGATTCGTTCCCGTCGAAGGGGCCTCCGTTCGCTCGCGCGAGGGGTACTTCGCGGGGGATGACGAGGCGCGTCTCGCCGACCTTCAGGCGGTCCTCGACGATGAGACGTTTCGCGCGGTCTGGTGCGCGCGCGGCGGGTACGGCACCGCGCGCCTCCTCGACCGGCTGGACCTCCGCCCGCTGATCCGGCGACCGAAGCCGCTGATCGGCTACAGCGACGCCACCGCGCTCTTCTCGGCGATCCTGAAACGGTCGCGCACCGTCTGCCTTCACGGACCGATGGTGATCAATCTCGCGACTCCGGCCTCCTACCACGCCGCGTCGCTGGCGGCGATGCTTCGAGGACGGCCGGTCCGCTGGCGCATCCCCGCCCGAGGCGTCCTCGCCGCGGGCCGCGCCTCCGGCCGGCTGATCGGCGGGAACCTCACGGTCTTCACGAACCTCCTCGGCACCGCTCACATGCCCGACCTCCGCGGGGCGATCGTGTTCCTGGAGGAGACCGGCGAGGAGGCGTACCGGCTGGATCGCCTCCTGCAGCATCTGAAGATGTCCGGGGTGCTGAAGCGGGTCGGCGCCGTCGTGATCGGGCAGATGCTGGTCCCCGGGACCGCGCGGGACTTCCCGCCCGATCGCGACGTTTCCGAGGTGCTCCGCGACCAGCTCCTCCCGCTGGGGGTGCCGGTCGTCACCGGATTCCCGTCGGGGCACGGCGAGGGGAAGTGGACGATCCCGATCGGCGGAATGGCCACCGTCGACACCGCCGCCGCGCGCGTGACGCTGTCCCCGCGTCCGGCGCCGCTCCCGCGCGCGCGGAGCTGACCGATGCCCCGGCGGGTCCGCATCGACCTCGCCTACGACGGCACCGAATTCGACGGCTGGCAAGTTCAACCCGGGCGCCGCACCGTTCAAGGAGAGCTCGAGCGGGCGCTGGCGAGGCTCCACGGCGGCTCTCCGGTCCGGGTCCGCGGGGCGGGGCGGACCGACGCGGGGGTCCACGCGCGCGGCCAGGTCGCGGATGCCCGCATCGGCGACCGGTTCGCCGATCCGGAGCTTCACCGCGCGCTCCTCGCCCTGCTTCCCGGAGACCTGCGCGTGCAGCGGGTCCTGCCGGTGGACGATGCGTGGAACGCGCGTCGCGCCGCGGTCTCGAAAACCTACGCGTACACCCTCGACCGGTCCCGTTCCGGCGACCCGTTCGTCTCCCGCTACGCCCTCCACCACCCGCACCCGTTCGACGAGGCGGCGGTGGACTTGGCACTGGCCCAGCTCCCCGGGCGCCACGACTTCAGCGGCTTCGCGGGCTCCGCCTGCGAGGTGACCGATCGCGTGCGCCACCTGACCGAGGCGCGGCGGGAGGTCGTGCGGCCCGGCATCGAGCGGATCGTGTTCTCGGCGGACGGCTTCCTCAACCACATGGTGAGGAATCTCGTCGGGACGCTACTGGACGTCGCCCGCGGACGATCGTCTCCGGACCGTATCGGAACGATCCTCGCCACGGCGGACCCGTCGCTCCGCGGAGCGACGGCGCCGCCTCACGGGCTCGCCCTCGAACGGGTCGTCTACTAGCGCCTGAAGGCCGCCATCCGCCGCAGGACTTCGGCGAGATCGCCGCGATGGGCCGCTTCGCGCCCGGGGACGGGGCGCCCCTCCGCGTCGATGACCTCGACATCCAGGTTCGTCGTCTCGGTCCCGAACACGACGGTCTCGTCGGGACCGACGACGCCCGCCTGGTCCCAGCTCGCGACGACGACGCGCTCCGGTCCGTCGGCTCGCGTCAACGAGACGCCGTGGGTGTAGTCGGAGCCGGGGTTTTCGACCCCGAGCGCCTCGAAGATCGTCGGTACGACGTCCTCGTGGCTGGTCGGGCGCGCGATGCGCCGCGAAGAGGCGCCGGGGAGATGGACCACCATCGGGGTGAGGACCTGCCAGGGATCGAACGCGCTGTTGTGCCCGACGAGCCCGTCTTCGCCGAACTCCTCGCCGTGGTCGCCGCAGACGAAGATCAACGTGTCGTCGAGGCGCCCGCGCCGCGAGAGCGCCTCGACCAGCCGCTCGATCTGCCGGTCCACATAGTGGAGGCTGTTCCGGTAGCGGTTGAACAGGAGCGGGACCTGTCGCGCGTGCCCCGCGGAGATCTTCACGTAGTCGAGCTCCGCGGGGGGAAGGACCGGACGGAACACCTCGTCCTCGGGCGGGTACAGGTAGGGTTGGTGGGAGGCGTCGAAGAAGATGAACGAAAAGAACGGCCGGCGATCCTCGTCGAGGAAGCGCACGAACGCGTCGGCCTGAAGCCGGTCGCGGTCGGCGCGATTGCCCGGCCACGCGTCGGTGATCGCGTCGGTGACGTCGCGGAAGGCGGTCTGACGGAACTCCGGATAGTTGAGGTCGGTTCCCGACAGGATCCGGAACGCGTATCCCATCTTCTTCAGCTCGACCACGAGGGCCGGCGAGCGCTGCTCGTCCCGGAAGAGGCGCCAGAGCGTCCCGTCGACGCCGTAGAGAAGGGCGAAGATCCCGTAGCGGCTCGCGTTGCCTCCGCTCACGTTGCGGTCGCAGGCGATCTGGGTCTCCGCCCAACGGTTCAAGAAGGGCATCACCCCGGGGTCCTGCATGTCCCGCCGCAGCCCTTCGACCGCCACGATCAGGACGTTCGGCCGCGGGGCGCCGGTGCGGAAGGCGAGCGGGGCCCTCGGATAGAAAAGCTCGCCGCCCGCCGCGGGCGGGTCTCCGTTTCGGGGCGTCAGCCCGACGGTCCCGCGCAGGAACTCGCGGAGCCCCAGGGGGCGGTACAGCGGGATGAGCCGGTGGACGCGCGTCATCGTGGAAGCGCCATTGAAGTCGCTCCAGGCGTAGATCGCCTTGTCCGCGACCACGGCGACGGCCAGGAGCGCCGCCGCGCGCCGGACCCATCGCGACAGCGCCGCCGCCTTCGCCCCCGCGAGGGCGGGGCGGACGAGGTACCAGCCGACCCCGACATGGAAGGCGACCGAGGCGCCGAGGAGCAGGGCGCCGGAGACGGCCGTCCCGCGCCCGAGCGTGAAGCTGTCGCTTCCGCCCGGCGTTTCGAGCAGGTTCAAGATCATCCCGTTCACGTGAGCGCGATACAGGCGGTAGATGACGAGGTCCGCCTGGATGAAGAAGGTCAGGAGGCCGAACACGGCCGGCACGGCGAGAAAGGTCGCGGCATCGCGTCGCGCCAAGGCGACGGGACCGGCCATCAGGAGGCCCAGGACGAAGACGAGCAGCGCCGCGGTCGAGACGAGGGCGAGGAAGGCGTAGATCGACGCCCCCCACGGCAGCGCTCCGCCTCCGGCGAGGAAGCTCCGCCCGACGAGGACGAACGCCGCGACGGCGAGGAGTCCCTGGGCCGCGAGCGCGGTCAGATGACGACCCGCAGCGGGCCGTCGCGAATCGACGACTAAGGACACGCGCGCCAGTCTAGCCTCTGCGGCGCCCGCGGAAGGGTTTGCTAGGATGCGGCTCCATGCGCAGCGTACTCGTCACCGGCGGGGCCGGATACGTCGGCAGCCACGTCGTCCGGCGCCTCACCGACATGGGCCGCGACGTCGTCGTGCTCGACGACCTGTCCGCGGGGCACCGGCGGGCGGCCGGGCGGGCCACCTTCGTCGAAGGGGACTTCGGCGATCCGGCGGTGCTCGACGCCATCCTCTCGGGGGGGAGCGTCTCCGCGATCGCCCACATGGCCGGGAGTTGCCTCGTCGGGGCCTCGATGACGGAGCCCGGCTCGTACTACAAGAACAACGTCGTCAACACAGTCGAGCTTCTCGAAGCCGCGAGGCGCTACGACGTGCGGGCGTTCGTCTTCTCGTCGAGCGCCGCCGTCTACGGCGAGCCGACCGACGTCCCGATCCGCGAGGAGCACTCCTGCCTTCCCACCAACACCTACGGCGAGACCAAGCTCGCGGTGGAGCGGATGCTCGGGTGGTACCACCGGGCTCACGGGCTCCGGTACGCGGCGCTCCGGTACTTCAACGCCGCGGGGGCCCACGAGAGCGGGGAGATCGGCGAGGATCACGGCGAGCACGAAACCCATCTGATCCCTCGCCTCCTGCGCTCGGTCCTCGCGGGCGGGGCGCCGACCCCGATCCTCGGCGAGGACTACCCGACCAGCGACGGCACGTGCGTCCGCGACTACGTTCACGTCATGGACTTGGCCGAAGCCCATGCGCTGGCCCTCCACGCCATGGAGGAGGGCTCGCTCGAGGCCGGGTCGTTCAACCTCGGGAACGGCGAGGGGTTTTCCGTGCGCGAGGTGGTGGCCGCCGTCTCGAAGGTGACCGGGACGCCCCCGCGGACCGAGCGGGCGCCGCGCCGTCCCGGGGACCCCGCGATCCTGGTGGCGTCCGCCGAGCGGGCCGCGAGGCGCCTGGGATGGCGTCCGACCCGGGCGTCTCTCGAGACGATCGTGGGCACCGCCTGGGGCTGGCACCGGGCGCACCCCCGGGGTTACGGGGATCGTTGAGGCGGTCCCGCCTCCCTCCGGCGGCCTCGGTTGCCCGAGCGGTCGATCCGGCATTAAGATTCGCCCGCACTTCAACTTCCACGGCGAGGGCGGTCGGCGCCGGGCGCCGACTGGGCGGGGATGGCGGACCTAGCGCAACTGGCGTCTCCCGGTAGCGACGACGAACGGCTGCTCGGTCAGCTCGACCTCGCGCGGCTTCCCCGGCATGTCGCCGTC
>JBGQLU010000120.1:0-10971 GCA_041500265.1 Acidobacteriota bacterium | reverse complement strand
GCTTTCGCGAAGAGCTCTTGCGGGATGCCTTTGTCCGGGGCGTCCGCGAGTGCATTGAGGACCGTCACGGAGTCCTTCAGCGTGGCCGTGTCCGTCTTGTCCATGCCGGTTGCGGCGGCCGCGGGGACCGCCAGTAGGATCGTCAGAGGAATTGCGATCGCTAGGGATCTCATGGATCGATCTCCTTCTCACTCGGACCTGGGTACGTAGAGTGGTGTAATCCGAGCGGGCGCCCCGGCGCCATGGGGTAATCACCCCAACGCCGCGCCCCGCCCCGAACCAGGGACCAGCGGATCGTGAGGGAGAACTGGAAGAGCGACCCGCGATCGGCTACTTCGGCTCGGCCCCCTTCGGCGGCAGAGGCTTGGGCATCGGCTTGCGCGGGAGCAGCTCGGGGCGCGTCGCAGCCTCGTAGACGCACGCCGCCAGGATCGCCGCCGCCTGCATCAGGTCACCCTCCTGCACGTGATCGTAGACGTCGATGTTGGAGTGGTGCGTCCGCGACGAGTAGTCGAGCGGATCCTGGATGAACTGGAATCCCGGCAGCCCGACGGCGTCGAACGGAAGATGGTCGGTCCCGCCGGTGTTCTGGATCGAGATGGTCTTCGCTCCCATGTCCTCGAAGGGCGCGAGCCACGCGGCGAAGATGGGACGCATCATGTCGTTCCCTTGGAGGTAGACCCCGCGGATCTTCCCCGTGCCGTTGTCCACGTTGAAGTACCCCGACAGCTTCGCGTGCTCGGGCAGCGTCCGCATCGTGACCGGGTCGGCGAAGTGGTTCTTGACGTAGCCGCGCGATCCGAAAAGCCCTTGTTCCTCGCCGGTCCACAGGGCGAGGCGCACCGTCCGGTCCATCGGAAGTCCGAGCGTCTTCAGGATTCGCATCGCTTCGAGCACGACCGCCGAGCCGGCCGCGTTGTCGGTGGCGCCCGTCCCCGAATGCCACGAGTCGAGGTGGGCGCCGAGCATCACCACCTCGTCCTTCTTCGCGCCTCCGGGGATCTCGGCGATGACGTCCATCCCGTCGGGTGAACTGTCGTCGAAGGTCGCCTCCATCTCGAGCTCGAGCTTCACCGGGATCTTCTTCTCGACGAGGCGGCACAGCCGGTCGTACGACTCCGGCGCCATCGAGATCCTGGGCGGCGGGATCGGAGCCCCGGTTTCGAACGAGCCCCCCGCCTCGGCGAAGAGGATGCCCCCCGTTCCGCGGCTGTCGCCGGAGACGACGGCGAGCGCCCCTTCCTCTTTGAAGAAGGCGTTCAGGCGATCGCGCGTGCGCCGGATCCGCGTCCACAGGTCGGCGACGACCTCGGACGGCGCGGCGTCGAGGAGCCGCTGCCGCTTCTTCGGGTCCTCGGGGAGGCTCAAGATCGGCCACTCGACTTGCGGCGCGACGTAGGGCACGGGGGCTTCGTGGACTTCGGCCAGCTCCTTGTCGTCGAGACGCCGGGCCGGCGCGTCGGTCGGGGGGGCCATCTCGCGGGCTTCGGTGAGAAGGACGAACTTCCCCCTGAGCTTCCCCTTGTACTCGGCGGCGTACTTCTGGATGCGCGCGGCGAGCTTCATCGGGTCGCGGTCCTCGCGCTGCTCGAGCTCCCGCGCCGTGAAGAGGGGAGCGAAGACGGCATCGCCGCTCACCATCCCTTTCGTCCCCGACGACCATGCGAGTGGGACGCCCGCCAGGGGGGCGTAGGCGGGTTGCCTGAGGCTCATCGCGAAGCGCGACAGCGACCAACCCCGGCCGAACTTCCCCCAACTCTCGAGACGGGCGCCCTCGATTCCCCAGGACTCGAGGGTCTTCACCGCCCAGTCGGCGGCGGCGCGCTGCCCAGGCGAGTTGGTCAGCCGCGGGCCGTTGACGTCGGTGAGGTAGAAAAGGTGGTCCATGACCTTCGAGTCGTTGAAGGCTTCGTCCTTGATGCGGTGGATCGTGGCGAGATCGACCTTCTCCTCGGCGGCGATCGCCGATGCCGGGGCGAGCGCGATCAGAAGTGCGGCCAGACGCGTAGCGGACTTCGAGCGTTTCGTCGTCATGGAGTTCCCCCGCGCGGGGGAGCCTACGGCGGCGAAAGTGCGGAAGTCAACGAGAGGGCGATGACTTCGGCCCGCTCCCGCCCTTCCTATTTGGGGGTCGCCCAAGCGTGGGCCGCAATCGAGACGTTCCCCGAGGCGTCCCGGGCGAACGCGCTGTACGAGTACGTGGTGCCCTTCAGGAGCCCGGAATGGACGAACGAATCGGCGGTTCCCGGCGCGTTGTTCCGGCCGGTGACCGTGATCCCGTCCGCGGGGCTCACCGGGTATTTTCCGTCGGTGCGATACCGGATCAGCGTGTCGTGGAAGTCGGCATCCCGGGGGTTCGTCCAGCCCAGCGTCACCTGGGCGCTCCCCGCGGTGGCGGTGAACGGCGACGGGGCGGCCGGGGCGATTTGATCGTCCACCGGCTGCTCGGTGGGGACGAACAATCGGTCGTTGGTCAGCAGGACGCGATCGGCCATGGCCTCCGCGTCGTACCCGCCGAGCTCGAGCGTGTGAAGCCCGGCTTGGAGCGCATAGGGCGCGCCGCCGGCCCAGGTCCACGCGCCGTACATCGGCGCGAAGAACGCTTGGCGGAGCCCGCCGTCCATCGATTGGAGCCATCCCGAGGAGCCCGCAACAGCGCCGTACACCCGCACCCAGAGGTACCAGTTGTCGGCGGACGGAACGTTGATTCCATACCTCGCGGTTCCGGACGGGCTGCTCGGGCTTCCCGTCGGCGTCCCCGCGGGTGTCGTGATCGAGCCCAATTGGAACTGGCCGTAGCCCGAGGCCCCTACGATGGGCGCCACGAGGTTCCCCGGTTCGGCCTCGAACCGGATATAGCGGTAGGCGTTCGAGGTCGTCGTGAACGTCTGGTCGGGCGATGACACCGAGACATTGCCGTTCGCGTCGCCGCTCCTCACGTGGTAGCCGTACACGGTGGCCGGCGTGAGGCCCTGAATCGCGACCGAGTGGGCCGTCACGAGGTTCAGGTCCAGCGGCGTCTTCTGGTATCCGGTCTCTCCGGAGCGGTGGTAGAGCACCATGCTGCGCGAGGCGACGTCGGTGGTCCAGGTGATGGTCGCGGTCGTGGAGGCCACGGCCGTGGCGGATACGGCGGATATCACCGGCCGCGCGCCGGACAGCACCGTGAACGCGCCGGCGAGCGTGCCGAAGGTGCCATCGGCGTTCATGACGTCGACGTTGGTCGGCCCGACCGTCGCGCCCGCCGCGATGGTGACGTCCGCGGTCAGGCCGGCGCACGAGGCCACACCGATGGAGTTCACGGAGATCGAGGGGTTCCCGAACTGGACGGTCGCGCCGCTGCCGAAGTCGTTGCCCGTGAGGGTGAGCGTGACGCGGCTCCCCTGCTTCGCCGAGGAGGGCGCGACGGATGCGACCACAGGCCGCGCCCATCCGGTCACCTCGTTCGAGTACGCCGTGCTCTCGGTGCCGGCGGTGTTGTACGCCTTCACCGACAGATACCACGTCGTGCAATCCGCTACCCCCGTCACCGTCGCCGACGTCGTGTTCCCCACATCGAGGCTCTTCGTGTACGTTCCGGGCGCGCTGCCGTAGTAGACCCGGTAACCGGCCAGGTTCGTGCTCGATGAGGGATCCCACGTGAGAGAGATGGTCCCCGCCACCGCCGGCCTAGCGAATGCCAGCAGGGCAAGGGCCAGGAGGATGGAACGGTTGAGCTTCCTTGACATGAGTGGGCTCTCTTTGCGCCGCGGATGCGGTCGGCCGAGCCGATGGCTTAGGGCAATTCGCCCGCCACACCTCCCCCACGCCACGGACGCTAGAAAGCAACCGAGGACGTTCTTTTCGACGTCTATGTCATTCGACCGAATCGCCAAGGTGCAAGGAATCGTCGGTCAAATGTCTATAGTTAATAGAGTTCTTGCATGATTTCGTGATGAACGAAACCCTCACGGGAAGGCAGACTGCAGTCGCGTCGTCCTAGTCCCGGGGGTCTAAGAGCCGTCTCACGTACCGGAACAACTCCCGCGCCGACTTCGGCGGCTTGCCGAGCTCGAGCTCCCTCCGTGCATGGCCTACGAGGAGCCGCACGTGTGCACGGTCACACGGCGGATAGCGCTCGACGAAAGCGGCGAGCTGCCTCTCGTCACCGGACAGCAACGCGTCGCGCCACCGTTCCGCTTCGTGCAGCTTCGCGACGTCCTCGACATGCGGTTGTAGCTCGCCCGCCAGCGCGGCCCGAATGGCGGCGACATCTTCTTCCGCCAGCAGGGACGAGAGGTACCGGTAGTGACGCTGGAGAGCGTTGCGGGCCATTCCCTGCGCTGCCAGCACCGCCGCGCGCGTTTCCTCCGACAGAGGAATGGCGCTCAGCTGTCCATTGGACAAGCCCGAAAGCCGTATCCCGAGCTCCTTCAGCGCGCGAAAGTCGCGTTTGATCTGCGAGCGGCTTATTTGCCTTTCGCCTCCTGAACCTTGCGGCGCACGTCGGCGAACCAGTTCACGACGATGTCGAGGTTCGGCTGGGCCCCGACGGGACCGACGATTTCGTAGGGACCGAGCCGGACACCGGGTTCGAGAGGCATGGTGAAGGAGAATAGCAGCGAATTCCCGAGCTCAACCTCCACGCGCTTCCGGCCCTCGGGCGGCCGGAGTCAGGGGCAAGTCGTCGCGTTCCTCGGCGAGCCGTTCGACGCGGTGCCGTAGTTTCCCTTGCCGCAAGCATTGGTCCCGCGAACGAGGTAGTAGAAGCCGGAGCCGAGCGCGGGGGCCGTGGCGTCCGAAACGCTCGTCGCCGTCGTCGCGGAGGCGAGGCAAGTCTCGGCGGGCTTCCCGCCCACGGGGAACTGGGAGGTGAGCCCTCGCATCACGTCGTAGGTGGCGGCCGGACCGGACTGGGGCGCGAGCGGATTCCAGGACACCGTGGTCTTGTCGGCCCCGAAGCCGACGCCGGCGATCTCTTGCGCGGTGATCCAGACCTGCAAGATCACGGACGTGGGATTGTAGACCGGTAGCCAGCATCCCTGCGCGAGCGCCGGCACGTTGAGCGTGCCGAACGTACCGCTTCGCGACGCGAAGCTCATGATCGTGAAGCTGTCGCCTCCGACCGGGATGAAACCGTTCGCGAGGCTGACGTTCAGAGTCCCGCCAAGCGATGCGGCGCCCGACCCGGTCAAGTTGAGCTGGTCGTATTGCGTCCCGGGTGTATGGCCCCCGATGTCGACGCTCAGCGCGCCCGACGACGACTGCGTGTAGTTCCCCGAAACGGTCAGGGTGCCGATCGGAAGGCCTGGAATCGCCTGCCCCGAGCTCGTGAGGTTGCCGGTCTCGGTCCCAACCCCCGTGAACGTGCCCCCCTGGATGTTCATCGTCGTGGAGGACGCGATCGTGCCGCCGTTCAGCGTGGTCGAGCCCGCGGTCTGCGTGAAGCCGCCGGTGAACTGCAGCGTCGCCGCGAGTGCCTGCAGGGTGCCGGCGTTGTTGAAGGTGATCCCGACGCCGGTCGTGCCCACCCCGGCCGACTTCTTGAACGTGCCGGCGGCCAGGTTGTTGAACGTCGCGGTGCCTCCGAAACCGTTCGAGAAGGAAGCGTCGTTCTGGCAGTCCCACGTCCCGCTGTTGTTGATCGCGGCACCGGTCCCGACGGAGAACGATCCGGTCCCCGTCCACGTCGTCGTTCCGGCGACGTTGAGGACATGCGAGACGATCAGCGTTCTCCCCCCCGTGCCGCTCGCGGTGAGCCCGCCGTTCGCATTCGTCGTCCCGGCGCCCGTCATGGTCCCTACAGTCCAGGTCGTCAGGCCCGACACGTTGAGAGTGCCGGCGCCTTGAAGCGTTCCGTTCGAGAGGGTGAGCGTGGTGGTCGCGGCCGGAGACGCGGTGTCGAAGCTGACGATGGCGCCGGCGATCGTCGTCGGGCCCGCGGTGTACGTGCCGGCGACGCCGATCGTGCCCCCGCTGAACGCGACGCCGCCCGCCGCGACGCTCGACGTTGCGCCGAGCGTGTAGTTCGCGCTGAACTGAAGTGTCGTGCTCGGAGAGCCGGTGATGCTCGCCGAGTTCGTGCCGCCGCCGCTCAAGTTGACGGTCCCGCTCTGGATGTCCGTCGTCCCCGAATTGTTGAAAGTGATCGCGATGCCGGTGGTGCCCGACCCGGCCGACTTCCTGAACGCAGCGCCGAGCAAGTTGTTGAACGTCGCGGTGCCACCGAAGCCGTTCGAGAACGACGCGTCGCTCTGGCAGTCCCACGTACCGCTGTTGTTGATCACGGCGCCGGTCCCGACGCTGAACCCTCCGCTCCCCGTCCACGTCGTCGGGCCGGAGACGTTCAAGATGCGCGAGCCGGTCAGGCTCCGCCCCGAGGCGCCGGTAGCGGACAAGCCGCCGTTCAGGTTGGTCGTCGCCGCGCCGGTCATGGTGCCGAACGTCCAGGTCGTCAGACCCGAAATCGTGACCGTGTCGGTTCCCTGGAGCGTGCCCCCCGACATGGAGAGCGTCGCTGCGTTGATCGCCTCGCCGCTGACGAAGTTCGCCACGCCGCCGCTGATCGTCAGCGCGCTCCCTACGCTCGTCAGCGTCCCGATGGCGTCGAAGTTGGCCGTCGCGCCGTTGACCGTCGTTCCGGCCGCCGCGGCGTAGCTGCCGTCCACGTTGACCGTACCGGCGCTGAACGCGACGGTGTCGGCGTTGACGCTCGACGTCGTGCCCAGGGCGTGGGTCCCGCCGCCGAACTGAAGCGTCGTGGCCGGCGATCCTGTAAAGCTCCCGGAGCTCGTTCCCCCGAAGCTGAGGTTGACGGTCCCGGTCTGGACCTTGACGCTTCCCGTGTTGTTGAACGTGATCGCCACGCCGGTCGTCGCCGTGCCCGCCGACTTCTTGAACGTGGCGCCGAGCAGGTTGTTGAAGGTCGCGGCGCCGCCGAAGCCGTTGGTGAACGAGGCGTCGCTCTGGCAGTCCCACGTGCCGCTGTTGTTGATCGTAGCGCCGGTACCGACGGCGAATCCTCCGGTGCCGGTCCACGTCGCCGAACCGGCGACGTTGAGGGTGCGCGAGGCGTTCAGGGTCTTGCCCCCCGTGCCGCTCGCGGTGAGCCCGCCGTTCGCGTTGGTCGTCCCCGCGGCCGTCATGGTGCC
The DNA here is from genome assembly GCA_041500265.1 of Acidobacteriota bacterium. Classification (GTDB taxonomy): domain Bacteria; phylum Acidobacteriota; class Polarisedimenticolia; order Polarisedimenticolales; family DASRJG01; genus DASRJG01. Next base: position 3,841 of record JBGQLU010000120.1, on the reverse strand, counting down.
GACCGTCCAGGTCGTCAGTCCCGAGACGTTCACCGTGCCCGTTCCTTGAAGCGTTCCGTTGGAAAGGGTGAGGGTCGTGGTCTGGGCCGGCGACGGCGTGTCGAAGCTGGCGATGCCCCCGCTGAACGTGGTCGAGCTGGCGGTGTAGGCCCCGGCGACGCCGGTCGTTCCGCCGCTGAACAGGACGCCGTCCGCCGCGACGCTCGACGTCGCGCCGAGCGTGTAGTTCGCGCTGAACTGAAGTGTCGTGCTCGGAGAGCCGGTGAAGCTCGCGGACCCCGCGAAGCTCGTGGCGCCGGTGCCGCCGCCGCTGAAGTTGACGGTCCCGCTCCGGACGTCGACGGTTCCGTGGTTGTTGAACGTGATCCCGACGCCTGTCGTCCCGGCGCCGGCCGACTTCATGAAGATGGCGCCGACCGCGTTGTTGAAGGTGGCCGTCCCGCCGAAGCCGTTCGAGAACGTCGCGTCGCTCTGGCAGTCCCACGTGCCGCTGTTGTTGATCACGCCGCCGGTCCCGACGCTGAACCCTCCGGTACCCGACCAGATCGTCGAGCCGGTGACGTTGAGAATGCGCGACGCGGTCAGCGATCGGCTCGACGGGCCGGTGGCGGACATGCCGCCGTTCGCGTTGGTCGTCCCCGCGCCGGTCATGGTGCCGCCCGTCCAGGTCGTCAATCCCGACACGTTCAGCGTGCCCGTTCCTTGGAGCGTCCCGATCGAGATCGAGAGCGTGGTGGTCAGATCCGGCGCCGGGCTGTCGAAGCTCACCGTCCCGCCGTTGATCGTGGTCGAATTGGCGGTATAGGCCCCCGCGTCGGTGACCGTCCCCGAGGTGAACAGGACGTTGTCCGCCACGATGATCGACGAGGATCCGAGCGTGTGGCCCAAGCTGAACTGGAGCGTCGTGCCGGCCGTCCCGGTGAATGAGCCCGGGCTCGTCCCGCCCCCCGACAGGATGATCGTGCCGGATTGGACCGCCGTCGTCCCCGAGTTGTTGAACGTGATCCCGATGCCGGTGATGCCCGAGCCGGCCGACTTCTGGAAGGTGGCGCCGGACTGGTTGTTGAAGGTGGCGGTCCCGCCGAATCCGTTGCTGATCGTGGCGTCGCTCTGGCAGTCCCACGTCCCGGCGTTGTTGATCGCGGCCCCGGTCCCGACGCCGATGCCACCGGTACCCGTCCAGGTCGTCGTGCCGTGCGTGGTCAGCACTCTCGACGACGTGAGGGTCTTCGTCCCCGCGCCGCTGACGGCGATTCCCGCGTTTGCGACGAGGTTGCCCGCCCCTGTGACCGTGCCGGCCGTCCACGAGAACGAGCCGGCCGTCGTGAAGTCTCCGACTCCGGTGAGCGTGCTTCCCGCCTGGAGAGTGAAGCCGCCGTTGGTCTGGGACGTCGTTGCGACGGAGAGTGTCGCCGTCGCGATCGTCAGCGACCCCGTCGAGTCGACGAACAGACTGTTCACCGATTGCGATCCCGAAGAGAGCGTGACCGCGAACGTCGCCGGGATGCAAACGTCGTCGGTCGAGTTCGGCAGGCGGTTGAGGTTCCAGTTCCCAGCGGTCTGCCAGAGTCCCGTCGCGGCCCCGTTCGAGAATTGAATGGTCCCCGGGCAGTTCGCAGAAGCCGGCGCATCCGGCGAGCCGGGACCGCGAGACACGAAGAACTGGGCGCCCGACGGGGAGGTCTCGAGCGGGATCAAGGCCGACGGGCTCGCGTCTGTCGTCACTCCCGCGACGATCGCGCCTTCCTGTCGATCGAGCGCGAGGTCAAAGACGACGGTCGCGCCGCGAAGACTCGCGCGCGGAATCCTGTCGAGGACGCGAGCGTCCGCATCGAGTCGGGAGGCGAGCGCGCCCTCGCCCCCCGCGACCCACGCATCCCCCTTCGCCTGAACCGCGAACCCGTCCTCACCTTCGACCCCGGAGGCGCCGAATCGGGTGAGCCGGCGCAGCTCGGCGCCGTCGGGGGAGAGCGTGGCCACGAACCGGCCTCCGGCCCCCGTCGCGACCGGGGCCGCGAACGCCGTCGAGGCGGTCCGGCCCGCGACGTGAACGACGCCCGAGCGATCGAAGCCGAGGCCCGTCGCGACGTCCTCCCCTTCTCCTCCGAGGAAGGTCGAGAAGACGAGCGTCCCGGCGCGGCCGTCGAACTTGGCCACGAACGCGTCGCCGGCCGTCGAGGCGGGTCCGCCACCGATCTCCCGCTGCAGCGGGTTCACGACGGGGAAGTCGGCGGACCTGGTCGTCCCGGCCACGTACGCGTTCCCGGACGCATCGACACGAACGGCCTCGCCGGAATCCCGGCCGCTGCCGCCGAGAAGAGTCGAGCCGAGCCGCTGCGATCCATCGGGGCTCAGTCGGACGACGAAGGCGTCCGACGAGCCGCCGGGTTGCCGCTGCACGGCCGTTTCCGTCGTGGGGAATCCGCTGCCGGTCGTCCGTCCGGTGATCCAGGCCGATCCTTCGCGATCTACGTCGACCGCGCGTCCCTCGTCGTCGCCGTCTCCGCCGAGGTAGCTGGCGTAGATGAACGACGCGCCGTCCGCAGCGAGCTTCGCGACGAACGCGTCCGACCCGCCGCGGAGCTTGCCGGCGAGCGCGCCGACCACGGGGAACGCCGTCGATGTCGTTCGACCGGTCACGACGACCTCGCCGGCGGAATCCACCGCGATGCCCAGAGGGGCGTCCACGCCCTCGCCGCCGAAGTAGGTCGTGTAAAGGCGTGTCGTTCCGTCGGCGCCGAGCTTCGAGACGAACGCGTCGGCCGGGCTGTTCGGCGACGCGAGCAGCCTCCCCGTGACGTAGCTGTTCCCCGCCGAGTCCGTGGCGATCCGGACTCGATCCGCGATCGACGGCGCTTCAGCCGCCGCAGGGCGGGTCGAGAGGATCCGAAGGGTGACGGGGATGTCGTGCTCGCTGGGAGGAGGCAGGATACCGACCTCGCTCTCGCCGCGGACGACGAAGTTCGCGCCGTCGGGTCGCCGGAACCGCAGCTCCGCGCCGTGGACGCTCAGGACGAGATCGCCGGTCGACGGGTCGACGCGCAGGGCGTCGATCCCCGCGAATCCGAGGCGGATGGTTCGCGGATCGGCGGCCGGAGCGATCGTGAGCTCGACGGCGAGCTGCCGGCGATGGCCGCGGTAAACGACCGACACGCCGGGGTACGGATCGGCCGGCACGACGGCGGCGTAGGTCGCGAGGTTCGACCGCCACGCCGCCGGGTCTCCGCCGACGACGTAGCTGACCTTGCCCGGCAGCTCCTCGATCCCCATGAGTCGCGACGCGGGCGCCGCGCCGGGGAAGAAGAGGCGCACGCGCCCATTCACGTCACCGGCCCGGGCCGGGAGGAACAGCGTCACCCCGGCCGCGTCGACGCTCAGCTCGTAGCCGTCGCCGCGGGACAGAAACGTCGCATTCGCCTCGCTGGAGGCGGAGCTCGCCTCGAAGATCAGCGGCGATTCGGCCGCGGCCTGGACGGGTGAGCGCGAGCTCGAGAGCGCGATCGAGAACGACCCGAGGATGACGCCCTGGACCAACCGCCGAGTGACGCTTCGCATGATCGACCTCCGGCACGCACGAACGCGAATCTGGTGCCTCTGCACGGGAGGACGACCGGGATCGACGAGATCCCCACCTGGGACCCCTTTTCTTGCTGTTTTTTCTTTCCGCGCTTCAGGTGCGCGAGATGCGATGGCGACCGAAGGCGAGCGCAACGGCCAGGGCGAGCGCCGACGCGAGCACGATCGCGATGGTGACCACCGGGACGGAGTCGGGGCGCGCGCCGCCCGGGAACGGCACCAGGCTGCCGTCACCCAGCACGACGAGTCCCGCCCACTCGGCGGC
>JBGQLU010000119.1:0-11013 GCA_041500265.1 Acidobacteriota bacterium | reverse complement strand
CCGCGATGAGCGCGATGGTGCTGTCGATCGGGAGCAACATCCTCGGCCTCGCGAACGCGGCGACCCCCTTCGGCATCCGGGCGATGCAGGAGCTCGACCGCCTGAATCCCGTGAAGGGGACCGCGACGAACGCGATGGTCCTGTTCCTGGCGATCACCACGTCGGGGCTGGCCATCCTGCCGACCGGGGTCGTCGCCCTCCGCGCGGCCGCGGGCTCCCACGACCCGGCGGGGATCTTCTTCACCACCTGGGTCGGGAGCGGATGCGCCACGGTGGTCGCGATCGTCGCCGCGACTCTGCTCGGCAAGCTCCCCGCCTACCGCGCGAGCGATCCCCAGCGAAGCGGTGCGGCGTCGGACGCCGCTCCGCCGGCCGGCGACCTCGTAGCACCTCCGGAAGAGCCGGCGCGCACGCCCCCGCGGTTCGGGGCGTGGCTGGCGTGGGGGTACGTCGCCGCTCTCGGCGTCGCGCTCGTGGTCCACTTCGCGCGCGAGACCGGATCGGCCTCCTGGGGGACGGTCGCGAGAGGCGTCCTGTCGTTCTGGATGATTCCGCTGCTTCTGGCCGGACTCGTCCTGTTCGGCTGGGCGCGCGGCGTCAAGGTCTACGAGTCCTTGGTCGAAGGGGCCAAGGAAGGGTTTCAGGTCGCCCTCCGGATCATCCCCTACCTCGTGGCGATCCTGGTGGCGGTGGGCATGTTCCGGGCTTCGGGGTGTCTCGAGGCCTTCGTGACCGCCCTGGCGCCGCTGACCGCGCCGCTCGGGCTCCCGGCGGAGGCGGTTCCCGTGGCCTTGCTCCGGCCGCTCTCGGGCTCCGGAGCCTTCGCGGTCGTCAGCGAGATCCTCACGGCGCACGGCCCCGACTCGTACCTGGGGTACCTCGTCAGTACGATGCAAGGCTCGGCCGACACGACGTTCTACATCCTGGCCGTCTACTTCGGGGCGATCGGGATCAAGAAGACGCGGCACGCCGTCCCGGCCGGACTGCTCGCGGACTTGGCGGGCATCGCCGCGGCCGTCTTCATCTGCCGCCTCGTGTTCGGTTGACGGCCGGCCGGGCCGGTGGTAACGTCATCAGTTGCCGTGGTCACTTTCGCTCACAAGGCCAAGCGCGACGCCCGCTCGTGGGGCCGGCCTCGACCGATCGAGGCGGGTCCACAGCAGGAGACCGCGATCAAGGGCGCTCGGTTCACGAGCGCCCTTCGTGTTTTCGGGGCCGATTCGGGGACGGAGGGGTGCCCATGTCCGAGACGAAGCGCCAGCTCGAAAGCCTCCTGAGGATTCAGGAACTCGCCCTCGAGATCCAGGCCGCCCGGGCCGTGGTCGAGGGCGCGCCCGCGAGGCTCGAGGAAGCCGAGGCGCGATTCCGCGAGCGTAACGCCGAATACGTCGAGTTCAAGGATCGGTACGACGCGATCGATGCCGATCGCCGCGCGCGGAACTTGGAGCTTCTGACCCTCGAGGACGCCAGGAAGAAATTCCAGGACAGTCTGATGCAGGTGAAAAACCAGCGCGAGTATGCCGCCGTGCTGAAGGAAATCGACGCGGTCAAGGCCAACATCGGCGACCACGACGACGCGATCCTCAAGAGCATGGAAGAGGTGGAGATCCTCAAGGTCGAGCTCGAGGCCCGCGCGGCCCACATCGAATCCGAGCGCGCGATCGTCGAGAAGGAGCGGGCGGAGATCGAGGCCGCCGTGGCGAGCGCCCTCGCCGTCATCGAGAGCGCGACCGCCGCGCGATCGGAGATCGAAATCTCGCTCCCGGCCGCTCTCGTGGCGAACTTGCGACGCGTCGAGGAAGGCCGCCGCGGCATCTTCCTCGTCAAGGCCGAGCGCGAGGCCTGCTCCGCGTGCCACGTGCGTATCCGCCCCCAGGTCTATCAGGAGATCCGCCAGGCCTCGAAGATCCACGCGTGCGGGAATTGCAAGCGCTACCTGTATTTCGAGGCGGCGCTCCGCAACGGGAACGCTCCGGTCCCCTCCACGGACGCTTCGGGCGCAACCGCCACGCTCTGATGGCCCGCCGGTTCAAGGCCGGGATCGACGGCGGTTCGCGCGGCAACCCCGGCCCCGCGGCGTGGGGGGTCGTCGTCCTGGACGACGACGACCGCCCGGTCGAAGGATTCGCCGGAACGATCGGGCGCGCCACCAACAACGTCGCCGAATACAACGGCCTTCTCGAGGCCTTGGCGCTCGCCGCGGCCCGCGGGGCGGCGGAGGTCTCGCTACGAGCCGATTCGGAGCTCGTGGTGAAGCAGATGCGGGGGGAATACAAGGTCCGGCATCCCGACCTGATTCCCCTGCACGCGGAGGCCTCGCGCCGGGCGGCGCGATTCTCCCGCTTCTCGATCGCGCACGTGCGGCGGGAGCAGAACAAGGATGCCGACCGCCTCGTCAACCGGGCTCTCGACGGCACCCCGGCGGAGGACGGCGGGACGGCGTCGCGGATTCACGAGCGCTTCGACACCGGAACACCGGCGGAATGACGCCGCTCCCGCGCCGGCTGCGGGACGTCCGCGACCGGATCGCCGCCGCCTGCGCGCGGGCCGGGCGGGATCCGTCCACGGTGCGCCTCGTCGCCGTCTCGAAGACGATTCCGGCGGGCGCGGTGCGCGAGGCGGCGGCCGCCGGCCAATCGATCTTCGGAGAGAATCGCGTTCAGGAAGCCCTGGCCAAGATGGCCGAGGTCGGCGCGCCGGTCCATTGGCACCTCGTCGGCCACTTGCAACGCAACAAGGCGAGGCACGCGGTCGGAGCCTTCGAGTTGATCCATTCGGTCGACGATGCCGAGCTCGCGCGCGAGCTCGACCGGAGGGCCGCCGCCGCGGGGATCCTCCAGGCGGTGCTCGTCCAGGCCAACCTCGCGGAGGAAGCCACGAAGAGCGGGGTGGGCGACGCCGAGTTGATCCCGCTCCTCGAGGCCGTCGCCTCGCTCCCGAACCTCGACCTGCGGGGGCTCATGACCGTGCCGCCCCCCGTCGAAGATCCGGAGGCGTCCCGCCCCTGGTTCGCGCGACTCCGCGCGCTTCGCGATCTCGGGTCGTCACGGATCGGCCGGCCGCTCCCCGAGCTTTCGATGGGAATGACCGACGACTTCGAGGTGGCCATCGAGGAGGGGGCGACTCTCGTTCGCGTCGGACGCGCGATCTTCGGCGAGAGGCAGGCGGGCGGTTAGCCGACAGCTTGCAATGCCTTTAGCTGGGGATTATGTTGAGCCACGCCTCGGAGGATCGACGGGATGAGCACGCGCGTGACGGCGAGGGACGTCGAACATCAGGACTTCGCGCGCAAGATGCGCGGATTCGACGTCGACGACGTCCGGCTCTTCCTCAAGGCGGTCTCCGAGGAGATCGAGCGCCTTAACCTCGAAAACTCCGCTCTCTCCGAGGAGAACGCGACGCAGAAGGCGACGATCGAGGACTTCAAGGAGCGCGAGCGCACCCTCCAGGAAACGCTCGTCACCGCGCAGAAGATGTCCGCGGACATGAAGGAGCGCTCGCGAGCCGAGGCCGATCTTCTCGTGCGCGAGGCGCGGGTCAAGGCCGAGCGGATCCTCGAGCAGGCGCAGGACCAACTCGCAGCACTCGAGGACGAGATCGGCCGGCTCCGGCTCGAGAAGGACGCGTTCGAGAACCGGCTCCGAAGCGCGATCGAGGAGCACCTCTCGCTCCTCGATCTCCGCAAGCAGGAAAAGGCCGACCTGGACAATCTCCGCTTCCTGCGCCGCCGTTCCACGACCGACGTCGGATGATCGAAGCCGACCTCGCCGTCGTCGGCATCTCCCAGCTCGCGACACCCGAAGGCCGGACCGCTCGTCTGGGCGCCGATCTCGGGCGGCTCCGCGTGATCGACGGCGCCGCGGTCGCCTGCCGCGACGGCCGAATCGTCTTCGTCGGGTGCGAGCGCGAATTCCGTCAAGCCGTCGTGATCCGCCCGGAAGGGCGCACCGTCGATGCCCGCGGGGGGACCGTCGTTCCCGGTTTCGCCGATCCCCACACCCACCTGCCGTTCGCCGGCTGGAGGGAGTCCGAGTTCAACGAGCGGCTGCGAGGTGCGAGCTATTCCGAGATCGCCGAGCGCGGCGGGGGGATCCTGTCCACGGTGCGCGCGACGCGCGCCGCCTCGCGCGAGGATCTCGCGGCGATCGTGCGCGCCAGGCTCGATGCGATGCTCGCCCTCGGTACGACCCTCGTCGAGGGGAAGAGCGGGTACGGCCTGTCCGCCGAGGCGGAGATCAAGCAGCTGGAGGCGCTCCGGGACGGGGCGTCCGGCCATCCGGTCGAGGTCGTCGCGACCTTCCTCGGCGCGCATACGATCCCGGCCGAGCGCCTTGCGGAGCGCGGCCGCTACCTCGACGAGGTGGTCGATACGATGCTCCCGGAGATCGTCCGGCGCGGCCTCGCGGCGTACGCCGATGCCTTCGTGGACAGGAACGCCTTCACGCGGGACGAGGCCCGTCGCGTCCTCGCGGCGGCGCGGGATGCGGGTCTCGGGGTCCGGGTGCACGCCGATCAGCTCGCGGACGACGGGGGCGCCTTGCTGGCGGCCTCGCTGGGAGCGGCGTCGGCGGATCACCTCGAGCACGTCTCCGACGAGGGGATCGAGGCGCTCGCCCGCGCCGGCACCACCGCGATTCTTCTCCCCGCGGCGGCGTTCTTCCTCATGCAGGAACGCAAGCCTCCGGCGCGCCGCTTGATCGAGGCGGGGGTGCCGGTGGCGCTCGCGACCGACTTCAATCCGGGGACCTGCCCCACGGAAGCGATGGGAACGGTTCTCGAGCTCGCCTGCCTCACGCTGCGTCTGTCGATCGACGAGGCGATCGCCGCGGCGACCCTGAACGCCGCCCACGCGCTCGGGCGGGGGGCCGAGACCGGCTCGATCGAGCTCGGGAAGAGGGCGGACTTCGTCGTCCACGCGGTTCCGAACCGCTACCACCTCGTCTATCGATTCGGAGTCCGGCGCGTCCGGACCGTCGTGGCGAACGGCAAAGTGGCCGTGGAGGACGGCGCGGTGCTGCCCCGCTAGAACAGCGGTGCGCGCTCCTTTTGATCGAACTTGAAGACGTACTTGGTGAACTTCAGGTCGATCGGCTGCTCGAACTTCGCGGTGATGATCATCTCGCGCGTCGTGCGCTCCATCTGGATGTTCCGCCGGTCGATCGGGATCTCGAGCTCCTTGGCCTTGTCGATGATCCTCTTGTAGATCTCCGCGTCGTTGTTCCGGGTCGCGGCGTACCGGCATTCTTCCTGGACGAAGTCCCGGAATTCATACGCGTTGATGCGCACCGGGATGATCTTGACACCGAGGAAGATCCCGGTTCCCAGAAGCGCCAGGGCGAACAGGAGCCCGAGACGCCCTTCACCCCGTTCTCGAGTTGTGCGGTCCATGCGACTTCCCCCTTTCCGGGCGACGTGCCCCGGAAAAGCCCGAACCCCCGACCACCCGGAAATATAGGGTCCGCCCGGGGCTCGAGACAAGAAGGCCGGGGCGTCAGGGCGAAACGGCGCCGATCCGGGCCCGGGGCTTCCGCCCGCCTTCGACGAGATCCAACGCTTTTCGCAGGAACGCCTCGTCCAGCGGCGAGCCGGAATCGAGGGCGTACCGCACCAGCGGGTAGATGCGCTTCGCGTACGCGTCCACCTCCACGGTGTGGTACCAGGGGCCGTCGATCGACCAGACTCCGGGGCGAAACGCGGAATCGGCGACCCCTTGGCCGAGAGCCGTCGGAATCGCCTCGCCGAAGTACGTGAACGCGCGCCGCGACCTCTCGTCCAAGCCTTCCGCGTAGGCGGTGAGCCGTGCCTGGCGCTCCTTCGGGACGAGGCCCCACAACCAGTGCGCGTTCTCGTGGACGATCACGCTCGCTTCGTCCGAGAGGCTCTCGCCGGGCCGGATCTCGAGCAGGAGCACCCCGCCGATCGCCTCGGCGTGGGTCCCGTACCCCGGAGGCACGGGGACGAGGGCGAGGCGCGGCGGTTGGGCCCGGGTGGGATCGACCCCGTAGAAGGCGACGACGCGGCCGAGAATCGTCTCGAGCGAACCGAGCCGCGCGTCCGCGCGGGCGCGCTCGAGGAAGGCGCGGGGGACGGAGCCGCCGTCCCAGATCGTCTCGTACCGGGGACGGAACCAAGCCAGCGCGTCGCGCAGCCCCCGCCACGCTTCGGGCGGGAGCTCCGGACGGATCGTCTCGAGGGCGTCCTCCACGGTCGGCGCGGAGCAGAACACCCCCAGCATCGCCGAGCTCCGCACCGGCGCTCCCTCGCGATCGGCGATCTCCCTCGCCCGTTTGAGGTGCTCGGACCGAGCCGTGACGAAATCGTAGATGTGCTTCCGGTCCTCGGCCGTCGGCGGGCCGAAGCGCCGCACGAAGTCTTCCTGGTGGGCTGGGACCGTCTTCCCGACGCTCGTTCCGGCGAGGGAGTCGATCCAGTGGAATAGGCCTCCCGGAAACGACGGCGCCGCAAGGACTCCGTAAGGATGGCTCAGGAGGGGGACGTCCGGATCGGCGAGGACGCTTCCGCCGGGCGCGGCCGCCGCCGCGAGTACGAGCAGGAGGGCGGCGGACACGCGGGAGGGGCGCAGGGTCTTGGGCTTCAGCGCTTGAACAGGTTCTCGAACATCGACTTCGGATCGGACGACCCGCCCGCGGCGGCGGTCCGCTTCCCGGTCGCGTCCAGGACGAGACGGGCGGCGAAGAGCGCGCAGTCGTTCGCTTTGGACTTCTCGGGAACCGCCGCCGGGATCGGCGCGCGGCATTCCCACCGGGCGCTCGTGTCGAAGTGGCGGCAGGCCCGGCAGGCATGGAGCGGCGCCGCGCAATGCGGGCAACGGCTCTCGGTGCCGACGGCGCCGGTCGCGACGACGTCCCGCCCGCAGTTCGGGCATCGCAGGACTTCGTTGGCCTCGCGTTGGACCGCGTGGCGCAGCGCCCGCTGCTGGGCTTTTTCCTCGGGGGTGAGGGGCACCACCGGAGCGGTGCGCTTGCGCTCGGCGCGCGGCGCATCCTGATACCCCTGCTGGCGGTACTTGCGATCCATGGGAGCCTTCCGATGGGGCGGCCCACGTCGGCGCGGGCGCTGAAATCAGGCGGCTCCGTAATCCTACGTCGCCGTGGCCCCCGCGACAAGCTGTGCCTCGCGAAGGGCTAGAATGCGCCTCTTCTCCACCGGTCGAGGTGACGCGTGTTCCGAGTGCAGGGTCTCGTGAAGAGCTTCGGACCGGTGAAGGCGGTCGACGGCGTCTCCTTCGAAGTGGCCAAGGGAGAGTTGTACGGCCTGCTGGGGCCCAACGGCGCGGGGAAGACCACCACGATGTCGATGATGTCGGGGCTCCTCGCTCCCGACGAGGGGCGAATCCTGTTCGACGGGATCGATCTCGCCCTGCGTCCCCTGGAGGTCAAGGCCCAGCTCGGAGTCGTGCCTCAGGAGACGGCGCTCTACGAGACCCTGAACGCGCGGGAAAACCTGCGATTCTGGGGAGGGCTGTATGGGTTGTCGGGGAAGCGTCTCGAAGCGGCCGTCGATCGCGTTCTCGATCAGGTCGGGTTGAAGGAGCGCGCGAAGGAGCCGGTCAAGCAGTACTCGGGCGGGATGAAGCGGCGCCTCAACCTGGCCTTGGGGCTCGTTCACGGGCCGAGAGCGGTTCTCATGGACGAGCCGACCGTGGGCATCGATCCCCAGGCGCGGCTGAACATTCTCGCCGCCGTCAAGAGCGTCGCGGCGTCGGGGACGACGGTCATCTACACGACCCACTACCTCGAGGAGGTGGAAGATCTCTGCGACCGGATCGGGATCATGGACCACGGCCGGATCCTGGCCGAAGGGACCCTCGACGAGCTGATCCGGCGCGTGGGCGGGCGCGAGGTCGTCACCGTGCGCGGCGGGTTCGACGCCGAGGCGCTCCGCGCGAAGATGGGCGTGCTTCCCGGCGTGCAGGTGACCTCCTCCGGCAGCGGAAAGCTGGTGCTCTCGGTCGACGGATCGGGACGCGCCGCGGTCGAGCTGCTGGGCCGGGTCCTGGCGGAGGGGCTTCCCCTCGAGGGGGTCTCGATCCAGCCGCCGAGCCTGAACGCGCTCTTTATCAGCCTGACGGGCAGGGAGCTGCGGGACTGATGCCGCTCCTCCTCCGGCTGGTGGCGAAGGATCTCCGTCGCAAGCTGCGCTCGCCCCTCGCCCTCATCGTGGCGCTGGCGTTTCCCCTCGTCTTCGCCGGAATGATCGGGCTGGCGTTCGGCGGCGGGGGTGCCGTGCCGAAGGTCCGCCTGCTCGTGGACGACGAGGACGGCGCGTTGCTCTCGAACGCCGTCGCTTCGATCTTCACGTCGCGGCAGGCCTCCCCCTACTTCGACGCCACGACCGTCGATGCGGCCACCGGACGCGCGATGATGGACGAAGGCAAGGCCTCGGCCCTCCTCACGATCCCGAAGGGGTTTTCGAGCGATCTCCTCGACGGAAGGCCGGTCACGCTCTCCCTGCTCCGCAACCCCGCGGAGGGGATCCTCCCGGAGATCGCCGAGCAGACGGCGGGGACCGCCGCCGACCTGCTCGACGGCGCGCGCCGGGTCCTCGACAAGCCGCTCGCCGACCTTCGCCCCTACCTCCGTGAAGGGAGCCGGGCGCCCGGGGACGCCGACATCGTGGCGATCGCCTTGGCGGTCAAGCGATCGCTCGAGAGCGCCTCGAGCCTCGTTTTCCCGCCCGCGATCACCCTCGAGAGCGACCCGAAGGCCGGAGCGAAGGCCAAGGGCGGACCCACCACGTCGGCGATCTTCCTCCTCGTCCTCCCCGGCGTCGCCGTGTACGGGCTCTTCCTCGTGGCGGACCAGGGCATGCGGGACATCATGACCGAGCGCACGCTCGGGACCCTGCGCCGCCAGCTCGCCGGACCGCTCACTCCGGGCCTGCTGATCCTGGGAAAGGCGATCTACACGGCGGTCTTGTCCCTCCTGTCGCTCCTCGTGATCGCCGCCGCCGGGGCGGCGGCCCTGAGGGGGCCGATCGACGTCGCGGCCTTCGCGCTCGTCTCGCTCGCGCTCATCCTCGCCGTCACCGGGGTCGCGGCCTCGGTCTATGGGCTCGCGCGCACCGAGCGGCAGGGCTCGACCCTCGGCAACATGGTCTTCCTCGCGATGGGATTCCTCGGCGGCGGGTTCATCCGCGTCGAATCGCTGCCGGCCGTCCTTCGGGGCGTCGCCCCCTTCACGCCGCTCTACTGGGGCGCGGACGGATACCGCGCGATCCTCGAGCACGGCGCGGGGGTGCGGGGGGTGCTCCCCAACGTCGCCGCCCTGGGGTCGATGGGGGTGGTATTCCTCGCACTGGGGATCGGAGCCCTCCACCGCGCCGCCCGCCGGGGAGCGGTCGCATGAGGCCCCTCCTGCTCGTCGCGGGGAACGACGTCCGACTGACCCTGCGGGACCGAGCCGCGGCGTTCTGGCTGCTGGCGCTGCCGGTCTTTCTGACGTGGCTGTTCGGCCACGCGATGGGCGGCGGGGGCGGGACGGCGAAGGTCGCCCTCACGGTCGTCGATCGCGACGGCGGCTGGCTCGCCCGGGCTCTGGCCGAGGAGATGAAGGGTCCGAACGTCGCCCTCGAGATCATCCGCGGAGAGGGGGAACCCGGTGCCGAGGTCAAGAAGACCGGCCGGTGGATCGAGCTGCCGCCGGGGTTCACCGAGGGGGCGCTCTCGGGGCGGCAGCAGAAGCTGAAGATCATCGCGGGAGACGAGGCCGGGGGCGCCGACGCGCCGGCGGCGGAGGTTCTGGTCGTGCGCGCGATCGCGCGCACGCTCGCTCGCGCCGTCGAGATGAAAGAGCAGGGTGGCGCGATGGACGCGCCGGCCTACGAGCGTCTCCGCGCGAGGCCGCCCCTGGTCGCGCTGGCCGTCGGCACCGCCGGGCACGGCACCGCCGTTCCGCGCGGGATGGCGCAGAGCGTTCCCGGGATCCTGACCTTCACCGTGCTGATGATGACCACGATCTACGGCGCCGTCTTCCTGACGATCGAGAAACGCGAGGGCATGCTCAGGCGCCAGCTGACGCTTCCGGTGTCCCGCCACGCGCTGTTCGCGGGAAAGGTGCTCGGCCGGGTGCTGGTCGCCGGCATTCAGATGGCGATCCTCATCGCCGCCGGAAAGCTGCTCTTCCACCTGGATTTCGGCTCCTCACCCGTGGGACTGGCCGCGCTCCTGGCCTGCTACGCCTTCGCGGTCGCCGGCATCGCGACGTTCCTCGGGGCGGTCTTGAAGAACCCCGAGCAGGCCTCCTCGGTCGGCATGCTCGTCAGCCTGGTGATGGCGGCGATGGGGGGGTGCTGGTGGCCCGCCGAGGTCATGCCGGGGTGGCTTCGCACCGCGGCCCACGCGTTCCCCACGACCTGGGCGATGGGGGCGTTTCACGCGCTGATCAGCTTCGGCAGAGGATTCGACGCGGTCGTCGTGCCCTGCGCGATCCTGATCGCCTTCGGCGCGGTCTTCTCGCTCTGGGGCGCGCGCCGGTTGAGCGGCGCCGCGTCCCCTTAGATCTCCCGAAAGACCGCCTCGACCCGCTCGAACGCCCAGTCGAGCTCTTCGCGGGTGACGTTGAGCGGAGGCGCGAAGCGAATCGTGTGGACGTGGGTCTCCTTGCAGAGGAGTCCCTTGTCGCGGAGCGCCTCGCAGAATCGCCGCGCGCCGCCCGCTTCGGGGACCAGCTCGACGCCGATCCAGAGACCCTTGCCCCGGACTTCCTTGATGGAGCGCGAGCGCAGGCTTCGGAGCTTTCCGAGGAAGTACTCGCCGAGCTCGGCGGAGTTCTCGATCAACCGCTCGTCGATCAGGACCCGCAGCGCCTCCCGGGCGACGGCGGCCGCCAGGGGGTTCCCGCCGAACGTCGAGCCGTGATCGCCCGGCTTGAACACCAGCATCAGGTCGTCGTCCGCGAGAACCGCCGAGACCGGGTAGTACCCCCCCGACAGCGCCTTGCCGACGATCACCATGTCGGGGCGCACTCCTTCGTGCTGGAAGCAGAAGAACTT
>JBGQLU010000118.1:0-11037 GCA_041500265.1 Acidobacteriota bacterium | reverse complement strand
GGTGCTCGCGCGCGAGCGGGAGGAACGCATCGACCGTCTCCGCCCAAACGAGCCGGACCGCCGAACGCTGCAGCAGCGAGTCGTCGATCTCGAGGAAGGGAGAGCACTCCTTTCCCAACAGGATCGTCGTCATCGAATCACTCCAACGTCGCGGGAGCCCGGCGCTGCTCCCGTGACGCCGCGCTCCCCCGACCGAGACGTCGGCGGAAAATTACTACCACCCCCAGGCGCCGCCCATCGACATTCTCGCCGAGGAATGCCGACAAAGCGGAGGGACGGGACAGCCGCCCCGACGATTTTCGTCGCTAACGATTTTGGCACGCGTCCGGGGTCGTTTTCGAGGTGCGGCATGTGGAGCGGGAAACCGGGTTCGAACCGGCGACCCTCAGCTTGGGAAGCTGATGCTCTACCAACTGAGCTATTCCCGCCCGGGACGCGGGTGAGACTTTACAGCGCGGCCGCCCCTCGATGCAAGGCGTCCCGATCCCGCGCGATCCAGCCGCCTCCCAAGACGAGGTCGCCGTCGTAGAAGACCGCCGCCTGCCCGGGCGCCACAGCGCGCTGCGGTGCTTCGAAAGTGATGCGTGCGGTGCCGTCGCCGGCATCGCGCACGGTCGCGGCGGCTCCGGCGTGCCCCGAGCGAATGCGCACGGTCGCGGCGACCGGACCGCCGGGCCTCTCGAACGGAATCCAGCGCACGCGCTCGACGACGCACGCCTCCCGGTACAGATCCGTTTCCGGGCCGACGATCACGCGATCGGTCCCGGCGTCGATGGCGACGACGTAGAGCGGGGTCGCGGAGGCGAGCCCCAGGCCCCGCCGCTGGCCGATGGTGAAGGCTTCGATGCCCTCGTGCTCCGCGAGGATGCGGCCGGATCGATCGACGATCGGGCCCCTCTTCTTCTCGGAGGCCAGACCCATGCGCCCCAAGACGTCCCGGTAGCTCTCCCCTTCCGAAACGAAACAGAGGTCCATCGACTCGGCCTTCTCAGCGGTCGTAAGCCCCGCGGCCCGCGCCTCGGCGCGCACCTCGCCCTTCGTCATCCCCCCGAGCGGGAATAGGGCGGCGGCGCGCTGCGCGTCGGTGAGGTCGAAGAGGAAGTACGACTGATCCTTGTCCGCGTCCCGGGCGGCGCGGAGGAGCGTGCGGCCGGTTCGCGGGTCCCGCTCGAGGATCGCGTAGTGGCCGGTCGCGACCCGGTCGGCGCCGACCGCGCGGGCGCGGGCGAGCAGGGCGTCGAACTTCAGGAAGGAGTTGCACCGCACGCAAGGGGACGGGGTGAGGCCGCGGGCGTAATCGTCCGCGAACGGCTCCAGAACCCTCCGGCGGAAGTCGTCCTCCATGTCGAGGACGTAATGGGGAAAGCCGAGCCGGTCGGCCACGGCCCGGGCATCGCGGAAGTCGTCGGGAGAGCAGCACCGGCCGTAACGCTCGGTCTCTCCGGCGAGTCGATCGACGAGCTTCATCGAGAAGCCCACCAGCGGACGACGCTCGCGGGCGAGCAGGGCTCCCGCCACGGAGCTGTCCACCCCTCCGGACATCGCGACGGCGGTCAACTCGGCTGTCATCCCGACATCCTAGCGCGGGCGAGGAGATCCGGAAGCGCGGCGAGCAGGCGGTCGACGTCGCCGCCGGTCGTGCTCCACCCGAGGGAGAACCGCACCGCACTTCTCGCCGCGGCCTCCCCCAGGCCCATCGCGCGGATCACGTGCGACGGCTCGACCGCCCCGGAAGCGCACGCCGATCCGGTCGAGGCGGAAAAACCGGCCAGATCGAGGGCGATCACGAGCGTTTCTCCCGAGATCCCCGGGAACGACGCGCAGACCGTGTTGGGAAGCCTCGGCGCGCTTTCGCCGTGAACGATTACGTCGCGGGAGATGGAGCGCAGGCTCCGTTCGAGATGGGCCCGGAGCTTCTCGAGCCGGATCGCTTCGTTGGCGAGCTCCTTCGTCGCCGCCTCGCACGCCGCCCCGAACCCCGCGATCGCCGCGACCGCTTCCGTCCCGCCCCGGCGCCGGCGCTCCTGCGCCCCCCCGGCGATCAGCGGGCTCATCGGAATCCCGTCGCGCACGACCAGCGCTCCGGTCCCCTGCGGTCCCCCGAGCTTGTGACCCGAGATCGCAATGAGATCGGCGAGCCAGCGATCGCGATCGACCGGCATCTTCCCCGCCGCCTGCACCGCGTCGACGAAGAAGGCGATCCCGCGCGTCGCGCAATGGGTTCCGACGACCTCGACCGGCTGGATGACCCCCGTCTCGTTGTTGGCCGCCTGGAGCGCCGCGATCGCGACCCGTTTGTCGAGGGCCGCGAGAAATCGGTCGAGGTCGACGCGGCCGTCCGCTCGTGCGGCGATCTCGACGGTTTCGAATCCCGCTCCGTGCAGATTCCTCGCCGTCTCGAGCACCGCCGAATGCTCGATCGCCGACACGACGATCTTGCGTCGATCGGGATCGGCGCGATCGCAGACGCCGCGGATCGCCGCGGCCACCCCTTCCGATCCGCCGCTCGTGAAGACGACGTCCTTCGCAGGAGCGTGCGTCAGCGATGCGACGTGCGCGCGGGCATCCTCGATCGTCGCGCGCGCCGCGCGGCCTTCGGCATGCAGCGACGAGGGGTTCCCCGCGGGCGCCTCGCTCGCCGCTCGCCAGGCCCGGCGGGCCTCGGGACGCAAGGGGGAGGTGGCATTGTGATCGAAGTAGCCGCGCATCTTGGTGTGTTACAGTACGCGGTCCCCCGAGGACCCACAAGTGTCGAAGAACGTTGAACTTAAGAGCACGGTCCACCTCCCCAAGACCGAATTCCCGATGAAGGCGGACCTCCCCAAACGGGAGCCGACGACCCTCGATTGGTGGGACCGGATCGGGGCGTACGGGCGCGTCCGGGCGGCGCGGTCGGGTCGTCCGCCGTTCGTCCTCCACGACGGCCCCCCCTACGCCAACGGGAACATCCACCTCGGGCAGTCGCTCAACAAGATCCTCAAGGACTTCGTCGTGAAGTCTCGCTCGATGATGGGGTTCGACGCCCCCTACGTTCCCGGCTGGGATTGCCACGGACTGCCGATCGAGCATCGCGTGGACAAGGAGCTCGGGGCCGGCAAGACCGGGATGAGCGCGCTTACGGTGCGCGCCCTCTGCCGCGCCTACGCCGAGAAGTTCATCGCGATCCAGAAGACCGAGTTCCGCCGGCTCGGCGTCGATTGGGACCGGGCGACGGACGCCGACGAGGAGGCCTCGAAGGCCCCCTCGCGGCGGGCGACCTACCGCACGATCGATCGCACCTACGAGGCCGAGATCATCCGCCAGCTCGGCGAATTCTTCGCCAAGGGGTCGGTCTACTACGGCGAGAAGCCCGTGCACTGGTGCTTCTCCTGCAAGACGGCCTTGGCCGAGGCCGAGGTGGAACACGAGGACCGGACCGACGCCTCGATCACGGTCAAGATGCCGGTCGCCGGCCTCGGGGCCCGCGTGCCGCAGCTCGCCGGGAAGAAGACGGCCGTGCTCGTCTGGACGACGACCCCGTGGACGCTCCCGGCCAACCTCGCGGTCGCCCTGCATCCCGATCTCCCCTACGTCGGCGTCGCGGTCGGAGACGAGGTGCTGATCGTCGCCGAGGGGCTGCTCGCCGCGGTCGCGGCGCGTCTCGGGTGGGCCGACACGCCGATCGTCGCGAGGTTCACCGGCCGCGAGCTCGTCGGCGAGGGAGAGACCTGGCTCGGGGCGAAGGCCCCCGTCACGCGGCCGTACCTGGCGCCGTCGGGTCCCGCCTCGGGAGACGGCGTCCTCGTCCTGGGCACCCACGTGACCCTGGACGCGGGGACCGGCGCGGTCCACACCGCCCCGGGCCACGGCGCCGATGACTTCCGCATCGGGCAGGCGTACGGGTTGCCGCCGTGGAATCCGGTCGCCGACGACGGAACCTACGTCCCGGAGAAAGTCGGCCAGGACTGGCTCGAGGGCGTCCACGTCCTCAAGGCGAACGCCCTGATCGTGGAGGACTTGAGGACGCGCGGCCTGCTGCTCCACGACGAGGCCTACCGCCACTCCTATCCGCACTGCTGGCGCTGCGGGAATCCCGTCCTCTTCCGGGCGACACCGCAGTGGTTCATCGCGATGGAGGCGGGCGGACTCCGCGGGAGCGCCCTCGAGGCGATCCACAAGACCGCCTGGATGCCGGCGTTCGGAGAGACCCGGATCGCGCAGATGATCGAAACGCGCCCCGACTGGTGCATCTCGCGTCAGCGGACGTGGGGCGTGCCGATCCCCGCCGTCGTCTGCGCCGGCTGCCTGAAGACCGATCCCGGCGCGTTCCTCCGGGAGCCGCGGTTCTTCGAGCACGTCGCCCGGCTCGTCGGCGAGGAAGGATCGGACGCCTGGTTCGGCGCCCCCGACGGGAAGGGGGGGCACCGGCCGTACGAGGACGCGGGCGAGCGTCTGGACCGCCTGGTCCCGGGCGGCGTCGTCTGCCCGAAATGCCTGGGGCGCGAGCACCTCGCGATCCACGATCACATCGTGGACGTCTGGTTCGAGTCGGGCGTCTCGCACAGCGCGGTGCTCGGCCGTCTACCCTCGCTCCCCTGGCCCGCCGACCTCTACCTCGAGGGGCACGACCAGTACCGCGGGTGGTTTCACTCGTCGCTGCTCATCGCGGTGCACGACCGGGGACGCGCCCCCTACAAGGGGGTCGTAACCCACGGGTTCACCCTGGACGGCGAGGGACGCAAGATGTCGAAGTCCCTCGGCAACACGATCTCTCCGCTCGAGGTCGCCGATCGGCGCGGAGCCGAGATCCTGCGCCTCTGGGTCTCGATGGTGGACTTCCTCGAGGACATGCGGCTGTCGCAGGAGATCCTCGACCGGAACGCCGAGGCCTACCGCAAGATCCGCAACACCTTCCGGTATCTGCTCGGGAATCTCGACGGCTTCGACACCGCGGCGGACGGTGTCCCCTACGACGCGCTCCCGGAGATCGACCGCTGGGCGCTCCACCAGCTGGAGGCGTTGCGGTCGCGGGTGATCGCCTCCTACGAGGGGCATCAGTACCACCTCGTCTACCACGCGCTGAACTCCTTCTGCACGGTCACGCTGTCGTCGTTCTATCTCGACATCATCAAGGACCGTCTCTACACGTCGCCAACCAAGTCGGTCGGGCGCCGGGGGGCGCAGACGGTCCTGCACCGCATCGCGACCGATCTCTGCCGCCTGATGGCGCCGATCCTCTGTTTCACCGCGGAGGAGATCTGGCAGGAGCTCGAGGCGCTCGCCGGCCGGCCCCGCTGGGAGACCG
Organism: Acidobacteriota bacterium; assembly: GCA_041500265.1. GTDB lineage: Bacteria > Acidobacteriota > Polarisedimenticolia > Polarisedimenticolales > DASRJG01 > DASRJG01. The sequence continues at coordinate 5,753 of JBGQLU010000118.1, read as the reverse complement.
CGACGGTTCACGCCGAGACCTTCCCCGGGCGCCTCGAGCTTCCGGACGACGGCGCCTTGCTCGCCCGCTGGGAGCGGTTCGCCTCGATCCGCGAGGACGTCATGAAGGCGCTCGAGACCGCGAGGGCGGCCAAGAAGATCGGAAGCTCCCTCGAGGCGAAGGTCGCGATCTGGACCGAGGATGCTGCGGTTTCGGAGCTGTTGCGCTCGTTCGGCCCCGACCTGCGCACCTTCTTCCTGACCAGCGGTGTCGAGCTCGACCCGAAGGACGAGACGCCGGCGGGCCTCCTCGTGGAGCATCGGGCGGAATCCGGGCTGACCGTTCACGTCCTTCCGGCCGATGGGACGAAATGCGCGCGCTGCTGGAATTTCACCACCGACGTCGGCGCCGATCCGGAATTCCCCGGGGCGTGCGCGCGCTGCGCTTCGGCGGTGCGGGTCATCCTGGCCGAGGCGCGCCACTGACGCGCGGAGAGAGGCGATGCACCCGATCCTGATCGACTTCGGCACGTGGACGCTGCCGCTCCTCGGCCGCACGCACCTGTTTCTCCCGACGTACGGCGTCCTGTTCGCGAGCGGCGCGCTCGCGGCGTGGTGGTGGTTCCTGAAGCGGGCGCGAAGCTTGGGAATGCCGGCGGAGCCGGTCTTCAATCTCGCCTTCTACACCCTCCTGGCCGGGCTCCTCGGCGCCAAGCTCACGCTGATCGCGATCGACCTCCCCTACTACGTCGCGCATCCCGCCGAGATCGTGGGCACGATTCGCAGCGCGGGGGTGCTCTTGGGGGGCGTGCTCGCGGGAGGGATCGTCTTCCTCTGGTATGCGCGCGCGCAGAAGCTCCCGCTCGGTGAGGTCGCCGACGCGATCATCGCCCCGCTCCTCCTCGCGCAGGGGATCGGGCGGCTGGGGTGCTTCGCCGCCTGGTGCTGCTGGGGGGTCGGAAGCGACGCGTGGTGCGCCGTGCGGTTCACGAGCGGCGCCGCGCACGATCAGACCGGAGTTCCGCTGGACGTCTCGCTGCTGCCGGTCCAGCTCATCGAAGCGGCCTTCGACCTGGCGCTCGCGGTCGTGATGTCGTGGGTGTGGCGCCGCCGCCCGCGTCCCGCCGGGACGTCGGTCTGGCTCTACTTCGTCCTCTACGGCGCGGGGCGGGGCGCGATCGAGTTCTGGCGGGGGGACGCGGTACGGGGCTTGTGGCTCGGAGGGACGGTGTCCACGTCGCAGCTCTTCTCGGCGGCCGCCATCCTTCTCGGCCTCGTCTTCCTCGCCGCCGGCCGGCGCCGACGAAGCGCCGCCGAGGCATGAGCGCGCCCCCGCTGCGCCTTTCGGTGCCGGAGGCGGCGGCGGGGGCCCGCCTCGATGCGTTCCTCGCCGCCCGCGACCCTTCCCGCACCCGCTCGGCCTGGAAGCGGATCATCGAAGGTGGGGCGATCGCGATCGACGGCCGCCCGACCACGAAGGCGGGGTTCCCGCTGAAATCCGGAATGGCGATCGAGGTCGAGCTCCCCGAGACCGGCGGCGCGGCCTTGACCGGCGAGGACATCCCGATTCCCGTGGCGTTCGAGGACGAGCACCTCGCGGTGATCGTGAAGCCCGCGGGGCTCACCGTGCACCCGGGCCACGGACGCACTCACGGGACGCTCGTGCACGCGCTGGCCGGGCAAGGGATGGCGCTGGCCCCGGCGGGGGGGACCGGACGCCCCGGGATCGTGCATCGGCTCGACAAGGACACCTCGGGGCTGCTGCTGATCGCCAAGACCGATGCCGCGCATCGCGCGCTGGTCGGCATGTTCTCCCGCCGCGAGATCAAGAAGACCTACCGGGCGCTCGTGTGGGGGCGGCCGCATCCGGCCGCCGGGCGGATCGACGAGACGATCGGGCGGAGCCGGCGCGATCCGACGCGGATGACCGTCCGGGCGCCGCGGGGGCGCGAGGCGACGACGATCTACCGCACGGAGGAGCTCCTCCGCGGGTTCACGCTGCTCGACGTCGATCTCGTCACGGGACGGACGCACCAGATCCGCGTCCACTTCGCCTCGCTCAAGCACCCGGTGGTCGGCGACACCCGTTACGGCGGCGCGCCGTGGCGCGGAATGCGCGACACCGAGCGCCGCCGCGCGATCGCGCGTTTCGACCGCCTGGGGCTCCACGCGGCGGCGCTCGCCTTCGTCCATCCGATCACGGGCGCCGCGATCGCCTTGGAGTCCCCTCTTCCGGAGGAATTCGCCGAGCTCCTCCGCGCGCTCCGAGAGCCGGCGTGACGCGCGGGCGCCGCCGCGACGTGCTCATCGTCGGCGCGGGGCGCTTGGGCTCCGCCCTGGCCGAGGCGCTTGCGGAGAACCGCGCCTTCCGGGTCACCCTCGCCTCGCGGCGTCCCGCCGCGGCGCGTGCCGTCGCCCGGCGCCATCCATCGATCCTGGCTTCGCTGCAAACGGCCGCGATCGCCGTCGCCCGCGTCGTCGTTCTCGCGGTCCCCGACCGTTCGCTGGCGCCGCTCTGCCGCGAGCTTTCCCGAGAGCGCGCCTCGTGGCGGGGCGTGGTCGTCCTCCATGCGGCGGGGGCCTACGGCCCCGAGGTCCTCGGGGATCTCGCGCGGCGCGGAGCCGCGACCGGGGTCCTCCACCCGCTGGCCGCGGCCGGCGCCGGCGGGGCCCGGACGCTTCGCGGCGCCTCGGCGCGCATCGAGGGGACGGGCCGGGCGCGAGCGGCGGCGCGGACGATCGCGGCGGGGGCCGGCATGCGTCCCTGGCACCTCCCCGGAGTCCGGACTCCGGCGGCTCGCGCCGCCTACCACGCGGCCGCCTCTCTCGCCTCGAACGACGTCCTCGCCCTCCTGGAGTCGGCCGAGCGGCTGCTCCGGCGCCACGGGATCAGCGGACGGCGCGCTCGCCTCGCTCTCCTCTTCTTGACGCGCGGCGTTCTCGATCGCATCGAGGCCCGCGGCCCGGCGGGCGCCTTGACCGGTCCTGCCTCGCGCGGGGATCTCGAGACCCTCCGCCTCCAGCTCGACGCCCTCGCGCGGTTCGATCGCGACGCCGCGGAGGCGCACCGGGCGCTCTCCCGCCGCCTGGCAGGCTTCGCCGCGCAATCGGGCCGCCTGGACCGGAGGGCGGCGGCGCGGGTCCGGCGGGCGCTCGGTCGTGGCCGAGGCCGCGCGCGCACGGTAGAATCCGAAGGTTGACCTCGGAGGATCCCGCCGATGCGTCCCCTTTCCGTGCTCGTGCCGATGATCCTCTTCGCCGCCGTGTCGCCGGCCGGGGCCGGAGGGGTCGAGAAGGACCTCCCGCCCGAGATGAACCCCGACCCCGGCAAGGGGGCGGTGATGATGGCGACCCCGGTCAACGAAGGATCGTTCGAGGGGACCTGGATGTACGTGAACCGCGATGCGCACTTCGCCATGTGGATCAAGAACGAAGGCGGAAAGCCGCGGATGCGGATCCAGTACCAGAGCATCGTGAACCCCGAGGCGTTCGAGACCGACTGGAGCGGGAAGTCGAACTACTACCTGTCGGGGCACCCCGTGACGTTCGAGCTCAAGCTCCGCGAGAGCGACGCCAACAGGATCACCGGATCGTGGTTCTGGGAGTTCGAGACCGACTTCAGCGGGCGCAAGGAGACGGCCGACATCGTGCTCCAGCGGACCGGCTTCGGGCGCACCATGCTGATGGCGTTCAACAACTTCGAAAAGACGATGCGGAAGAACGGGGACGCGAGGACCTTCAAGCTGCCGGTGGCCTGGAACTGGACGAAGGTCTCGAAGCGCGAGCTCCTCTGGAACGAGCTTCCCTGGTGAGCCTTAGGCGGCGACGCGCCGCCGGAGCAGGAGCGCCAGCGCTACGGCGACGGTCGCGACCCCGATGATCTGCGACGTGCTGACGACTCCGAAGAACGTTCCTCGCACGACGTCGCCGCGGAAGCACTCGACGGCGACCCGCAGGATCCCGTAGAGCACGATCCACAGGAGCGCGACCGATCCGGGCCGGTGGGGCTTCGCGGCGAACCGGTCGAGGACCACCGCGATCGCGAGCGCGCCGGCCATCTCGTAGAGCTGCACCGGATGGATCGGAACGTCCGGGAGGTCGGCGTGGAGCCGGTGCGCGATCGGGTCGGTGAACGTCACCGCCCAGGGCAAAGACGTCGGCGAGCCGTAGCAGCACCCCGACAGGAAGCAGGCCATGCGCCCGAGCCCACCCCCGACGACGACCGGCATCGCGGCCGTGTCGACCAGGATCGGATACGGGACGGAGAAGCGGCGCGCGCACCACGCCCCCGCGACGAGGCCGGCGAGCACGCCGCCGTACCAGACGCCCCCCGAGACGAGGATCGTCCAGGCGTAGCGTGGGTTCCGCTGGATCTCCGGGATCGACAAGACGATGTGCAGCAGGCGCGCGCCGACGATCCCCACCAGCACCACGATGAAATAGGTGTTGGTCGCCGCCTCCGGGTCCATGCCGTTGTGCCGGGCCGAGCGCGGCACCAACGCGAACGCGACGAGCATCGCCGCGAGGACGACGAACGCATAGGAGGGGACCCAATGGGAGCCGACGTGGAACAGGATCGGGTGCATGCGCCTCCTCGCGGGGACCGCCGGAATCTACGGGCACCGGAGGCGCGCCGCAAGCCCGCGGGGGTCGCGGGCCGACGGTGTAGCATGGCGCGCCATGTCGAGGGACGCCGTGCTCCGCAGGTCCGCGATCGCCGCGGGAATGGTCGTCGCCGCGCTCGCCGCGCGTCCGGCGGCGGGGTCCCCGGGGGCCCCGTTCCCGGTCCGGATGGTGAAGCTGGGGGGCGAGCTCGCCGATCCGCGCGTCGCCGAGCACGTGCGTTTCTGCCGCGACCTCGGATTCAACGCCCTCTGGATCTACGCCGACCAGGCCGGCGCGTGGTCGCCGGAGCGCGCGCCGCGGGGGCCGGTCGTGGACCACGCGTTCGTACGCGCGGTGAAGGGGTGGCGCCGGCAGGGGTACGACCTCTGGGTCTCGATCAACCCCGTGGGCGAGACCGGGGAACGATTCGTCTTCTCCGACAGCGACGGCGAGGATCGCATCGTGCGGTTCGTGGAGTCGCTGCGCCGCGCGATCGGCCTCAAGCACCTCGTGATCTCCTTCGACGACCAGCCGACGGAGCTGACCGAGCTGCGGGACGTCCTGAAATACGGCACGAGCGCGGCACCCGCTCATCTCGATCTCGTGCGTCGCCTCGCGGCCCGCCTGCCGGCCGACCTCGACCTCTGGTTGTGCGCCGCCGCCTACTGCGATGCCCACCTTGCCGACGGGAAGGGACCCTACAGCGCCCCGTTCCTCGCGGGGCTGGCGACGCTGCCGCCCGCGGTCGGGATCGTCTGGACCGGACCCGGGGTCATCTCCCCCTCGATCACGGCCGCCGATCTGTCCGCGACCCGCGCCCGGCTCGGCGGGAGGCGGCTGCTCGTGTACGACAACGCGTTTGCCACCGACGATCCCGCCGACGACGGGCTCGCCCTCCTACTCTCCCCACTGCGCCGGCGGGACGCCGGAATAAGAGACGTCGCGTCGGCCTACCTCGCGTGCCCGATGACCCAGCTCGGCGGATCGCGCCTCGAGCTGATCACGACGGCGGCGTGGCTCAACGACCCCGAAGGGTACGACCCCGAGGCGGCGCTCCCGGCGGCGATGCGGAAGCTCGCGGGCCGGGGGGCCGACGACCGGGAGACCTGGACCGCGTTCGACACGCAGCAGCTCGAATGGGGGGGCTGGGTGGGTGGGCGCAACTACTGG
>JBGQLU010000117.1:0-11088 GCA_041500265.1 Acidobacteriota bacterium | reverse complement strand
CGCACGCGGTAGAGCGCGTCCTTGACGTTGATCGTGGCGTAGTTGCCGAGGAACATGCTGTCGTACGTGCCCTTGGGCGAATACAGCGAGACGAGCAGGAGCGGCAGGCCCATCTTCTTCTTGACCGTCACCCCATACTGGTTCACGTCGGTCGGGAGGTTGGGCGCGGCCTGGGACACGCGGTTTTGCGTGTTGACCTGGTCCATGTCGATGACCGTGTCGATGTCGTAGGTCACCTGGAGCGTCAGCGTGCCGTCGTTCGAGTTGATCGACTTCATGTAGAGCATGTTGTCGACGCCCGACATCTGCTGCTCGAGCGGGGCGGCGACGGACTGCTCGATCGTCAGCGCGTCGGCGCCGATGTAGCTGGTCGTGGACTCGATCAGGGGCGGGGTGATGTCGGGGAACTGCGCGACCGGGAGCCCGGTGATGGTGACGGCCCCGGCGATCACCATGATGATCGCGATGACGATCGAAAGGACCGGCCGGTCGATGAAGAGGCGGGCCACCGTTCAGCTCGCCTTCGGCGCCGGCGCGGCGTCGGAGGCGGGCGCCTGCTTGGCGGTGACCTTGCCGCCGGACCGGACGAGCTGCAGTCCCTCGACGACGACCTGGTCGCCGGCCTCGAGCCCCTTTTCGATCACCCAGAGGCTCCCGAACCGGGGCCCCGCGACGACGGCGCGCATCTCGGCGGTCCCGTCGGGCTTGACGACGCCGACCATGTAGTTCCCTTGCAGCTCGCTGACGGCCCGTTGGGGAATGCAGAGAGCGCCCTTGCGCAGATCGACGACGGCGCGGACCTTCGCGTACTGGCCGGGGCGAAGGAGGTTGCCCGGGTTCGGGAACTCGCCAAGGATGGAGATCGTTCCCGTTTTCACGTCCACCTGGCGGTTGAGAACGATCGGCCGTCCCTTCTGGGCGAAGACGCTGCCGTCGGCGAGCACCAGCTCGAGCTCCAACGTGGACGCCGCGCGATTGGCCTCCGCGTTGAGCTTCGCGGCGGATCTCATGTACTCCTGCTCGCTGATCGAGAAGCGGACGCGGATCGGGTCGACCGAGGACACCGAGGTCAGGACGCGCTGGCCGTCGACCAAGTCGCCCACCTGGACCTGCGCGATCCCGGTGATGCCGTCGATGGGCGAGGTCACGCGGCTCCACTCCACGTTCAGCTGGCTCTGATCGGCGCTCGCCTTCGCGGCGGCCAGGGCGCCGATCGCTTCGTCGCGCGCGGAAATCGCGTTGTCGAGCTCCTGCTGGCTGATCGCCTTCTGCGCCGCGAGCGGCGTGTACCGCTCGACGTCCTGGCGCGTCTTGGCGAGCTGCGCCTCCGCGCGCGCGACCGATCCGCTGGCCTGGTTGAAGGCGGCCTGGAACTGGCGCGGATCCACCTCGAAGAGCAGCGTCCCCTTCCGCACGAACGACCCTTCCTCGTAGGCCCGGCGCAGGACGTACCCCTGCACCTTGGAGCGGATCTCGGCGTCCACGCTTCCCTCGAGCGTGCCGATCCACTCCTTCGTCACGGGGACGTCCTGCTGGACGACCGGCGTGACGAGGACCTCCGGCGGCGCCGGGGGAGGCCCTTCGGCTTTTTTTCCGCACGTGGACGCGAGCACGAGCGCGGACGACGCGGCGACGATCGCGGCGAGCGAAAGACGCATGATTCTGCCTCCTGGGGACTCGAAGCCGCCTAATAGACAACGAAATCCCCCCGCCTGTAAAGGGACGAACTGGATTCCTTCGGTGTGGGAAGGTCGCGTTATTGTTGAATTCGACCGTACGAGACCACGCCCGCTCCGCGCCGGCATGAGGAGACAGTCATGAGAATGCTTCGATCCAAGATCGTTTGTGCTCTCGCGATGGTCCTGGCGAGTGGCGCCGCGACGGGCGCAGCCGCGCAGGACGCGGCCGGCGAACGAGCCTGCGCCCAGCTGTTGCCGGCGATCGACCATCTCGAGGCCGCGCTGGCTCAGGACGCGAAGGCCAGGACCGTTGACAACGATACCCAGCGGATGCAGCTCGTCGTGACCCTCCTCGGCCTTCGCTATCGCAACATCGAGGCCCTCGAGTCCAGCCTCCGAACCGCCGAGACGGAGGAGAACGACATTCGAGGCGCGACGGCGAGGGGCCAGGCCCAGCTGGAAGCGCTCGACGAAGCGGCGCGCAACTCCTCGGGATCGACACCCGATGCGGAGCGAAAGGCTCAGCGGGCTGAAATCGATGCGAATATGAAGGGGCTCGAGGAACGCGCCAAGGGACTCCGGGAGCGGAAGGCCAACGTCCAAGGGCAGCTCGCGCTCGAGCGGCATGATATCGAGAAGCTCGAGTCCGTCGTCCGTGGCTGGATCGAGAAGACGCCGTAGATGCGCTGGAGGCGGGCGTGCTCGCATCATTGCGGAATCACAAGCGGCTCGTGGCGCTGCTCATCGTGCTCGTCGCGCCGGCGGTCTACGTCGCGGCTCTCTCGGTCGAAGTCCGTCGCGAAGTCCCGAAGATACTTGCGCGCGCACAAGCGTCCGGCCGGTTCGCTCTGCGGCTCGAAGACGTTTCTCCGGATGATCAACGAGCGCTGCTCGCCGTCGAGGATCCGAAGTTCTACGCCCACCACGGGATTGACCTGACGACGCCGGGAGCCGGCTGGACGACGATCACGCAGGGTCTCGTGAAGATCTACTTCTTCGACGGTTTTCATCCCGGCGTTCTCAAGCTTGGGAAGCTCAAGCAGATCTTCATCGCCTTGTGTCTCGACCGCTCGATGGACAAGCCGACGCAGCTACGGTTGTTCGTCAACTCCGTCTACCTCGGGACCCGCGACCGCAGGGACGTCATCGGGTTTCAGGACGGCGCCCGCACCTACTTCCAAAAGGACCTCCGAGGACTGACCGAAGACGAATTCCTGGCGCTGGCGGCCATGGTGATTGCGCCGAACGACCTGAGCGTTGCCACACGGCCGGCGGAGAATCGGGAGCGCGTGAGGCGAATCAAGCGAATGCTGGCCGGGACGTGCAAGCCCGCCGATCGCGACGACCTGTACTACCGGCAGTGCGCGTCGATACCGTAAGTTCGCTCGCCACCGGGGCCCCCGGGATGGCCTAGACTTCGGCAGGAGGTCGACTCGTATGCGAACGGCGGCTCGAGTGTGTTCCGCAGCGCTCGTCGCGGCCTTCGCGGCCACCAGCCCCGCACGGTCGAGCTTTCTCGACCGGCTCTTCGGAGCGGAGACCCCGTCCGAAGAAAAGATCGCGGCCGGACTCAAGGAGGCGCTCGGTGTCGGGACCGGCAACGCCGTGGCCTCGACCGGCAAGCTCGACGGTTTCTTCAAGAACGAGGCGATCAAGATCCTGATGCCCGAGAACTTGCAGAAGCTCGACAAGGGGCTGCGCGCCGTAGGGCTGGGCCCGGACGTGGACGCGTTCGTGCTCTCGATGAACCGCGCCGCCGAGCGTGCGGCCCCCTCCGCCCGGCCGATCTTCGAAGACGCGCTGAAGCAGATGACGATCTCGGACGCAAAGCGGATCCTGCGAGGCGGAGGCACGGCGGCGACCGACTACTTCCGCGCGGCGACCTCGGATCGCCTGACTGCGGCGTTCCTTCCGGTCGTCTCCTCGGCGCTCTCGGAGGTCGGAGCGACCAAGCGTTACAAGGACCTCGTCCACCGCTACTCCGCGATCCCGTTCGTGGGGCGTCCTTCGCTCGACCTGGACCGGCACGTCACCGGGAAGGCGCTCGACGGCTTGTTCCTGGTTCTGGGCCAGGAAGAGCGGAAGATACGCAAGGATCCCTCGGCTCGAGTGACGAAGCTGCTCAAAGACGTTTTCGCCCACGCTGCGCCCTGACGCGAGGTGATGCCCATGACGATTCGCATGCTCGTTCGGTCGGCTTGTCTCGCCGGCGCGGCCGCCGCGCTCGTGGGGTGCGTCGCCTACGTGACGCCGGAGGGCCAGACGACCCCGCGGCCCGCGCCTCCGCCGCCTCCGGCGGCGAGGCCGCCGGCCGCCGTGGACGTCGGCTTCTTCTACGATGCGCTCGATCCCGACGGCGATTGGTTGTCGATCGAACCGTACGGATGGGTTTGGGTTCCTAACGGGGTCGATCCGTTCTGGCGTCCGTACACGGTCGGCCGCTGGGAATGGACCGATTGGGGCTGGACGTGGGTCTCGGCCGAGCGCTGGGGGTGGGCGACCTATCACTACGGACGCTGGGTTCGCGTGAATCGGCAGGGTTGGGCCTGGGTGCCGGGGGACGTCTGGGGGCCGGCGTGGGTGGCCTGGAGGCACGGACCCGGGGTCGTCGGGTGGGCTCCCCTCCCGCCCGAAGCGCGATTCCGCACCGGGATCGGCCTCGACTGGGGAGGGATCGACATCGACGTCGCGATCCGTCTGGACGCCTGGTGCTTCCTGGACGATGGCCGCCTCGTGGATTCCGGAATCGACCGCTACGCCTATCCTGTGGGGCGCAACGTGACCGTGATCCGCGGCACGCGGGACGCCACGCGATTCCGCGTCGTCGACCGCCGCATCATCAACGAAGGGATCGACCGCGGCGAGATCGAGCGCTCGTCGCATCGCGCGATCCAGGTGCGCCGCGTCGTGGACAACCCTCGCGCCGACCGCCGGTCCCCCGAGATCGCCGGCGAGGAGGTGCGGGTCTACCGCCCCGACGTCCGTCCGGGTCCGCCGACGGCGAAGCCGAGCCGTCCCTCCGCACCGGCGCCGCATCCCTCGGTCGATCCGGGGGTCGAAGACAACGCCGAGCGACGCTGGGACCGGCGATGGACGGAGGACTGGCACAAGCTCGACAAGGCGCAGCGGCGCGATGAGCCCGCCGCTCCGGCTCCCCCGGCACCACCCCGCCCCGAGGTCCTGCAGAAGCAGCGCGACGAGAACTACGAAGCGGCCGAAAACGCCCATCGCGAGCTCGTCGCGGAGCGCGAGCGGGCGACGCGCCGGGCCGTGCGCGAGCCGCAGGGCGTGGACAAGACCAAAGAGAAGGACAAGGGCAAGAAGAAGGACAAGTGACTCCGGCGCGCTATAGTGTTCCTGTCGGGACTCAAGGAGGTATCTCATGCGTCACCGCATTGCCGTCGTCTTCGCTCTGGTGGTCCTCGCTTCGGCGGGCCTCTCGCTGTGGGCCCAGAGCGGCAGCGGCGTCTCGGCGGTCTACAAGACCGCGAACGTCTCGAAGTCCGGAGACCACGTCTCGATGGGCTTCACGGTCCGGCTGATGAACGTGACCGAGGCCGACCTGAAGTTTTCGTCGGTCAGGCTCGCCGACCCGGCGAACATCAACACCTTCGCACGCTGGGACAACGTGACCGTGCCGGCGAACAAGAGCGTGGACCTGTCGGATTCCGTCAGCGTCACCTCGGCCGAGTACTCGCGCTGGAAGAAGGGCGGCGGGGCCAATCTCTGGGTCGTCGCTCCGGATCCGGAGAGCACGACCCGGGCCACCGCCGTCTCGGCCACCTACAAGCCGACCGGCTGGTAGCCGGATCGTCACTGGAAGATTTCGCGCGGCGGCCGGACCTCGGCCGCCGCGTCGCGTCGGCTATACTCCCCGCCCCCGATGACAATTTCCGCAGGTTCGCGCCTCGGCCCGTACGAAGTCGTCGCGCCGCTGGGCGCAGGCGGCATGGGCGAGGTCTGGCGCGGGCGGGACACTCGCCTCGACCGGGACGTCGCGATCAAGATCCTGCCCGCCTCGCTCGCGCACAACGAGGAATTCCTGGCTCGCTTCGAGCGCGAGGCGAAGACGATCTCGTCGCTCAACCACCCGAACATCTGCACGCTGTTCGACATCGGCCACGAGGGGGACACGCGATTCCTCGTCATGGAGCTGATCGAGGGCGAGTCGCTCGCCGACCGGCTGACCAAAGGCCCCCTCGCCACCGACCTGGTCCTGAAGTACGGCGCGCAGATCGCCGACGCGCTCGATCGCGCGCATCGCCAGGGGATCGTCCATCGCGACCTCAAGCCGGCGAACGTGATGCTGACGAAGTCCGGGACGAAGCTCCTGGACTTCGGCCTCGCGCGACCGGCGGCGGAGTCGGCGCCGGTCCAGGGAATGACCGGGCTGGCGACCGAAGCGCGGCCCCTCACGCAGCTAGGGACGATTCTCGGGACGTTCCAGTACATGGCCCGGAGCAGCTCGAAGGGCACGAAGCCGACGCGCGGACCGACATCTTCGCGCTGGGCGCGCTGCTCTACGAGATGGCGACCGGCAAGCGCGCGTTCGAGGGAGCGTCGAGGACCAGCCTGATCGCGGCGATCGTCTCGTCTCATCCGGCGCCCATCTCCGCGGTGGTGCCGATGACCCCGCCCGCGATCGACCGCGTCGTGCGCAAGTGCCTCGAAAAGGATCCGGACGACCGGTGGCAGTCGGCTCACGACGTCGCGAGCGAGCTGCGGTGGCTGAGCGAGGCCGGATCCCAAGCGGGAGTCGCGACCACGCTCACCATCCGCCGCAAGAGCCGCGAGCGCCTCGCGTGGGCGCTGGCGGCGCTCTTCGCCGTCGTCGCGCTGGCTTCGATGGTCGGCTTCGTTCGACGCGCACCGGTCCAGGCGCCCGCGTTCCGGGCGTCGATCATGCCCCCGCCCGACACGGCGCTGATTCCGTTCGATTACCTGGGGCTCGCCCTCTCCGAGGACGGCCGTCAGCTCGCGTTCGTCGCGAACGGCGCCGACGCCTCGCGCCAGATCTGGGTCCGCAATCTCGCGGAGATGACCGCGCGATCGATTCCCGAGACGCGAGGGGCGTCCTATCCCTTCTGGTCCCCGGACGGCCGATACCTCGGGTTCTTCGCCGACGGTAAGCTGAAGAAGGTCGACCTGCGCGGGGGCTCGCCGCAGGTCCTGGCCGACGCTCCCAGCGCGCGCGGCGGGAGCTGGGGCGCGACCGACGTCATCCTTTTCTCGCCGAAGATACGGTCCGGCATCGTCAGCATTCCGGCCGCGGGCGGTGCGCCGAAAGCGGTCACGCGATTCGACGAAAAGACCGAAACAACCCACCGGTGGCCTCGGTTCCTCCCCGACGGACGCCACTTCGTTTACATCTCGCGCGCGCCGCGCACCGACGGCGCGCGCGAAGCCGGCCGTCTCATGCTGGCCTCGCTCGATTCGCCGGAGCCGAAAACGCTCATCGAAGACGCCACGAACGCGGCCTACGTCGCCCCGGGGTATCTGATCTACGGACGCGCTGCGGGCCTCTACGCTTGGCGCTTCGACGCCGCGGCGGGACGACTGATCGGACAGCCGGCACCGATCGGCGATCAGAAGCTGAGCTACTGGGAGCCCAAGAACTTCGTCCCGTTCGCCGCCGCGGACAACGGGACGATCGTCTACCTCCCCGACGCGTCGCGGAAGAGCACGCTCGAGTGGTACGGCCGAGACGGACGCCCGCTCGGACCGCTCGGACCGGCCGGGTACTTCGTCACGCCGCGGGTGTCGCCCGACGGGAATAAGATCGCCTACTTCATGGCGGAATCCGATCTCGGCGCGGGCGACCTTTGGATCGCGGATCTCGCATACGATCGGAAGTTCCGATTGACCCAGAAGAGCGGGTTCTACTTCGGGCCCCAGTGGTCGCACGATTCGAACCGGCTCGCGTTCGTGTGCTCGCCGAAGTCCGTTCAGGACCTGTGCGTCAAGTCGCTCGTCGAGGGAGGCGACGTCCAGCTGCTCTACGCCTCGCCGAGCTGGAAGGGTACAGGGAGCTTCATGCCCGGCGACAAGGCGATCCTGTTCGACGAGCAAGACCCGGAGACCAATCAGGACATCAAACTGTTGCCCCTCGACGGCAAGGGGGAGCCCAAACTGGTCCTCCGCACTCCGTTCGTCGAAGAGCTTGCCGAGGCGTCGCGAGACGGACAGTGGATCGCGTACAAGTCCAACGAAACGGGACGGGAGGAGGTTTACGTCCGCGCGTCGTCGGGCGCCTATCAACAGTGGCAGATCTCCAACAACGGCGGAAGCATCGCGCGCTGGCGCGCCGACGGCAAGGAGCTGTTCTATCTGGCTCCCGACGGCAACGTCATGTCGCTCACGATCGAAACATCCCCGGTTTTCCGTCCTGGCACCCCGAAGGCGCTCTTCAAGCTCCCGAGGACTCCCGATCGCGACACGCCGGTCTTCGAGGACGTCTCGCCGGACGGACAGCGCGTGCTTCTCAACGTCCCGGTCGCGGAGCGCTCGAGCATCGCCTTCCACGTGATCTTGAACTGGCCGTCTCTCCCCAAGCAGCAAGAGTAGGCAGGGCGTTTCCACGGCGACCCGTGACTCTTGACGTTTACGACCGACGGTCCTAGTCTGGGGCGAATTGCACCGGGGAGGAGAGCCACATCGTCGTGGGACCTATCCCGCTTTCCGGGGCGGGCGTCGCTTCCAGCGGATTCTCCCGAGTCCCGCGCGACAGGCTCTTCCCCGCCCGACGGCTGTCGGTACCCGACGGCAAGGAGGGGAAATGCGGCACCCGGGAACCGTCGCCGTCGTAACCGCCGTGACGCTCGCGCTCACCGCTGCCCACGCTCGGACCGAAGTCTCATGGAACGATCGGCTCACCGGGCAGCGGGCCCTCGAGCGCGTTGCCTGGGCCCACAGGCTCGGCCAGAAACCCGAATTCGAGACGTCGGTGCCGGAGGGGGTGATCGAGGCCAAGGTCCGCCGGTACCTTCAGGAAAGCGTTGCGCTGGAAAAAATCTGGGGAGACACGATCACCGCCCACCGGCTGTCTCAAGAGCTGGCACGCATGGTAGCTGGCTCGCGGCTTCCCCGTCGGCTGCAGGAATTGTTCGACGCACTCGGAAACGATTCCGTTCTCCTCCAAGAGTGCCTCGCCCGTCCCGCCCTCGTGGATCGGGACATCCGCTCACGTTACGCGTGGGACCCCGTCCTTCATGCCGCGACGCGGGCGCGGGCCGACGCCGCGGCGACGCTCGGGGGGCATGTCGTCGAGCGCGACGATGCGTTCGTCGTCGGGCCCCCGGCCGGCGACGCGACGGCGCTTTCCGGAGTTCTGACGATTCCGAAGACTCCGTTCGACTCGTGGTGGGCGTCCCGAGCCGCGGACTTCGATCCCAGCGAGGCTCAGACCGTGGCCGACCCGTCGATCGTCGTGGCTTTCCCCGCCGTCGCTGCGGGTGCCGACGCGTGCGGCCCCGACGATTCCTGGGACGGTGGCATGAGCTCGGCAGGTCCGCCACCGCGCCGGCAAGAGCACGTGGCTGTCTGGACCGGCACCGAGATGATCGTGTGGGGAGGGGTCAGCGACCAGGGGGCGATGTTCAATTACAAGGACGGCGCGCGGTACGACCCGGCGACCGACACATGGTCGAGCATGGCGACCCCGGCGCTCTCTCCCCGCGACGGTGCCGCAGGCGTGTGGACGGGGAGCGCGATGATCGTCTGGGGCGGCGGAATCCGAGTCGGGATCGACAGCTGGCAGATGTATTCCGACGGTGCCACGTACGATCCGGTCTCGAATTCTTGGGCCTCGATCGTTTCCGCGGGAGCTCCGAGCGCCCGCGTGTACGCGGCCGCGGTGTGGACGGGAAGCGGGATGCTCGTCTTCGGCGGGCAGCAGTGGGACTTCACGTTTCATACGTTGGTCCCGGTCCGGGATGGCTCGCGTTACGATCCGGCGGCCAATTCGTGGAACGCGATGGCGGCGACGCCGCTGACAAAGGGCCCGTACAAAACAACGGCATGGGTCTCGGGCCGTATGTGGTTCTGGGACCAGGCCCAGGGGGCGGGGTACGACCCTTCGCTGAACTCATGGACCGTGATGACGGGCTCCGGAGCCCCGTCGAACCGCACGCTCGCTCTCGTCGCCGCGACGGATCACGAGGTCGCCGTCTGGGGCGGGAGTCTCGCGACGGTGCTCAATGACGGCGCACTCTACGATCCGGCCCTCGACCGTTGGCGGCCGATGAGCGCCGTGGCCGCGCCGCCAGGGCGACGATCCCCGCTCGCCGCTTGGACGGGACGCGAGCTTTTCGTGTGGGGCGGCGTGGATACCTCCGGAAACCCCGTCTGGAGCGGCGGCCAGTATGACCCCGTCGCCGATGCGTGGAGGCCCGCGGAAACGCGAGGCGGTCCGGTTCCGAGGAAGACGTTCACCATGGTCTGGACGGGTTCGGAGGCGATCGTCTGGGGAGGCACCGATCCCGAGTTTCCTGACGCCAAGCGATACGATCCGGCGACGCGTCGCTGGTCCCCGGTCAGCGCGGGTGCCCCGATCTCGCGCGCGAATCGGGGCAACGTCTGGACCGGGAGCGAGTTGATCGTCCTCGGCGGCGATCGGTATGATCCCATCACCGACGCATGGGCCCCGATTGCGACGTTCGGGATGCCGATCGAGAGCGCTCCGGCGGTTTGGACGGGAAGCCTCGTCGTCGCGTGGGGTGGCGGGCAGTTCGTGCAGCACGCGGGACGTTACGATCCGGTCGCCAACGTCTGGAGCGCGATGTCCAAAGTCGGAGAGCCAACCGCTCGTACGGGACACACGCTGACGTGGACGGGGTCCAAGGTCGTCGCGTGGGGTGGATTCGACACCGCGCTGACGAACACCGGCGGACGGTACGATCCGGCCAGCGATTCTTGGGCCGCGACCTCCGCCGCGAGTGCGCCCTTGCCCCGGACCGGCGCGACCGCCGTCTGGAGCGGCTCCCGCGTGCTCATCTGGGGAGGCAGCGGTACCTCGCCGACGCTTTTTGGCGACGGCGCTTCGTACGATCCTTTCGCGGATACGTGGACGGCACTCCCGCCGGCTTCAGCGCCGTCACCCCGCAATGGGCACACCGCCGTCTGGAGCGGGCAGTCTATGATCGTCTGGGGAGGGTTCGATGGAACGAATCTCCTGACGACGGGCGCTCGCTTCACTCCGTCGACGAATTCATGGGCGGCGACCTCGACCCTCACTGCTCCAACCGCTCGCCTGAACCACGCGGCGACGTGGACCGGCCACGTCATGCTCGTGTGGGGCGGGCAGATCGCGGGGGGAACGTCCAACACCGGCGGACGGTACGACCCGGGCGCCGACTCCTGGGCCGCGATGAACACCCTCGGGGCCCCCGCCCCGAGATCGGGCCACCTCATG
>JBGQLU010000116.1:0-11149 GCA_041500265.1 Acidobacteriota bacterium | reverse complement strand
GGGCGACCTCGCCGTCGATCCGCGCGAGCCTCCGCAGCGGCGCCGGAAGCACGACCCGGATCATGGCAGCGTCTGGACCTCGACCGAGAGCACGGCGGGAAGATCGCGCACGATCGGCGCCCAGGCGTCTCCGGAATCGGCCGAGGCGTAGACCTGCCCGCCGGTCGTCCCGAAGTACACGCCGCACGGATCGAGCGAGTCGACCGCCATCGCGTCGCGGAGCACGTTGACGTAGCAGTCGCGCTGGGGCAGTCCCTTCGTGAGCGCCTCCCACTCGTTTCCGCCCGTGCGGCTGCGGTAGACCCGCAGCTTCCCCTCCGGGGGATAGTGCTCGGAGTCGCTCTTGATCGGGACGACGTAGACCGTCTCCGGCTGGTGCGCGTGCACGTCGATCGGGAACCCGAAGTCGGTCGGCAGATTCCCGCTGATTTCGTGCCACGACTCGCCGGCGTCGTCGCTGCGCATCACGTCCCAGTGCTTCTGCATGAACAGCACGTTCGGGCGGGACGGGTGCATCGCGATCCGGTGGACGCAGTGGCCGACCTCGGCCGTCGGGTCGGGCATGAACTGCGAGTTCAGGCCGCGGTTCGTCGGGCGCCACGTCGTCCCGCCGTCGTCGGTGCGAAAGACGCCCGCGGCCGAGATCGCGATGTGCATCCGCCCCGGATGGCTCGGATCGAGGAGGATCGTGTGCAAGCCCATCCCGCCGGCGCCGGGCATCCACTGGGAGCCGGAGCCGTGACTGCGGAGCCCGGAGAGCTCGTGCCACGTCTTGCCGCCGTCGGTCGTTCGGAAGAGCGCGGCGTCTTCGACCCCCGCGTAGACGGTGTCCGGATCGGCCGGCGACGGCTCGAGATGCCAGACCCGCTTGAACTCCCACGGATGCGGCGTTCCGTCGTACCACTGGTGGGTGCCTGGGACGCCGTCGTAGGTGAACTGGTTTCCCACCGGCTCCCACGTCGCTCCGCCGTCGTCGGATCGCTGGATCTGCTGCCCGAACCAGCCGCTCGACTGGGACGCGTACAGCCGGTTCGGATCCGCCGGCGATCCCTTGAGGTGATACAGCTCCCAGCCGGCGAAATGGGGACCCGAGACGTTCCAGTTCGCGCGCTTCCCGTCCGACGTGAGGATGAACGCGCCCTTCTTGGTGCCGACCAGAACCCGTACGCCGCTCATGTCATGCTCCTCTCTTGATGCCGCACCGAACTTCGGCGAATTCTCGGAGTATAGCCCGGGTTCTCTCGGCATAGGCGGCCGGTTGGCCCTAGCATAGATGGGGAAACGCGAGGAGATCGGGATCGATGGCGCACCTGTCACGCGACGAGATCTTGAGGTACAGCCGGCATCTGATCATGCCGGAGGTGACGCTCGAGGGGCAGCTCAAGCTGAAGCAAGCGCGCGTCCTCTGCGTCGGTGCGGGCGGGCTCGGCTCGCCCCTCACCCTGTACCTCGCCGCGGCAGGCGTAGGAACGATCGGGGTCGTCGATTTCGACACGGTCGACCTGACGAACATCCAGCGCCAGATCCTCTACGCGACCTCGGACGTAGGGCGTCCCAAGCTCGACGCGGCGCGCGAGCGGCTGACGCGGCTCAACCCGGAGATCCGGGTCGTTCCGCACGCGACCCGCCTGACGAAGAACAACGTCATGGACGTGATCCGCGACTACGACATCGTGGCGGACGGGACCGACAACTTCCCGACGCGGTATCTCGTCAATGACGCCTGCGTGCTTTCGGGGAAGCCGAACGTCTACGCCAGCATCTTCCGGTTCGACGGGCAGCTCTCCGTCTTCGACGCGAGCCGCGGCCCCTGTTACCGCTGCCTCTTCCCCGAGCCGCCGCCCCCCGGCATGGTCCCCTCGTGCGCCGACGGCGGCGTGCTCGGCGTCCTTCCCGGAATCATCGGCGCGATGCAGGCGCTCGAGGTCGTCAAGCTGATCCTGGGTTCCGGAGAGCCGCTCATCGGCCGCCTGGTCCTCTTCGACGCGCTCGCGTTCAAGTTCCACGAGGTGGCGCTCCGGAAGGACCCGGACTGCGCCGTCTGCGGCGACGCGCCGACGGTCGTCGCGCCAATCGACTACGACGAGTTCTGCGGCATCCGAGGCGACGAGGCCGACGCGGATGTGAGCGGACTCCCGACGCTCTCAGTCGAAGAGCTCAAGTCGCGCCGCGACGCCGGCGAGACGTTCGAGCTCTTGGACGTCCGCGAGCCGCACGAATTCGAGATCGCGCGGATCCCCGGCGCCGTGCTCTTCCCGCTGAGCGACCTGCCGGCGCGCCTCCACGAGCTCGACTCCGCGCACACCTACACGCTGTCCTGCCATCACGGGATCCGGAGCGTTCAGGCGTACCACCTGCTGCGGCAGTCCGGATTCGGGCGGCTCCAGATCCTCGCCGGCGGGGTCGATGCGTGGGCCGCGAAGATCGATCGGTCGATGCCGCGGTACTGAGGCGTGGCGGAATTCCTCCCAGGTCTGATCGCGATCCTCGGCCTGATCGGTCTGGCGGCGATCGTCGCGCCGCGGGTCGGGCTTCCGGCGCCCGTTCTCCTCGCGATCGCCGGAATCGTGTGGGCGCTCCTCCCGGGGTTGGCGCCGGTCGAGATCTCCCCGCGCGTCGTGCTGGCCGTGTTCCTTCCGCCTCTCCTGTACGCCGAGGCGTGGGAAGCCTCCTGGCACGATTTCCGTCGGTGGCTGCGCCCGATCCTCTCGCTCGCGATCGGCCTCGTGGCGTTCACGATCCTCTGCGTCGGCGTCGCCGCGAAGTGGCTGATCCCGGAGCTGCCGTGGGGTGTCTGCTTCCTCATCGGTGCGGTTCTCTCTCCGACCGACACCGTGGCGGTTCATGCGGTGCTCGCCCGCCTGCGGGTTCCCCGGCGGGCGACGGCGATCATCGGCGGGGAGAGTCTGATCAACGACGCGACGGGGCTCCTGGGCGTGCAGCTTGCCTTGCTGGTGGTCTTCTCGGGTGTGTTCGAGGCGGGTTCGATCGCGATCAACTTCGCGCGCATCGCGGGGTTGGGTGTCGCCACCGGCATGGCCGTGGGGTTCCTGGCGGTCGCCTTGAACAGGCGCCTGCGGGGAACGAACGTGCTTTTCGTCTTCTCTCTCGTGGCGCCGTATCTGGCCTTCGCGATCGCGGAAGCGGTCGGTGCCTCCGGAATCCTCGCGGTCGTCGTGGCCGGGTTCGTCGCGTCGTGGCGCCTCGACGCGATCGCGGCGGAAAGCCGTGTCGAGCTCACCGGCGCCTGGGACGTCTTGGCCTTCGTCCTGAACGCCTTGATGTTCCTCTTCGTAGGCCTCGAGATACCGCGTCGCCTGGGCGCCGACCCGGCCACGATGTCCCGCCTGCTCGGAACCGGGCTCGCGATCGCCGCCGTCGTGATCCTCGCTCGGATCACCTGGTTCTGGCCGGCGGCCTACATCCCGCTCTGGCTGTTTCCGCGCTTCAGGGCGAAGGAGGGCGGCTATCCCGACCCGCGCGCCGTCGCCCTCGCGGGATGGTGCGGGGTGCGCGGCGCCGTCTCGCTCGCCGCCGCGCTGGCGCTGCCGATGGCGCTTCCGGATGGATCGGCGTTTCCCGGACGGGAGGTGGTCGAGGCCGCCGCGCTCGTGACGATCGTCGTGACGCTGATCGGCCAGGGATCGACCTTGGCTCCCCTCGTGCGCTGGCTTCGGATCCCGGCCGACCCGACGACCGAGAGCGAGACGCGCAAGGCGCGCGAGGCGATGCTGGCGGCGGGGATCGCGCGGCTCGACGAGTTCTGCAGCGAGGAGATGTGCCCGATCGCGGTCTACCGCTACCGCGACGTGATGGCCGATCAGCTGGCGGAGCTCCGCGAGCTGGAAGAAAGCGAGCGGCTCCAAGCCACGCGGCGCCTCGAAGTCTCGCGGGACGTGCGGCGGGCCGTCTGGCAAGCGGAGACCGCGGAGCTTCTGCGGCTGCGCGACGCCGGAGAGATCAACGACCGGGACCACCAAAACCTGCAGCTCGAAATCGACCGGGAGCACGCGGACCTGAACGCGGTCTGAACCCCGGCAGCCGTCGGGCGAGGAGCTTGCGTGCCCGATCGTGTCGACTGTCAGAGCGTCATGGACGGGTGGTCCACGGGCCGGGCACGACACCGTGCCTTCGGGAA
This sequence comes from Acidobacteriota bacterium, assembly GCA_041500265.1. Classification (GTDB taxonomy): domain Bacteria; phylum Acidobacteriota; class Polarisedimenticolia; order Polarisedimenticolales; family DASRJG01; genus DASRJG01. The sequence goes on along the minus strand of JBGQLU010000116.1, from coordinate 7,011 downwards.
GCTCGCGACCGCAGTGCTCGCATGGACCCACGGCAAGACCGATGGGAGGCTAATCCCGATCGTTGGGAGTCCCGCGGCCGTTTCGCCAAGCTTGGGGACCTGAATCGTCCCGAAGGTGGTCGGGGCCCGGCGCCATGGTATAAATCGGCGCGCTAGGTCTTCCCGCACGACTGTCGAGGTCGCGCCGCGATCGACGATACGGAGGACGCATGGGCGTTCTTGCGCTGTTGTGCGTGGCGGCTGCGGCCCGGGCGCAGCCGACCGCGGACCAAGTCCTCTCCGAGGTCGGGATGTCCGCCGGGGACAGGCAGCGGGTCATGAAGGGGGAGTTCGTCACGACCAAGGTCGCGGGCGTGTCGGAGCGGGACCTGGCGTTCGCCACCGCGTTCCTCGTCAAGACCTCGCCGGACGAGCTGGGGAAGCAAATCCTGGCCGGCACGCTCGTCACCACCGATCCCCAGGTGCAGTCGTTCGGCCCCCTCGGCTCGCCGCCGAGCCTCGCCGATTTCGCGGGCTTGAAGCTCACCGCCGACGAGGCCAAGCAGATCGCGAACGCCGGGTCCGGCGACCGGATGAATCTGAGCGCCTCCGAGCAGGAGGCGTTCAAGATCGAGAAAGGCGGGACGCCCGAGGCGATCGAGGATCGGCTGCGCCGCTTGCTCCTGTCGCGCTACGAGGCGTACCGGGCGTCCGGCTTGGCGGGGATCGCTCCGTACGATCGTGGAGGCGGCGTCACGACCGCCGTCGCCTCCGATCTGCGGAAGGCGAGCGAAGCGGCCACCGAGCTGAACGCCCACCTGCCCGGGTTCGAGGCCGTGCTGCTCGGCTACCCCCAGGCGACCTTCCCGGGCATGGAGCAGAAATTCGCCTGGGTCAAGTCCAACGTCCGGGGGAAACCGACCTTCGTGCTCGCTCACATCATGATCAGCCCCGGCGGCGAGGCACGGGCGTTCGTGCGCCGCGAATTCTACGTGAGCACCGGCTACGACGCCGAGCAGTCGGTCGCCGGGTTCCTGCCGGTGGACGGCGGCGCGGTCGTGCTGTACATGAGCCACGCCTTCACCGACCAGGTCGCCGGATCCGGCGGCTCGATCAAGCGGAGCCTCGGCGGCCGTATCATGGCGGACCAGATGAAGGAGATCTTCGAGAACGGACGCAAGCGGGTCGAGCACTAGGCGAGACGCCGGGGAGGGAGTGTCCAGTCATGGGTCCCAACAGACAGCAGGGCCCCGTCGGCCTGACGAAGGAGAAGCACGAGGACCTCGAGGACGGGACGACGCCGCGCACGGCCGCCCCCGACGCCGCCCCGGCCGGCTCGAAGCCTCCGGCGGACGCGCCGAAGGCAGGCAAGAGGACGGTCGCGACCGGCGCGTGTGCGTACCTCAACCCGCAGTCCCGCGGCACCGTGATCGCGTCCCCGGAGGCGTTCGACCGTCTGCGCACGAAGAGCGGTCCCGCCACGATCTCGCCCCCCGAGTCGAAGGCGGCCTACATCTGGCCGGACAAGTCGACCTCGCAGGCCGTCGCGCAGGAGATTCAGATCGACGGGCAGAAGATCCAGGTCATCCGGCCGACGGACGACGCCGCCAAGGGGAAGAACCTCCCGACGACCAAGCAGGTGTCCGAGGCCCTCCGCGCGATCCCGTCGGAACAACGCGTTCATACGAACGTGGTCATCCTCTCTCCGACCCCCGCGCCCGAAACGGACGCGTTGGGGAAGATCGTCGGCGAAGGCGGATCCGGTGAGATCACGCTGTATCCGGTGAACGACGCGCAGACCCAGAACGACTTCGACAATCGCTTCACTCACGAGTCGGGCCACAACACCCAGGAGACGTTCTGGAAGGGCGCGGGAGAGGTTCACGAGTGGCAGAACGCCGCCGACGCCGACGACCGCCGCCCCTCGCCCTATGCGGCGAGCAGGACGGGGGACGACTTCTCGGAGTTCATAGTCCTGTTCAACGCCGCCAGGGGGACGCCCTGCGAGGCGACGGCGAAGAAGATCTATCCGAACCGTTGGGACAAGATGGAAGCCTATCGCTCGAAGTGATCCGCCGCGCTCTTCCGGAGTGAGGTGCCGTCGTGCAATCTCGTCTCGTCCGTGTCTCGATCGCGCTCGCCTTCGGCGGCATCGTGGCCGCCGGCGTGCGACCGGTGTCCGCCGCCAAGCACCAGCCGGCCGCGACGCCGGCTCTCCCCTTCATCGAGAACGACTTCGCCACCGCGCTCGCGAGTGCCAAGGCGTCCGGCCGGCCCCTGTTCGTCGAGGTCTGGGCCCCGTGGTGACACACCTGTCGCCTCATGCGCGCTACGGTCCTGACCGACCGGGCGCTCACGAGGCATGCCGGACGGTTCGTCTGGCTTTCGATCGACACCGAGAATGAAAAGAATGCCGGGTTCCTCGGCCGGTATCCCTGGGAGGCCGTGCCGACGTTCGAGGTCTTGGACCCGCGGAGCGAAAAGGTCGTGTACCGCTGGCTCGGCGCGGTGGACACGCGACAGCTCGTCCAGCGGTTCGGAGAGGCCGAACGGGCGATGGCGCAAGGCGCGGGCCTCGACGCCGACAGCCTCTACGCACGGGCGGCGACGCTCGACGCGCAAGGGCGGACGAAAGAGGCGGCCGACGGATACGAGGAAGCGCTCCGCGCCGGGGATACCTCCTGGCCCACGCGGGGGAGGGCTGCCGAAGCCCTCGTCTTCGCGCTGTCGGAGTCGGATCAGGGAGAGGCGTGCGCCCGCCGCGCCATCGACCTCGGACCCTCGCTCCCGCCCGGGGTGTCGCGCGCCAACCTGGCGGCCACGGGCCTGGGCTGCGCGCTCGACGCGGATGACAAGCTATCCTGGCGCACGGGCGCGATCTCCTCGCTCGAGGCTTCGGTCAAGGCGGCGCTGTCGTTCGACGGCCTTCTCTCCGACGATCGCGCGGGCCTTCGGTCGGCCCTCATCGATGCGCGCGACCGTCAGGGGGACGCCGCCGGCGCCAAGGCGGAAGCGAAGGCGCTCCTCGAGTTCCTCGAGCAAGACGAGAAGACGGCGCCGTCCGCCGACGCGCGGGCCGCGCTCGACGGCTACCGCGTGAACGCCGCGATCGCCGCCGGGGATCCCGCGAGGGCGCTTCGGCCGCTCCAGGCCTCCGAGCGCGACCTCCCCGGCGACTACAACCCGCCCGCGCGCCTTGCCATCGTGTTCCGGGAGCTCGGCCGCTACGACGAGGCGCTCGCGGCCTCCGACCGCGCGCTCGCGAAGGTCTACGGCCCGCGGAAGCTCACGGTGCTCGACGCCCGGGCGACGATCTTCGAAAAGAAAGGCGACACCGCGAAAACGAAAGCGACGCTCGAGCAGGCGCTCTCGTACGCGGAATCGCTTCCTGAATCCCAGCGGCCGGCAGGCCAGGTGACGCGAATCCGGAAGCGGCTCGCGGCGCTCCAGGGTTAGACTCGCGCGGCCTTTCCAAGCCGAGCGCGAGGATTCCATGTCCCTGCACAGATTGGTGCTCGTGATCGTCGCCACCTCGGCGCTGCCGATCTGTTGCCGGTCCGCCTCCGGCGCCGCGCCTGGCGTCCCCGACCGCATGATGGAGGGAATGTCGTGGCGACTCGTCGGGCCGCATCGGGCCGGCTGGAGCACCGCGGCCGTGGGGGTGCCGCAAGAGCCCGACACCTTCTACTTCGGCGCCGCCGGGGGCGGGGTCTGGAAGACGACCGATGCGGGACGGACCTGGGCGCCGATCTTCGACCGCGGTCCGGCATCGATCGGCGCGCTCGCGATCGCGAAGTCCGACCCCAAGACGATCTACGTCGGAACGGGGCAGGTGACGTCGCGCTACGACATCGCGGCCGGCGAAGGGGTTTTCAAGTCCTCGGACGGCGGGACGACGTGGGCCCCCGCGGGTCTCGAGAGAACCCGACACATCGGGGCGATCCTCGTCGATCCACGCAGCGCGAGCGTCGTCCTCGTCGCGGCGCTCGGACACGTGTTCGGCCCCAACCCCGAGCGCGGCGTCTTTCGCACGGAGGACGGCGGCGCGACGTGGAGCCGGACGCTCTTCGTCAGCGAGAATACCGGCGCCGTCGATCTCGCCGCGGATCCTTCATCCCCTGACATCGTCTTCGCGTCGGTGTGGCAAGTGCGTCACCGGCCTTGGCTCGCCTACTTCGCTCCCTCCACCGGGCGGGAGAGCGGCGTGTACCGCTCGCGCGACGGCGGACGCACGTGGACCCGGATCGAGGGAGGCGGCTGGCCCGACGGAGCGCTCGGCCGCATCGGACTCGCGGTCACGCACGCCGGCGACGCCACGCGGGTCTACGCCGCCGTCGACGCCGAGCGCGACGGCGGGCTCTACCGCTCGGACGACGGTGGGGCGAGCTGGAAGCGAGTCAACGCCGACAGCGGGCTCGGAAGCAACTACTTCGGCCGCGCGACCGTCTCCCACGACGATCCCGACACCGTGTTCGTCATGGGGCAGTCGATCCGCCGCTGCACCTCCGGCGGGGCGACGTGCGAGTACTGGAAGGGTTCGCCCGGCGGCGACGACTATCACGACCTCTGGATCGATCCCGGGCATCCCGGGCGAATGATCTCGGCCTCCGACCAGGGAACCGCGGTCAGCGTGAACGGCGGCGCGACGTGGAGCAGCTGGTACAACCAGCCGACCGGCCAGGTCTACCATCTCGCCGCCGACGACAGGTTTCCCTACCGGATCTACGCCGGCCAACAGGACAACGGCACCGTGTCGATCGTAAGCCGCAGCGATTACGGCTCGATCACGTTTCGCGACTGGCATCCCATCGGCGCCGACGAGCGCGACTACGACATTCCCGATCCCGTCGATCCCGACGTCGTCTACGGATCCGGGCTCGGCGGGCGGCTGTCCCGTTGGGACGCCCGGAACGGAGAGGTCCAGAACATCTCCCCGTGGCCCGTGAGCAGCTACGGCGCGCGACCGACCGGCGTCCAATACCACTACGGTTGGATCACGCCGATCGCGGTGTCCCGCGTGCCGCCGTACCCGCTCTACCAAGGGGCCCAGGTGCTGTTCCGTTCGAGCGACCGCGGGGCCCATTGGCGGATCGTCAGCCCGGACCCCACGTCGCGCGGCGACGCCGCGAAGGCGTGCGACGGCGACCCCGATCCGGCGCAGGCGCTCGCCTGCGGGTTCGGCACGATCGTCAGCATCGCGCTGGCGCCGCGGGACAACGACACGATCTGGACCGGGACCGACGACGGGCGCGTCCGGCTGACGCGGGACGCCGGCGCGACCTGGCTCGACGTCACGCCGAAGGACGTTCCCGCCTGGGCGAAGATCGCGACCGTGGATGTCTCCGCGCTCGATGCGGGCACGGCCTACGTCGCCGCCGACAATCACCGTCAGGACGATTTCACCCCGCGCGCGTGGCGCACCCACGACTTCGGTCGAAGCTGGGCGTCGATCGCGGCGGACCTCCCCGGTGCGCAGTTCGTGGCGGCGCTGCGGGCGGATCCCGTGAAGCGTGGGCTGCTCTATACGGGGACCGATCATGGAGTGTTCGTCTCATTCGACGACGGCGATCACTGGCGCTCGCTCCAGCGCAACCTGCCCACGGTGATCGTCACCGACCTGCTGGTGCACGGCGACGACTTGATCGTCGCGACCCAGGGGCGCGCGATCTGGGTGCTCGACAACATCGGTCCCCTTCGCGAGATCGGCCCCGCACCGGCCGGCGATACCGTTCAACTCTTCGCGCCCGCGGTGGCAATCCGCGTCCGGCGCAACCAAAGCAAGGACACCCCGCTTCCGACGGAAGAGCCGGCGGGCCAGAATCCGCCGACCGGCGCCGTCATCGACTATTGGCTCCCGGCCGGGGCGGCAGCCTCCGTCCGGCTCGAGATCCGGGACGCGCGCGGCGTTCCGGTCCGGAGTTTTTCGAGCGAAAAGACGCGGGAGGTTCCCGCCGACCGCACCTTCGCGGAGCGGTGGATCCGGCCAGCGCCCGCACCGGCGGCCGGCGAGGGGGCGCACCGTTTCGTGTGGGACCTCCGGATGACGCGCCCGCGAGTATCCCGATACGAGTACGGCATCGCGGCGGTCGAGAGCGACGGCGCGCCGGCTCTCCCCGAGGGCATGCTCGCGTCTCCCGGCGACTACCGGGTGGTCCTTTCGATCGGCGGCCGCGAGTACGTGAAGCCGCTTCGCGTCGTGGCCGACCCCCGTGTCGCGGTGGACCCGAAAGCCCTGGACGCCGCTCTGGCGCTCTCCCGCGAAATCTCGGACGCCCTCGCGCGTCAGTCCGCCGCCCTCGCGGAGCTGAGCGCGGTACGCAAGCAGTTCGACGCCTCGAGGTCGGCATCGAGCCGCGATGCGATCGCGGCGTTCGAAGCGAAGATCGCGCCGCTCGTCGCTCCGAACGACGACGGGCCGAACCTCGCATCGATCGGCCGCGCCCTGGTCGCCGTGCAGATCGATCTCGAGGGGTCGGATCGGGCCCCGACCCAGCCGCAGCGCGACGTCGCCGCCCGGAACGAGACCCGGCTCGTTCGCGCGCTCGAGATTTGGGAAGGGGTGAAGCGGAGCGACCTCCCGGCCCTCGATGCCGCGTCGCGGGCCGCCGGGCTCGGCGGGATCGCGCTCCCGAAGCCCGACCGGAACGAGGACTGAGCTAGAACCGACCGGCCCTAACGCGGCTCGGGCATGCGCGCGGCGAGCTTCGCGATCACGGCCTTCGGCGGCTCGAGCCCCAAGGCCCGCGATGCCCGCACCTCGCGCCACGCGCCCGCGTCGTCCCCCAGCCCCAGGAGCACGGCGGCGAGGTTGGCGTGGGCGGACGGGTTGTCCGGGTCGAGACGGATCGCGCTCCGCAAGGCGACGGCGGCCCCGTTCCAGTCCCCTCCGGCCGCGAGGGCGGTCCCGAGGTTGTAGCACGCGTTCGCGTGCTCGGAATTCAAGCGCAGGGCACGGCGAAACTGCTCGATCGCCTCGTCACGCCGCCCCTCGCGATAGTAGACGGAGCCGAGATTGTTGTAGACGTCGGGATC
>JBGQLU010000115.1:0-11275 GCA_041500265.1 Acidobacteriota bacterium | reverse complement strand
CGCGCCGGCCAGGGCTCGGCTCACGCTCTCGCCCAGGCTCAGGTGCCGATAGAAATCGCCGGCGACCGCCGCGGCCTCCTCGTCACGCATGGGCCACAGGCTCGCGACCACCGCGCGGGCCCCGGCCTCGAAGAAAGCGCGCGCGAGCCCGACGACGCCTTCCCCCCGGAGCACCGTCCCGGAGGCGCTGCTGCACGAGGACAGGACGACGAGCCGACCATCGAGGGAAAGATCGGCGATCTCCCGCGGCTGGAGAAGTCCGTCCTCCTCCTTCGAACCCGCCGCGAGAAGGACCGCCGATCGCTCGGGGTGCTCCTCGTCCAGCACCGCGTGGGTGGCGAGCACGACGACACCGTAATTCGCGAGGGAGGCGTGCTTGAGCCAGTGCTCGCTCGCGTAAGGCCCCTCGCGGAGGCGGCAGCGCCCGCCGAGCAGCCGGGCGAGGCGGCGCGCCTCGGATCGGGCCTGCGGCAGCGGACCCAGCCGAAGGCCTTCCACCCAGGGCGCGGCCTGCCGGAGCAACGCGGGCTCGCCGTCGGACGGCATCGCGGGGTCCGCGAGCGCGAGAGCGCCCTCGGGAGGCGGCGTTGGCTGCGAGCGCCGCCATCGCGCCCAGATCGTGGCGGAAGGCGCGATCGAGATCTCGAAGCGGGCGCCCAAAGGCTCCGAATCCGGACCTGCGGCGAGCGCGTCGAACGGCAGCCGGTGAAGCTCCCGATCGGGCACCACGACCAAACGCCGGATGCCGGCCGGCAGGTCCGCCAGCGCGTCCTTGACGAGATCGTCGTAGAGGCGCCCGGCCCCCATCCGCTCGAGGCCGTCCCTTCGCGGGAAGGTGCCGATCCAGACGTCGATCTCGTTCTCGAGCGCGTCGACCTCCGCAAGCGGAAGCGCTTCGGCCGACTCGCGCGTGATCACGAACACCCACGAACCGCCGGTGGGCCACGCGTAGTTCTCGTCGACCCGCCGGGTCGAGAGTTGAAATGCGAGCAGCGCCTCGTCCGGCGCAAGCAACGAGCGGATCTCGGCGAGCGTGGGGATCGCCGGCCTGCGAAGCGCCGCGACGCGCGGGTCCGCGCGAGCAAGCTCATCGCGCAGCGCGGCCTCCCGCGATTCCAGCGTGTCGATCTCGTGAAGCAGCGAGGCCTTTTCGCCAGCAGTGCGCGTCCCCTGCACCAGCTGCTTCTGGGTCCGGGCGATCTGCTCCAGAAGGGCGTCTCGCTCCGCCGCGTGCGGCGCGGCCCTCGCGTGGACGGCCGTGACGCGGGCGGCATCCAGGGAATCCAGGAGGGCGCGGGCGCGCATGCGTTCGGCGATGGAGAAGGCGAGCTCGAGACGCTCGGGTGAGCCGCGACCCTGGAGCGATTCCAGGATCCTCCCGGACGCCTGGTAGTAGGTGGCGGACTGCCGCGCGAACCAGCGCGCGCCGACCAGCTCGTCGCGCTGGAGGTCCCGGATTTTCTCGACCGCCTCCAGCGCCGCGAGGGAATCCGCGATCGCGGCCTCCTCCGGACCGGTCTCCCACCGCAGATTCATCTTGGCCACGGTGCCGAGAGCGATCTCCTGCGGCTCGCCGCTTTCCCGCGCCAATGCGATGGCCTTGTCCGCGAACCCGATGGCAACCTCGGGATGACGAGGATCCGCACGCAGCTTCAGCAGCGCGAGGATGCGGAGCGCATCGCACACGTTGACGGGATCCCGCGCCGTGCGAATCACGGTCTCGAGATGAGCGATCCCCACATTGGGATCGAGAGACGGATCCTGCGCCAGGAGGACGCGCGCGTCGTTCGCCGTCGCATCGTTGCCCGCGGCGACGGCGGTGTCGAACGCGCGCTTCGCGAGCGCGCGAGCTTCCCGGGGGCTCACGCCGTCCGCGCCTTTGAGCGTGTCCGCGAGGACGGCCATGTTGTAGAGCGCATGCGACTCCAGATACACGTTTCCCGCGTCGTGGAACATCGCCGCCTGTTTCTCGAAGTAGCTCAGGGAATCGCGGTACCGCCCCAAGGCCCAGCACACGGTGCCCAACGTGCCGGGAACGCCGGTCCTGAGATCGAAGGGTGCTTCGGGCGTGACCTCGGTCTCCGCTTTCGAGATGAAGGCCCACGCCCTGCCGAAATCCGCCTTCAGGTAGGCCTGGCGCGCTTGCTCGTAGTCGAGCCGGGCGAGCAGCATCGGATCGCGGGAGGCCTCGGCGGCGGACTGCGCGCGGACCAGAGCCTCGTCGGCGGCCGGAATGTTCCCCAGGATCTGGTGGTAGTAGACGATCGAGAGCAGTGCGTAGACCGCGCCGGTGTAGCTCTTCTCCGCGACGAGCCCGTTCGCCGCGCGGTCGAGCAGATCCTTGGCCCGGGGGTGGCGGACGTCGGCCTCGATCAGGCCGAGGTAGAGCTCGACGAGATGATTCGACGGGTCGATCGCGAGGCGCGCGTCGAGACGGCGGGCGGCATCGTCCCACGCCTGGAGCCGGCGCGCGGCGAGCCAGTAACAGAGGTACGACGACAGCTCTTTCGGATGATCGCGGGCTTGCGCGTCGCAGTCGTCGAGAGTCGGCTTCGCCGTCGGGAGCGCGGCTCCCGCCGCGACGAGGCCCGCGAGGAACGCCGCCCGGAGGATCACGGACCCCGAGATGGTCCGACGCGCCCGAGGAACGTGTCGGACGAGACGCGCGTTCCGTCGGGGAAGACGGCCTGCACCTGCCACAGCACGCTCGCCCCGGGCGCGAGACGGCCGAGCGCGGCCTCGGAAACTTGGAACTCGGGTGCGTCGAGTCCGGCCGCTTCGGCGATCGGCGACAGCTTGTCGTCGGTCACGCGGATCGCATAGCGGGTGCCGGGAGGACCCGGACTCCACCGAAGGCGAAACGCCGCGCGGGGAAGCGCGCCGCCGTCCGGGAGCGAGGAGCGGATCGCGTGGACCGAGGTCGCCCGGAACGCCGGAGCCGTCACGTCGCGCTGCGGCCATCTCTGGACCACGAGCCCCACGGCGAGCACGACGACCGCGGCGGCCGCGCCGTAGCGGAGCCAACGCCATCGTGCGGCGTTCGCCGCCTTCGACTCCAGTGCTAACGAAACGCCGTCGGCGCGCGCTTGCTCGCGCGCCATGCGCCACGCCACGGTGCAGGCGGCGCAAGACGCCGCGTGGTCGAGGAGTGTCTCGGTTTCCGACCAGGGCAACTCGCCGCGGGCCGCAAGCCAGATGCGGTCGGGGTCGGCGCAGTCGTCGGATGCCGCCGCGCCGTGAGGCGGAGCCGCGAGCCGCGACTGCAGGCGTCTGGCGGCGGAAACGTCGTCTTCGCTCATGGCTCGATCCCTTTGGAAGCGAGGCAACGCCTCATGTCCGCGAGCCCGCGATACGTCAGGTGCTCCGAGCGCTTGCGGCTCCAGCCCGACATGCGCTCGGTGTCGATCAGCGAGTAGCCGAGCAGAAACATCATGACGGCCGCGCGCCTGGGTCGGGCGAGAACCGCCAGACACGCCCGAATCGCCGCATCGATTTGTCGCGCCTCCGCCTCCCGGTCGGGGCCTGGCGCGGGAGCCTCGTGCTCCATGCCGCTCTCCTCATCTCCTGCCGCGACCTCGGGGCGCCGGAACCGCCGGCGGATCTCGTCGACGGCGGCGTTGTGGGCCGCCCTCATGAGATAGGACGACGAAACCTCGAATCCTCCCCCCTCCCTTCTGGACCGTTCGAGAACCTGGACGATCGCGCTCTGGACGATGTCCTCGGCGTGGCTGGCGAGCCAACGCGGGCAGACGCGGCGAACGAGGGCCAGAAGCTGAGGGCGGATCGACGAAAACTCCGAAGGATCGAGGATCCGCGGGCCGTCTTCGCCGGACGGACCGACTTCGCCATCGGATCCCATGAACTTGGACATGCGGACGTTTCCAGTGCGGTAAACATACGCCATTCGCGAAGGACGCGGTGACGGAATCACCCATCTGTCCCGCGTGGGCTTACCGCGCCTGTTTGCCTGCAGGCCACCACGATCCCTACATTCCACAGCGCATGCCGTCGGGCTCGCTTGGAGGAATCGGTCGATGCCGTGGCACGGAATCAGGCTCGCCCGCCTTTCGCTGTTCGGCTGGCTGTTAGGAGCGGGTGGTCCTCACACCCCCGTTCGACGTCGACGACACGACGCACGTCGTATTCGGAGATCGATGATGGCAACTCCCTGGGCGCCCGCGAAGTGGTGGTCGATCACCGTCTTGAGCGCCGCCTGCGCGTGTGGTGGCGCGTCGCGGCTGTGCGCGCAGGTCTATACGGAGCCCACCCTCGCCGTCTCCGTGGCCGACGATGCGGGCCGCATCCCGCCACGCAAGCACACCCCGAACGATGTCGAGCGTTCCGAGTTGGCGTTTCCCCTCCAGGCCGTGCTCTTCATCGATGGAACGCGTGCGGTGTCCTACGTGGGGCCCGGGTCGGGGACACCCAGAGCCGCGCTGCTGGTCACCGATTTCGTATCGCGGTCGGTCTGCTCCCTCGACATCGGACTCCCCGACGGCAGCGGGAACAGATCGCTCCTCGCGGGGTTTCGACCCAGTCGGAATTCCAAGGAGATCGTCTTGCTCGTTCAAGTGGAAGACGGGTGGATCGGGCGGCTGGGAGTCGACATGAGCACGAACCTCTTCGTGGTCGTCGTCCGGGACGGTGAGATCGTGAGCCGCGTGGGGCCGATCGAAATCGAACGCGAGAACATCATGCAGGAAGAAGACGATCGAAGCTCGGTCTATTCGGTCGCCCGCGACGAGACGGAAAGCTCAGGGGAGGCCTACAAACGCTTTGCCCGCGTCATGCTCCGCGATTTCGATGGAGACGGCTTCCAGGACCTACTCATCTGGAAGCGTAACTTCCAGTTCGCCGAAGCTCCCGACCTGGGTCGCAGGATCCGGGAGATCGGAGGAGCCGACTACGTGCTCAGCAGCGAGCAATACCTCATTGCGCTGTATCGGCCGTCCGAGTTCGGATTCACCGCGCCCGCGGTGAGCGACCACGTCCCTCCGCCGCCGGAATCGGTCTGGAACGACATGCCCAGCCTGCTCCATACCCCTTCGAAGAGGCGGTAGGGACGGGCGCGGCTTACGGCCCGGCCTGACACGCCGCGACGCGAAGCTGAGGCGTCCCATGGCTCGAGGGCGTGAGCGTGAGCGTCCCGCGCCACGAGGTCTCCTCGCGGCTCTCCGAGTCCCGCGACCGAAGGTCGACGGCGCCGAAACCGAAGCGCACGGTGTCGCCGTCCGCGCGGATCTCGAGACCCGCGTACTCCTCCCGGCCGATCGACGGAAGCCACGAACCGCACCCCGCCTCCGGAGGCGCGAACGAGACGGCGGTCAGCGTGGCGTCGTCGCCGACGACGAAGAAGCGGTCGAAGTGATACGCATCGTCGGCGATGCGGGAGACCAGCAACAAGCGCTGTTCTGCGACGATCGTCATCGTGAAGGCGTAGCGCGCTGCCGAGGCGCCCTCGTCGCTGCGGAGTACCACGTGGTAGCCGTCGGCCTCGCGCCGCCAGATCCGAAGCACGTCGGGTCGACACCGCCATGACTTCGCGGCGTGGGCCGTGACGAGGATGGATCCGCGCCCCGTGAGGTCGAACTCCGAGCTCGCGACCAAGCCCGCCTCGCTGCCGCACGCCGCGGTTGGCGGGATCGGCGCGATGATCTCCTCCTTGGTCCACGCCCGTCGATTCACATCGTCGGCGCCGCCTGCGACCGTCGCCAGGCCGCAAAGGATCGCCGCGAGCGCCGCGAGGATCCTCACGGCTGATCCGGGTCGGAGAGGTCGATCATCGGATACTTTCGGGTCCCTTCCTTCAGGGGGATGATCGTCTTCAACCACTCACCGATGCGCGGCGGAGTGCCGTCGAGATGCGGCCACGAAGGGCGCGCGCCTTTCGCGATCGCCGCGGCGACGTCGGTCCGCGACTCGATCTGTTCGTACTCTTCATAACGCACCGGGACCAGGCGCTCGCCGTCGAGGCGATAGATCAGCTCATACGCGGTGCTCCACTCTGATGTGTAAACCGTGCCTTTCTCGTCGTCCTGCTCCGCGGGGAGTCCGGGAGGTTCGTGGCTGTCGATGCCGGAGTTGGATCCTCGAACGGTGAGCAAGCCGTTCTCCAGCGCGAACGTGCGCCCTTGCGTGCCCCCGCTGCCCGCCCCGGTCGAGCCGGAGGCGCCGTACGCACCGGCCAGGAGGAGGCCGCCGCCGGATCGCCCCGCGAGGATGCGGTAGTACGAGTTCGAGTACGCACCGTTTCCCTGAATCTCCGTGTCCCAGGTCACCGCGATGGGCCCAGACGCCGATCCCAGGCGCTTCACCTGCACCGAGCTTGGATCGAGACCGTAGCCGGACACGGACGGGAAGTCTTTCATCGGCTCGCGACCATCCTCGAGTCGGATCAGCGCCGACTGGGTGGGGTCGGCGCTCGCGGGATTCCACTGGCCATGTCGTACGATCACGAACGGGACTTCGGACGACGCCGGGGCGGTTCGATACGATCTCAGGTGAAAGGTCGGCTCCGTGATCGCGCGCCGCAGCTTTCCGCTCGCCGCGTCGATCAAGCGGACGTTGACGAGCCCGATCGTCGCGTCGCTCGGTGTCGAGAACTGCTCCTCGAAGGTGACGTCCGGACGCATCGGGGCGAAGATCGTGGTGTTCGTCAGGATGACGTCGCTCGCGCCACGGACGGACATCGCGCGAGATTCGGGCCTCAGCCAGGAATCCTCGATGCGGAGGTCCGAGACGCTCGTGAGCGTCACGGGATAATCTCCGGCGAGATCCACGCGGCGGAGCACGACGTGTCGCGCACCGTCGAGCGCGAATTCGTGGACCGAGCGGCTTCCCCACCGAACATCCTCGACGACAAGTTTGTCGACGTTGCGAAACTCGAGCTTCTCGAGGTACTCGCTCGCGACCCGATACCGGGGCAGGAGCTCGTCCGGCCCGGGCCCAATGCCCACGCGCCGCAGCGTGAGCCCTCCGGTCGCCTCGAAGCGCAGGCGGAGCGCCGCGCCGGTGGTGAATCGGGCTTGGCCGTCGGTCGGTCCCTCGATCGTCAGCGCGTCGACGTCGTGCACGATGATGCCGGGAGTTCCCGCGGAGGCATCCCACTTCACGAAAGCGAGCTCGCGCGGTGTCACCGCGCGCAAGTCGTACGAGCCGGAGGCGAGGCGGATCGTCCGTTGGGGACCGATCGCCGTCAACAATTCCTCGGCGGTGTGGACCTGAACGACCGTCAAACCGGCGGCGAGCGCGAGCACGCCAAGTCCCATGTGAACCCCCTTGGCCAATGGAGAGAACCTAGGCGCCCGCCCTGCGGGTGGCAAATCCGGTCGCGAGCCCGAAGGACGAGCAACCAGGGACCAGCGGATTCTCTGAGCCGCGGCTCACTCTCGAAGCAAGTTCTCTCCGAACAGCGGGCGGCCGGCGAAGGACGTGTGGAAGCCGTACCCGGCGATCGCCACGACCCAGAGGACCGCCAGGATCGTCCCGGCTCCGTACCAGGCGAAGAGATCCGCCGTCACGCAGTTGCTCAGGGCGTTCTGCGTCGCGAAAAGCGCCGAGGTGGCGAGGAGACCCAGACGCGTGAGGGACAGCAGGACGACGCCCGCGAACACCAGGGTGCTCACGGGATCGAGCCAGTGGTGGCCGGCGGCCCATCCGATGAGACCAAAGACAACCAGGACCCCCGCCGCGGCCAGCGCCATCCGGCGCAGCACCACGCCGAAGAGAAGCAGGAGAACCAGGAAGAACATCGGCACCACCACCGAGTGGATCTGACCGTCCAGGAATTCGCCGAACATGTGACGGGTTCCGACGAAGCCCGACAGTTCGACGGAGCCGGGACGCCGCGGGTCCATCCCCAGCCATCGTGGGGCGTCCGAGAGCGACTCCATAGCCGCGCCGAGCAGACAACCCAGAAGAACGTCGCGGCCCACGAGCGGGTCCCGGAGCCTACCGGAGAGCGCACGCGTCCACGAGATGATGGTCTCGGGCCACCGCTTGCGCACATACGGCTCCAAGGCCAGGTAGAGAACGTACAGGAGGACGCCCTCGAACAATGTCGCCGCCAGAGTCTCGAAGAAGGCTCCGAACATCGCGTTGCCGTCGGCGAGGTAGGTGCCCCAGAGCACCCATCCCAGCATGTGCACGGCGATGAAGATGCTCGCGATCCGAAACGCCCCGGTGTGGTCGCTGCGCCCGAGCCGGAGGTTGCGCCGGGCGAGGAGCAGACCGCCCAGGAGAAGCACGAAGAAGATGATGGAACCGAGAATGTCCGCGACGCGCTGGCCCCTCGATCGGGGATCCGGCGCGGACTCGGCGGGTTTCTCCCAAGGAGCAAGGAGCCTGAAGGTGACCGGGCGGCCCTGGTACGACGCGGCCTCGACGCGGAGATTCGCTTCCTTCCCGCCGGGGAAGGGGCCGGTCCAGGCCCGGCGCGCGTCGGAGTGGAATGGCGGATTCCAGATCGACTCCTCGGGATGGAGGTCGGCTTCCCGAAGACCCGCGGCCGAAAGGAGCCGGTTCCAATCCGTTCGAGGCGGCGTAGCACCCGGAGCCGCCGGTCCGTCGCGCTCCGGCGGCACGACTTGAAGCCGCAGCAGGCTCCCGGACGGGTCCATCCACACCGTCGCCATGCCGGGCGTGATCGAAGGTGGATCGCTCACCGACATCCGGTAGGAGGTCGGATTGATCGGGAGCATGGGGTTCGGCGCTTCGCGGTACCAGAAGGTCATCCCCGTTCGGGGGCCCGCGCCCAGCCGATCCCACCGATCGGGGGTTTCGAGCTTCTCGAGCTCGTCGAGATAAGGCTTGTTCTCGGCGAAGCCCCAGAGCGTGTCGATGGGCGCGTTCGTGTATCCCGCGTCCTTGAGCAGGGCGCGCGCCTCGGCCATCAGGACCTGCGGCTCCTTCGGCAACGGCGTGCGCCCCAGGATGGTGACCCTCCCGGAAAGCGCAACGATGAGCACGAGCAGGATGAGGACACCCGCGAGCGCCAGCCACGCCGTCCGTGGCCGCAGACCGCCGGCCTCGCCTGCCGCGGCGACCATCTGCGGAGACGGGGTCTCCCCCGCCGCCAGTGCCGCCGCCATCGGATCGCCGCCGGGCAACGCCGCGGCCACCGCCAGCGCGGATGAAGGGCGCTCCGCCGGATGCCGCGAGAGGCAGCGCAGGATGACCCGCTCCACCGCCGGATCGAGATCGGGCACGAAGCTCGAGGGTGAGGTCCGGTTCTCCTGGTGCAGGCGCTGAAGCTCCGCCTGCGAGTCCGCCTTGAAGACCGGCTTCCCGGTGAACAGCTCGAAGAGGACGATTCCCAGGGAGAAGATGTCGCTGGCGACCGAGACCTCTTTGCCCGCGATCTGCTCGGGCGCCATGTAGCCCGGCGTGCCGGCGTGAACGTCGGCGCCGGTCACTTGCCCCATGATCGCGGCCAGCCCGAAGTCGGTGATCCGCACGCGCCCTTCGCCGTCCAGCATCACATTCGCCGGTTTCAGGTCGCGGTGCAGCACGCCCTTGTCGTGCGCGGCAGCGAGGCCGGCGCAGAGCTGCCGGGCGATCTGAATCGCCTTGTCGCCCGGCAGACGGCCGATCCGCCGCAGCAGACTCGCCAGATCCTCGCCGTCCACGTACTCCATCGAGAGGTAGTGGTGGCCGTCGACCTCTCCGACGTCGTACACGCGGCAGACGTTCGGATGGGAGATCTGTCGCGCGATCTTCACTTCGTTGAGGAAGCGCTGGAGCCGCTCCGGGTCGGCCTCCACGACCGCCGGCAGGAACTTCAGCGCCACCGCCTGACCGAGCTTGAGATCGTCGGCGCGGTAGACCTCGCCCATCCCCCCGCGACCCAGCAGACCGACGACCCGGTAACGGCCTCCGAGCATGGTCCCCGGGAGGAACCGCCCGTGATCGGAGGCACTGGAACCCGAAACACCTCGAGACGCGGCCGACGTGCGGGTGGCATCGAACGGAGCGGCGTCCGCGGACGCGCCGCAGTGCGGACAGAACCGGCTCCCCGCAGGAACCGTGCGCGAACAAGACGGGCACGTCATCGGCGAAGCATACACGCTTGGTCATTCGTGCCGAGCGACGCGCCGCGGGGTTGGCCGGCGCTGGCGTGTGAGTGCCCCCACCTGGACTCGAACCCACGGAAGCGCGAGCCGGAGGCGAGCGACCGAACGAGTCGCGCACAGGACTAGTGCCGCTGCCGGTCGCATCCGACGGGTGCAAGGCCGAACCTACGGGAGTCGCCGATCGATCGGCGGCACGATCCGGTCGAGCAACGCATCGACCCAGAGCGCCGCGACGGCGCCCGTGAACACGTCCATCGTGTAGTGCGCGCGCAATACGATCACGGTCGATGCCTCGAAGACGACGAGGCACCACGCGAGCGCCGTCAGCCACGGCTTGCCGAATCGGATGAGCTGCGCGGCGCCGAAGACTGCGATGGCGGTGTGACCGGAAAAGAAGAAATCGCCCGCGACAGAGTAGGTGACGAGGAGCGACGGGAACCCGGGATTGTGCCAGATCACGTTCGGTGGCGGCGGGATCGCGCACAGCGCCTGCATGATCTGCCGCAGGCCCACGAGGATCAAGAGCCCGAGCAGCGGACGGGCGCCCCGTCCGAACAGCCAACCGGCCAGAAGGAACACGGCGAGAGCATCGATCCCCGCGGAACTTCCGATGAGCAGCGCGTTCGCCGCGCGCGGATGCTCGAGGAAGTAGGTGTTGATCGGCGAGGTGAGCTGGTGAAGGCCATCGCCGATGCCGGCGGCCGGAAGCGGCCGCGCTCCGAGAAGCGACTGCGTCCAGAACCAGGCGGCCAACGCGATTGCCGTGATGACGGCTCGGAGGATCAAGCCTCGCACCGCGTCACGACCTCGCCACGATCGTTGTCAGCGCTAGCTCCTTCAGTCGCCGCAGATCGAGCTTTCCCGTGCCGAGATAGGGAAGGGCATCGACGTGAACGAAGTGATCGGCGCGCGGCCTCCAGAGCGGCGGGAGGCCGGAGCCGCCAAGCCTCTTCACGACGGCGTCGAGCGTGTCCTCCGGCAGCGTGTGGAGCACGACGAGTTGCTCGCCCTTCCCCTCGTCCGGGACCGAGGTTACCGCGAACACCTGCTCCGTTGATTCCGCCAGCTCGTGCAGCTTCTCCTCGACCTTGATGTGGGGAACCATCTCGCCGCCGATCTTGCTGAAGCGGCTCAGGCGGTCGGTGACGCGGATGAAGCCGTCCTCGTCGACGGCGGCGATGTCGCCGGTGTCGTACCAACCATCG
>JBGQLU010000114.1:0-11374 GCA_041500265.1 Acidobacteriota bacterium | reverse complement strand
GTACTGATAGTCCTCGAGGGTGCTGTCGAGCAGGTGGATGTCGGTCGCCTGGCTGCTGTCTTCGAGGAAGGCGGTCTTGGCGTTCGCGACGAATAGGTGCTCGAACACGGTTTCGCTGACCTGGTCGTCGTATTTTTGTCCCGCTATCCCTTGCGACTCGTTCACCAGGACCGTGCCCGTAAGTTCGACCCCGTTGCCGGGGGTGCCATCGATATCGACAATGGAGATGTTTTCGAATACGTTCTCCTGCGCAGGCGTCGAGCATGAGTTGCAGCCCTGAAGGAGGATTCCTCGACCGGCTTTGTTCGCCCCCGTACCATTCTGGCCGTCGATCGCGAAATCCTCGAATCGGGACCAGGAAACACCGGAGAGGGTCAGGACCGTCCCATCCGCGCCGCCGCCCCAGATCAGCGTCGTTCCGCCCAAGTCCCAGTCCGTCGATCCGTTAGAGGCCTTCTGGCCGGAACCGTGCCCGCGAAGCACGATTCCGCTCTTCGCTGTCGAAGTCGTCAGCCCTCCGATCGTGATCCCAGAGCTGATGAGGACGTCGCCCTCAGGCATCACCACGGTGCAGCCTTTGCTGCTTGTACCGTAACCCTGTAGGCAGGCGTTGATCGCTTCCTGGATGCCACCGGTGGACGACCCGCTCGCGCAATCGACAGCGTAGTAATCTTGATCCGTCCGTGCCTGACAGACGGCCTTCGAGTCGGTCGAGATGGATCCGACGAACAACACCGCGACCGCAACGAACCGTAACTCAACGCGCAGCATACGCTCCTCCTCCTGAGACACATCGTGTCCCCGTGACGCCGGGAATGTGCCGGCAGTGGCTGCCGATTTCGACCCGTTTCTTACGCGACCTGTGCGACGTTGTCCAGCAGGGTCGGGGCGCCGAGGACTTCGAGCGAGGCGACGAGCGGCGGCATCTCACGATGTCCCTGGATGCGACGGGATCGTTTCTCGGAAACCGACCGCGGGAAGCGTGTGGAAGTAGACCGTATTTCTCTCGAGCCCACCCCTCAGCGCCCTGAACCACGGGCGTCAGCCACGAGAATGAGGCATCGCTGCCCTTACAAAGTCCGGACCCCGACGGAACGAACTCCGCGTCGACCGTTCTTGGTCGAATTGGCTTCTTGTAACTATCGCACTGGGAATTGCGCAGACACTCCTCACGGGCTCGTAACGATCCTGGGTTACACCACCCTCCGGAGCCCGGTTAGGAACCTGTCGAGGAGCCGCAATCCGACTTGGAGTGGTGCATCGCGCGCCTAGTGCTGGAAGGCGATGAAAGCGGTAACCGCGCCGACAACCGTCGGCGGATGGGCGCCTCCGCCCTAGGCCGCCCTCCGCAGCCCGGCCAGGAACCTCTCCAGAGGCCTCAAATCTATCTGTAATGGTACATAGCGGGCCCCCGCTACCAACCCACAGCTGGAATTCGCAGGTAACGAGCTCCCGACAGCCGGGAGTGTGCGCATCCGAACGTCGAGCTGAGCCTCGCCGGGGACGACGCTGACGCCACCGATAAACGCCCTCACGAACTCCTTTCGGACCTGGTTTACCCCCCTATTCGGCGACACACCCTTCGGCCCCTGGTGTCAGTGCGCGACACACGGGTCGAAGTGGGCGAATCCGAACGGACGCCCGAGAGAACGCCCGCCCGGACCGATGACGAACCCAAGCTACTCGCCCTACGGGCAGGTCCGGCCGGCCCGCGGCTGGTTCGCGGAGTTCGTCCCGAGCGAGCCGAGCGTCGGGCAGCCGTTCCGTGCGCGAGGGAGATAGGCGAACAGCGAACCGGCCGACGGCGCGTCCGTGTCGGTCGCCGTCGCCGCCGGCCCGACGTCGGTCGCGAGGCACAAGGTGCCGTTGACGAAGTCGCCGGCCTGGCCCGAGCGCAGGACGTCGTAACGCATGGCGTCCTCCGCCGTGCCCGCCACCGCGGGGGTCCAGCTGATCGTCGTCTTGTCGGCGAAGAGCAGTCCCACGACCTCCTCGGGCGTGCTCCACGACGTCCCGTCGGCGTCGTTGCAGTCGGTCAGATCGATGACCTTGCAACCGGGCGCGCCGGGAGGAGCGACGCCGTCTCCGTCGCCATCGGTCGAGCCGCACGTGCCGAAGTAGATGTAGACCTCGCCGGCATTGGGATTGCCGTTCACGGTCGCTCCCGATGCCGAGACGACGAAATCCCCGAACCCGTCGCCGTTGAGATCTCCCGTGCCTCTGGCCTGCGAGCCGTAGGATTCGCCGGCGACGTCACCTTGAACGACCCAGTCGGCGTTCGACGGCGTCCCGGTCGGCCCGAGGCCGCTCGGCCCCCCGAACCAAATCCACGTGGCTCCCGCTTGAGTGAGGCCTCCTGGGCTGTAGTCGAACGAGCAGGACCAGATGTCGGCGTATCCGTCGCCGTTGACGTCCTCCGCCGTTCCGACGAAGAACCCGAGCCGACCGCCGGTCTGGTCGCCTTCCGCCTTCCAGTCGGCGTTCGCCGGAGTGCCGTTCGGCCCGAGGCCGCTCGGATTTCCGGTGCCGGACGGGCCGCCGAACCAGACGTACACGCGGCCGGCCTGCGTATGAGCGTTCACGGTCTCTTCCGATGCGCCGATGATCACGTCGCCGTATCCGTCCCGGTTCACGTCGCCCGCGGTGCCCAACCAGTAGCCGAACTGCTGGCCAACGCCGTCGCCGTCCGCGAACCAGTCGGCGTTGGACGGGGTTCCGTTCGGTCCGAGCCCCGTCGCGGAACCGAGATAGAGGAAGGCGCGACCCGGGCAAGTGTTCGGATTCGGGGGACTCTCGTAACACGAGTCGATGAGGATGTCGGCGTATCCGTCGCCGTTGACGTCGCCGGCGGACGCGACGCGGCCGCCCATCACCGCTTCGGCCTGGCTGGGTTCGGCCGTCCACGACGCCGTCGTCGGGAGCCCCGAGGGCGAACCGAGATAGACGTACACCTTGCCTTCCAGCGGCTGGAGGACCGTCCCGTTGTAATGAGGGGCCCCGACGATCAGGTCGTGAACGCCGTCCTTGTTCACGTCGCCCGCGTCGGCGATCGAGTAGCCGTAGTCGGCGTCGGCCTTGGAGCCGAAGGTCGCCCACGCCGCGTTCGTCGGTGTCCCGTTCGGTCCCAATCCCGTCGGGTTGCCGGGGCCCGAAGACCCGCCGTACCAGAGGAACACGGCGCCCGCCGCGGTGAGCCCGTTGGCGGTGTAGCCGTTCGCCGAGATCGCGAGGTCGTCGAATCCGTCACCGTTGAAATCGGCGCACGCGACCTCAAATCCGAACAGATCGCCCGATTGATCTCCCTCGGCGGTCCAGGACGCCGTCGTCGACGGTCCCGTCGCGGTCCCGAGATAGACCCACACCTTCCCCGTATCGGCCGCGGCGCCGTCGAACGAGTCGGCGCCCACGATGACGTCACGATGCCCGTCGTGATTGAGGTCGCACGTGGTGAGCGCGCCGGAGGCCAAGAACTCGCTCGCCTGGGTTCCGGTGATCTCCCACGAGTGCGACGTCATGAGTCCTGCGAGGGAACGAGACGGCAAGAACGATCCGAGGACGAGTGCGCACGAGAGCGCGGTCCGCGAGCGATACCTCAGCATGCTCCACCTCCCCCGAGCTCATCCGGCTGAGAACGAGTGTACGATCAAATGCGTGCCGGCCGAGTCACAAGGTCGCCGGATCAACTCCGCGCGCGGACGCTGCGTCCGCGCGGAGCCCGTGCTCAGGGACGGGGCGACGGGTTGGGAATCGGCTGGGGGGAGCCTGACGCGTTTGAGACCGACGACTAACTAGCCAGTACCGGTTCATGCACTTGGCTCCGTCTCCGTGCCCACCTGGTTGAACCGTGCCCACGCCGTGATCCGCGTCCCCCACTCCGCGGCCTGCCGAGGGTCGATCCGCCCGTCTCGTTCGTAAACGGAGAGCAGCCGCAGCGCCGGCTCGACCTCCTCGCGGCGGATCGTCGCGAGGACGTGGTCCATGGGTGTCGAGCATCGAGTTTACGCCGAGGCAATAGCAACTGCCGCGGCATCGGGCGGATCGTCGAGGCGACGTGCGCGCCCAGCGGCCATTCCTCGGCGGAGTGGAAGCCGCGAAGGTGGGAGGACCGCCGGGCGCTGTTTGTCCCGATCCTACTCGAGGTGAGGCGTTCGGTGCGCGTCTCCCGTGCTAGGAGATCTGGCCCCAGCTAAACACGCGACCGCGGCCCTCACGCTTGGCCTTGTAGAGGGCCTCGTCGGCGCGCGACTGAAGCGTCGAACCGTCGAGGCCCGGTTCGAGCTCGGCGACACCGACCGACGCTGCGATCGGGATGGCGACTCCCGCGGCAAGCTCGACCGTCGTCCCCGCGAATGCAGCCAGTAGCCTCTCCATCGCCCGCGATGCCCCAGCGAGTCGAGCGTAGGGGAGCACGACGGCGAACTCATCCCCGCCGAGGCGGCCGGCCGTGCTCTGGATCCGGCCTGCCGTATCCCCACGCCGGATCTCGCGCTGTATGACGCCGGCTGCCGCGCGGATCAGGCGGTCCCCAGCGGCGTGACCCAGAGAATCGTTGACGGTCTTCAACCGGTCGAGGTCGACGAGGGCCGCTGCCACCGGAAAGCCGTGGCGGCGGGACAGGTTGATCGCCTCGTCGAGCCGGACGCCGAAATGGCGGCGATTGAACAGCCCCGTGAGTTCATCCTGTGTCGCTAACTCGACAAGGCGCGCCTCGAGGTTCCGCTTTTCGGTGACGTCGTGTGCGATCCCTTCGATGAGATGGACTTGGCCGCTCGCGTCGAACACCGGATACTCCGTGATCTCCAGGCGATGCAGCGATCCGTCCTTGGCGCGGACTTCGACCTCGAAGGTGCCCTGGGCACGGCCATCGAGCGCGAGGTCCGTCCTCTCCGCCGCGTGGGCATTCAACGGGCTGTCCGTGAAGAAAGTCGCGTACTGCGCGACATACTCGTCGTGAGAGTAACCGAGGACTCGGACCACAGACGGACTCAGGAAGTGATAAGCGCGCTGACGGTCATGGCGGTAAAAGAAATATCCTTCGGTGATGTTCTCGATGAAGCGCCGATGCCCGCTCTCGCTCTCCGTCAGAGCACGCACAGTCTCCTGACAGCGCGCCAATTGACGCCCCAGGTCGGCCTCCCCTGATCCGGCGGTGCTCTTATTCGACTTCGGCATGGTCATCAATTCAGGCCGGCGGTGCGACCGGTCTCGGTCGCGTGTTCCTCGAGGATCATACGCCCCCAAAGGGGAGAGATCGGCTGGGGCGACCGAGCCGGCTCAGCAGGTGGGGTCGATGGGATGCATGTTCGGGCGTGAGGACGGTGCAGGCGGCCACGGGAGGACCAGTCACCGCGAGCTCAATGCCAGCAGCTCGGCGTCCCCTCGGGCGCAGACAGCCTTCGATCCGCACGACTCGCCCAGCGCGGAAGAGCCGCCAAGCCGGTCTTCGCGGAAGGCCGGATGAGGGGTTTGGCCGGGGCGAAAACGACCATTCCGGATCGCTCCTGAACGATTGCGAGGAAAAACTATGCCAAACGACATAGTATTGCTATCCTAACTGACATGCCTCGCGGCTCGGTGGTTCCGTCGATCGAAGTCAGCCGGCTTCTCAGGGAGCGGCGGAAGGGCCTCAATCTGAGCCTCTCCGAAGTCGCCCGGCGGCTCGCTCGGACCGGCGCACCGATTCCGCACTCGACACTCGTCCGGATCGAGCAGGGAAAGCTCGATCCGGGCGTGCGTCGCCTTCATCAATTGCTCCGCCTGTACGAGATCCCTCCCGAGCTCGTCGCCGACTTCGTCGACCTCGAAACCATGGCGTCCAACGAGGCGATCGAAGGTGACGACGACTCGCTTTACGAGCGGGCGATCGCGCTATGGCGCGCGGGCGACCTTCAGGGAGGTCTGGGTCATTTCTTCGAGTTGCGCCGACGATTGAGCGGCGGTCCGGATCGCCAGGCCCAACGGCACCGGGCGACGCTCGGTTTCGCCGTTGCGGCCCGGGACCTCGGCAAGTTTCGGCTGGCGAAGTCGCTCATCGATGAACTGTTGCTCGATGCCCCTTCACCCGAGGTGGCGATCAAGGCGTTCGTCCTCGCCGCGTCCATCTGGGAGGGTCTAGGGTCGCTGGACGTCGCCTTCGCGTTCATTCACGATGCGGTCTCGCGTTCCGCATCGGCTGGGGCCGAGATCGGCGCGCTCGTTGCGCACCAGGAGGCGAAGCTCCTTCTCAAAGGCGGCCGTCACGACGAAGCGAGCCGCGCACTGGATCGCGCGCTGGCCCATTACCGTTCGCTCGGCGACACCTATGGGGAGGGTCGAGCGTCCGTCTTGCGCGTGAGGATCCTCGAGAGATCGCGCGGAGCGCACGAGGCCCTCGCCGCGGCCGGGGAGCTCATCGCATTCGCCGAACGGCACGGGCAAGCCAAGCTGGCGCTGACCGGTCAGCTCGAGTTGGGGCGTCTTCTCAACGCAAGCGGGGAACACGATCGCGGACTCGAACATCTCCGCAAGGCGCTCGGCCAAGCGGTTCTGATGGAAGATCGAAACGCGCGACTCCTCGCGCACCACCATCTCTGGAAGGCTTATTCGGCCGCGGGCGATCGGGCCCGGGCCCAGATCGAGCTCGACTCTGCCCGATCGCTGATCCGATTCGTCGATGACGTTTCGGAGGAGGCGAACGAAATCCGGGCCGTCAAGAACTCGGGAGGATGGTCCGATGCGTAAACGATGGGGCTCCGTCGGACTCTCGGCAGTTCTTGCCGTCGTCGGCACCGTGTTCGCCACCACGACCGCGGATCCGCCCGACTCGCGCTCCAACGGCATCACGGGCGCGATAGAGACGGCCGACACACCGTGGTCCGGGACGAACTACAACGTCCGCCACGTGATCAATCCCGGCAACGGCAACTCGCTCCTGATCACGATGCTCACGAGCGACACCCTCAACAACCTCGGGGCGCGCGTTCTGATCAACCCGGTAAACGGCGACTCTTGGGTCGCGTGGTGGCGCGACGACGCCGTCGATCAAATCGTCGTGAGACGGCACCTCAACGCGACCGGCACGTGGACCGCGGCGCGGGTTCAGAGCACCTCGCTCGAGGGCAGCCGACGGCCATCGGTCGCCTTCGATGGAGTTCGACCGTGGATGGCCTACGAAGCCGACGCAGCAGGCGGCGGCACGCGCCTGGAGGCCAAGGTCATCGAGGATGATCCCGCACCGTTCGTGACGGCCAAGATTGTCGGGACAACCTCGAACACCGGGACGACGGATGTTCTCATTCAGGCGGAATCCGGTCGCCTGTGGGTGAGTTGGGTGGACAGCTCGACGCAGGTCGGATGGTCCCGGTACGACTACGGCACCGCGACGTGGGGCACGCCAGCGTACGAATCGTATGCGTCGGACTCCGTGGCTGCGGCGCGCGGCCGAATACGGTCGACGGTTCTGGCGAGCTGAGGTCGACCGTCGCCCTCTAGACTGCGATCGCGCGTGAGTGGCCGCGAAGTTGGGCGACCCAGGACGGTGCGAATCGGGTCGTGAAGTCGCACCGCGACAATTCCTGCAGAATCGTGGGTACGTCCAGCTGCAGCCGTTCCGCGATCAGCGCAAGAAGCCGCGGCGATCGCCGGGAGATCTCCTGCGCCTGTCTCTGGACGGCGTCCAAGAAGTCGTACACGAGCGGACTCGTCACCCACGGGTCACACCGCTCGCGGTGAAAGATGAGACTGAGGACGGAGATCGTGGGCAATGGATCGGCCCAAATCTCAGGACTCCTCACGAGGACGGTCGTGAGGCCCGTGCCGGCTGCCTGGACGGCCCGGCGCCAAGCGTGGAGGTGAGGCTCCGGGGCGACTGCAACAACCGGACCGCGGCCCCACATCACGATGTCGTTCGTGTCGACGAGGAACGAGGGCCACTCTTCCAAGGAAATAGTGCGTGGAGTGACCCGTCCATGCAAGACGTGACGCAGCCGATGAACCAAATCGATCGCGGCGACATCCGTCGGGAGGTAGATCGGGACGGGCGACCGCGCGGCGGCGGTTCGAACGCGGTCCCAGACGACCCCCTCCCAGGGTGCCGGATGCTCCGCTGTTGTGCGAAAGTCGACCGCGCTCGGGAGCAGGTCCTCTTCTGGCAACGCGACGGCAATGTGTAGGCCGTCGACCGCGATCGCGAGCTGGGCGCATTCCATCAGATCGCTCGGATCCTCGAAGGTCGCCTCGCGCGGAACCACGATGGCTACAAAGTACGAGGACCGAAGCGCCCGCACGAGCTCGGAGGGAGTGAGTGGCCGGCTCGGGAGGGTGCCCTGGAGTTGGGGACGACTACCGAAGGACGATCCCTCGACGGGGACACGGGTCGAGACCCTGGTCGCCGTCGGGGGCGCCCCCGCGAGACTCATGACGGGTGCGGCCCAGACGCTCTCCCAACAGCCCACGCGAAACACGTCCGCCCGTCCGAGTTCCGCGACGGGCCAGGGGGCCGTTTCAGGGAGCAGCGCGGCCGGTGAGACACCGAGGACCGTGGCGAGCTGCACGAGGAACTCCGGCCGTATTCGCTCCCACCGACCGCGCTCCAACCTGGATATCTGCCCCTGACTCATGCCCACGAGCTCGGCGAGATCGCCTTGCGAAAGCCCTGCACGGGAGCGCAACGATCGGACCGTAGCACCCAGGGTTGCCATGAGCTTGACCTCGCTGTGTGGATTCTAGTGCCATTTGGACTAGAATTGATATGCCAAATAGAAATGGGCGTCCCGGGATTCGGAAAGGCGGTGCCGATGTCGCTCCATGGACCCTTTTCGACCATGCCCCTCCCCGAGCTCCTCGGATGGGTCGGTTCCTCGAACCGCGCGGGCACCGTGACCGTCCACGGGGCCGGCGTCGAGACGATGCTCCACGTGCAGCGTGGGCGCGTCGATGCTTGCGCGGCATCCGATCCTCCTGTCCTGCTCGGGCAGTTTCTCCTGTTCCACGGTGCGATCACAGAGGAGGATCTCGATCGCGCCATGCGCGAACACGCCGTCGGCGCCCGGCGGCTGGGAGACGTTCTCATCGACATCGGCGCGATTTCGGTCGAGAACCTCGAGGAGGCGCTCACGGCCAAAGCCGAAGAGACGGTGCTCGGTGCGTTCGACCACTCGGACGGCTGGTTCGTCTTCGATCCCGCTGCGACGATACCGATGGCAACGATGGCGCTCGACATGCCGATCGTGGATGCGATCGCCCGAGGCGGCAAGCGGCTCGAAGACGCGGCCGTCGCGGCTGCGACGCTGGAGCGTCCGGGACAGGTCTTGCGAAAGTCGGCGAAAACGCCGTCGGCAAAGATCCATGCCGCTTGGCCCCTTCGAAACGCATACGGCCTCGTCGATGGCGAGCGGACCACCGAGGAGATCGCCCTTCACATGCATGGGACGAGGTTCCATGTCGTCCAGCGGCTTTACCAGCTCTACGTCGAGGGTTTCATCGAGCTTACGTGGCGCCGCACATCAGAGGATCAGCCTCGGCTCGAAAACGGGGAGGGCGAGGTTGCCGCTCCGACTCCCCACGAATCGACTCAGGAGAGCCTGAGCGGCGCCGTTTCCTCGGAGACGCTCGAAGGGTTGATCCCGATCGCGATTCCGCGGGAAATCGCCCGTCAACTTGGCAGCCTGTCGAGCGCCGAGAAATACCTTCTCACGCAGTGCGGCGGAACCCGCAACCTGCGATCGATCACCGCCCTGGCTCCGATGCGGGCCGAGGCCGTGATCGACACGATTCGGTCGTTGATCGATCGCGGATTCCTCAGGGCGAGTGTCGGGTCGTCCGACCGAACGGCAAGAACGAACTGAGGACGGACCGACGTCAGACGCAGCGACGGACGTTAGTCGATCCCGCGATGTCCATTCGGCGGATCGGTTTCGCGAACTCTCGCCGCATGTCCTACTTGAACCCTGAGGCGACATGCGGCGATCTGTCGCTAGGGAACGGGTGACTGCCGCCACCGGCGTCCGCGTCGCAGGGAGGGCACGGCGAATCGCTTCCGCCAGGTCCGTTCGAGATTCACTCCCCGATCTGACGCCGGATCGCGGCGCACGCGTCTCGCGGGTTGGCGACCTCGGCAGCATCAGCAAACGGGGTGAGGCCGTAACGGGCCGAACCGTCGTCCCGACAGGTAACGATCATCCAATCACCGCTCGACGGCCAGATCGTGGGATCGGCGAGCGCGTCAACGATGCTCGATGGGCCGAGGGTGGCGCTCTCCGCCAATCGGGCGATCGCCGCCGCGATCACGCGATCCTCCGGGACGAACAGCTCGATCCGTGCGCGCTCGACCCGAGTGTCGCGGATGGCGGAGGCACCGGCGCGGTCGCGAATTTCGCGCCGACGATGTCGGCAAGCGGTGTTAGCAGGTCATCGATCGCAGCCGGCGCTGCACGTCCTCATCCGAGGGGTGCGTGTAGACGGTGGTCGTGAGCGGGGAGAGATGGCGGGCGAATCTCTGCGCCAGGAACAGGTCCCTCGACGCCCGGTAGACGTTCGTGACCGCCGTGTGGCGCAGCGCATGGAATGAGTAGACCCGGTCGAACCCCGCCCGCCGCTGCCACGTCGCCCACGCGAACTGGACCCGGCGTTTGGAGATGCGGCGACGGGACTGGTTGCAGAAAATCGGCGCACCCGGGTCGAGCGACTCGCCCCGGTCCCGTTTCCACCGCCGGAACCGCCGCAGCTTGGCGACCAGTCGATCCGGCAGGAACACGTCCGCCGCCCGACCGCCCTTGGCGATTTCGCTCCGCACCCGCACGCGGACCTTGGGGACGCCACCGGGGGCGAACACGTCGCCGATATCCAGGCCGACGATCTCGGCCAGGCACAGGCCGGTGCCGACAGCGAGGGAGAAGATGACGTGGTCGCGCAGGTTGCCGGCGGTCGCGCGGAGGATGAGGCGCTGCTCGTCGGCGGTCAGAGTAGTGGGGGAGAGATGCGGTACGGTGCCCTCCTGGCCGCACAGGTTCCCTCGGTGGGGGAGGAAGTCCAGGGGAACCCAACGCTGGCAGCGGAAGTCCCGCGCCATCGTTCTTTTCTCAAATCTAGGGGCGCGGGTTCGATTCCCGCCGCTTCCGCCAATTGTGATCCCTCGCGCCGGAGTTGCATCCCAACAAAATCGGTGGCGCGCTACAGCGTCCGTGGGGCGAGATCGTTGACCTCGTCGAGGAGGGCGGTGTCCCCTAGCGCGTCAGACGTTGTTTGGCGCGGCCAGCGTTTTGCGCAACTTCCTCGCCTCATCCCATACCTCGCGCAACGTTCCAGGATCACAGGGGAGGTGCGAGCCTGCCACCCGATCGTCTGGATCGCCGAGGCCGGTGGTTCGATGCCTTCGCAGTTGCTCGAGCACCAAGTC
>JBGQLU010000113.1:0-11474 GCA_041500265.1 Acidobacteriota bacterium | reverse complement strand
GGCGATCGCGTTCGGCCTCTACGGCGGGCTGCTTCACGGGATCGAGCGCGAGTACCTGAGCCTCTTCCGCTGGACGAGCCTCCTCGTCGCGATTCCGTCGGTCTTCTGGTGCGGGAGCACGTTCTTCAAGGGGGCGATCGGCGCCTTGCGGGCCCGCTCGCTCCACATGGACGTGCCGATCGCGATCGGCTTGCTCGCGGGATAAGTCCACCGCGCGGTGAACACGGTGCGCGGAACGGGCGACGTCTACTTCGACGTCGTCACGGCGCTCGTTTTCCTGCTTCTGACGGGCCGCTACCTCCAGACGCGATGCCAGGGAGCCGCGCTCGAGGCGACGGAGCTGCTCGCCTCCCTCGCGCCGTCGTCCGCGCGGGTGATCGACCGGGGTGCCACGCGCGACGTCCCGCTGGAGGCGCTGGTCCCCGGAATGCGCGTGGAGGTGCGGGCCGGGGAGACGATTCCGGCGGACGGGCGCGTCCTATCCGGTCGGTCGAGCCTCGATCTCTCGCTGCTGACCGGCGAATCGCGACCGGTCGAAGTTGCGCCGGGCGACGCGGTGCACGCGGGGACCGTCAACCTCGTGGCGCGCCTGGCGATCGGGATCGATGCGACCGGCGAGGACACGCGCGTGGGGCGCCTGCTGCGCCTGGTCGAAGAGCATGCGCGGCGGCGCGCCCCGATCGTGCGGCTTGCGGACCGTATCGCCGGGGTCTTCGTCGGGGCGGTGCTGGTGCTGTCGGCGGCGACCCTCGCCCTCTGGTGGCGGGTGTCGCCGCAGCTCGCCTTCGACCACGCCATGGCGCTCTTGATCGTGACCTGCCCGTGCGCGCTCGGCCTCGCGACACCGCTTGCGATCTCTGCGGCGATCGGGCGCGCGGCCCGATCGGGCTTCCTGATTCGGGGCGGCGACGTGATCGAATCGCTCTCGCGCGGAGGACGGATGATCCTCGACAAGACCGGCACGGTCACGGAGGGGAGGCTCGCGATCGTGCGCTGGTGGGGGAGCGACGAGGCCCGCCGGCTGGCCGCCGCGGCGGAGGCGCACTCGTCGCATCCGGTCGCCCGCGCGATCGCGACCGACGATCCGCCCGCCGAGGGCCCGGTCGAGGTCGAGGAGACGGCGGGCGGAGGGATCGTCGGCAGGGTGGGCCGCCGCGCGGTCGTCGTCGGCTCCCCCGCCTTCGTGACGTCGCGGCTCGGCGAGCTCCCGGACGGGATTCGAGCTCGCGTCGAGGATTGGAGCGAGGAGGGGTTGACGCCGGTCGTCGTCGCGGTCGACGGGACGGTCCAGGGGGTGGCGGGCTTGGGAGATCGATTGCGATCGGATGCTGTCGCGGCGATCGCGAGCTTGCGCGCGGCGGGGTTCGAGCCGTCGATCTTGTCCGGCGACCATCCGGGCCCGGTGGCGAGGGTGGCCGCATCGCTCGGCCTGGCCGGCGATCGGGCACGCGGAGGCGTCGGTCCCCAGGCGAAGCTCGACGCGGTGGCCGCGGAAGCCTCGCGGGGGCCGGTCGTCATGGTGGGTGATGGGGTCAACGATGCGGGAGCGCTCGCCGCGGCGACGGTCGGGATCGCGGTGCACGGAGGCGCCGAGGCGGCGATGGCGGCGGCCGACGTCTTCGTCACCCGCCCGGGGGTCGGCCGGCTGGTCGAGTTGATCGAGGGGGCCCGCGGCACGATGCGAGTCGTGCGGCGGAACCTCGCGCTTTCGCTGGTCTACAACGTCGCGGGGGTGGCGCTCGCGATGACGGGCCTCTTGAACCCTCTCATCGCCGCGATCCTGATGCCGCTTTCGTCGCTGACCGTGATCGTCAGCTCCTATCGCGCGCGATCGTTCGCGAGCGCCGGGAGGACGACATGGAGGTGATGTACGTCCTCCTCCCCGCGGCGCTGATCTTCGCGGCCGCCGCGGTGGCCGTCTTCATCTGGGCGGCGCGTTCGGGGCAATTCGACGACCTCGACACGCCGGCGATGCGCATCCTGGGTGACGACGAGCATTCCCCGGCGGAGCCGTCCCCGCCCGGGGAATCTCGTTCCTCGGGCGTCTAGTGCTTCCGCGCCTCGAGGTTGCTCGTGATCGCGCTGGCCTGATGGCGGATCACGTCCGTCGTGTGCTCGAGGGCCTCCCCGATGCGACCCTTCGCTTCACGCGACTTGGCCCCGATCCACTTGCGCGTCTCCTTCCCCGACTGCGGGGTGAGCAGCAGCGCGACCCCCGCGCCGACGACGGCGCCGACCGCGGCGCCTACCAGAAACCCGCCCATGGTGACACTGCCCTTGTCGAGAGTGCTCATACTCACCTCCATTCGGACTGGTAACGAGCAGTCTCTAAGACCTCCGGAGGCGTCCTGTCCAGGCTCCGGACCGACTCGGTCGCCTTCGAGCCTAGTCGACGGTGAGCGTCTTGCTGAGGTTCCTCGGGAAGTCCGGGTCGTACCCTCGCGCGACCCCGTGGTGGTAGGCGAGGAGCTGGAGCGGGATCGTCGCCAGCAGCGCGTTCAGCAGCGCCCCGGCACGGGGAAGCTCGATGAGATCGTGCGCGTTGGTCCGGAGACGTGGATCGTCCTCGGCGATGACGATTGCGCGGGCCCCG
This sequence comes from Acidobacteriota bacterium, assembly GCA_041500265.1. GTDB lineage: Bacteria > Acidobacteriota > Polarisedimenticolia > Polarisedimenticolales > DASRJG01 > DASRJG01. The sequence continues at coordinate 8,881 of JBGQLU010000113.1, read as the reverse complement.
CGGCAGGTCGTCTCGTTGATCCCGCTGACGAGAATCGGGACGTTTTCGGGCCCACCCACGAAGATCACCGGATAGCCCGGGGTCACCGCGGAGAGGGGCCCGTGCTTGAACTCGGTCGAGAGCATCCCTTCGCAGTGGGCGTAGGTCACTTCTTTCAGTTTGAGGGCGCCTTCGAGGGCGATCGCGTACGTCAGACCGTAGCCGAGCACGTACAGCTCATCGTGCCCCTTGAGCACGGGCTCGATCGCCCTCACCTGCGGCTCCACGGAGTCGATCGTGTCCTGTAGGAGGCGCGGCGCCTGGGCGAGCACGTCGCTCGGGTGGCGGCCCATCCGCAGGGCGAGCGCCAGGAACGCCACGACCTGGTTGCTGAACGTCTTGGTCGCCGGGACGCTGATCTCGTAGCCGCATGCGAGCGGCAGGTAGCGTTCGCTCTCCCGCGTCAGTGTCGAGCCGAGCACGTTGACGAGCCCGAGGACGTGGACGCCGCGGCCGCGCGCGACCTCCACCGCGTCCAGCACGTCCTTCGTCTCGCCGCTCTGGCTGACGAAAACGCCGACGTCGTCGGGGCCGAGCGCGGGGCCGTATTGCGCGACGAACTGCGGCGCGAGCACGGGGATCGCTGCGCGTCCCGCCAGGCGGGCCAGGTAGACCGAGCCCAGGAGGCAGGCGTGGAAGCTGGTCCCGCACCCGACGAGGTAGAGATGCCGCGCCCTTGCCATCGCTTCGATCATCGGCGCGACGTGAGGGCTCGCGTCCAGCAGGTGGATGAGGTCCTCGGCCGCCTTCGGTTGCTCGTGAATTTCCTTCAGCATGAAGTGCGCATACCCGGCCTTCTGGGCGGCGTCCATGCCTTCGCTCACGTCTTCGGCGTCGCGGCGGACGGCGCCGCCGTCCTCGACGCGGAGGATCTCGGCGCGGTCGTGCCGCAAGACGACGATCTCGCCGTCCTTGACGCGCACGATGCGGCGGGTCAGAGGGAGGATCGACGGCAGATCGGAGGACACGCAGGTGAAACCGTCGCCCAGGCCGATCACGAGGCCGGAGCCCTTCTTGAGCGCGTAGAGCTCCTCCTCCCCCGCCCTGCCGATGACGAAGGCGTAGTCGCCTTCGAGGTCGGCGTAGGCCCGGCGGATCGCCCCCGCCGAGTCCATCCCGCGGCGGAGGTACCGCTCGACCGCGTGCACACACGACTCGCCGTCGTTGGTCGAGCGGACGGTCATCCCCTCGTGAAGGAACTCCCGCCGCAGCTCGACGTTGTTGACCACGTTCCCGTTGTGCGCGCCGACCATGGCGCCGCCGGAATCGAGGTGAGGCTGGGCGTTCGCCTGCGAGGGCGCTCCGAAGGTCGCCCAGCGAAGCTGGATCATCCCGCGCCGGCCCGCCATCTCCGCGAATCCCTGTTCGGCGGCGACGGCATCGACCTTGCCGACGTTCTTGCGCAGGTCGATCGTGCCGTCCTGCCGGATCACGGCGCACCCGACGGAATCGTACCCGCGGTAGGAGAGCCGGCGCCCCGCCTCAGTGAGGATGTCGCCGATAGGGCGGTCGCGCTCGACGACGATTCCGAAGATGCCGCACATGCCGTGTCCCTCGCGGGGAGAAACCATACCATCGAGGCATCACGGGATCAGGCCCGACTCCTTGCCAAGTTGTACCGCCTGCGTGCGCCGCTTCGCGCCGAGCTTGTCGAACAGCCGGCTCGAGTGGGTCTTCACCGTGTTTTCGCTCACGAAGATCCGGGCGGCGATCTCCTTGTTGCTCAACCCCGCGGCGATGAGCCCGAGGATCTCGAGCTCGCGCGGCGTGATCCCGAGCTCCCCCAGGCGCCGTTCGTCGAGCACGAACGGCCCGGGGGCCGGCACGGGAACTTCCTTGACTATCACCGCCGGCTGCTTGCGCGTGAGCGTCCAACCCAGCCCGATGCCCAATCCGGCGAACACGGCGGCGACCAGCGCGCCGTAAGCCTCGACGGAACGCTCCACGACCAGGAAACGGTATTCGGCCAGCTTCAGAAGGGCGATGAGCACACCGCCGCAGAGGCCGTAGACGAGGATCTCCCGCATCGCCCGGCGCTGCCGGTTCGGGTCGGGCTCCGTCGTCGTCGCCATCGAAGCGGCATCATACCCACGCTTCCTCAGTACTCGGTGAAGTAGCGTTGGATCTCGGCTACATCTTTGGTCTTCGTCAGCCCCATGCGGAGAAGGATGCGGGCCTTCTGGGGGTTCAGCTCCGTCGCGGCGACGAACCCGAGGGTGTCGTCGTTCAGCTCGATGTTGCGGCGGACGATGCCGCTTCCGACGCGCGAGCTCCGGACCACGACCACGCCCTTCTTGGCCGCCTCGCCGAGGGCCTCGATCAGGGGCGCCGTCGCGTTGCCGTCTCCGACGCCGGCCAGCACGATCCCCTTGGCGCCGGCGGCCACCGCCGCGCGAACGAGAGCGCCGTCGGCGTTTTCGTAGGAGTAGACGATGTCCACGCGCGGCAGCGCCTCGATGCCGTCGAGCGAGAACTCGCTCGTGGTCGTGTGGCGGTAATTCGGACGGTTGAAGTACCGCGTCTTGCCGTAGTACGCCTCGCCGAGCTGCCCGCGGTTCGGGGAGGTGAAGGTCTGCACGTCGGTCGTGTTCGTCTTCTGGATGTCCCGGGCGGCGTGCAGATCGTCGTTGACGACGACGAGTACGCCGAGACCCTTCGCGGCAGGATCGGCGGCCACCGCGACCGCGTTGTAGAGGTTCAGCGGTCCGTCCGCGCTCGTGGAGGTGGCCGGCCGCATCGAGCCGACCAGCACCACCGGTTTGTCGCTCTTGATCACGAGGTCGAGGAAGAACCCGGTCTCCTCGAGCGTGTCGGTGCCGTGGGTGACGACGATGCCCGCGATGTCCGGCTTGGCGAGCAGCTCGTTGGCGCGCTTGGCGAGCTTGAACCAGACGGCGTCGTTCATGTCCTGGCTGCCGATCGACGCGATCTGCTCGCCGTCGAGACGTGCGAGCTTGTCCACGCCGGGGGCCGCCTTGATCAGCGATTCCACCGAGAGACTCCCCGACTTGTACCCGGGATCCCCCTCCTTGGGCTGGGCGCCGGCGATGGTGCCGCCGGTGGCGAGGATGACGACCCTGGGGAGCTCCGTACCGGCCGCCAGGGCGGGAATGACGACCAACGCCGCGAGCAGGGCCGCGACGGCGAAGAGAATCGATGTCCGGTGTCGCATGAGAAACCTCCTATTTCATGAGCAAGACGATGACCGGTCCCCAAGCCGTGAGGAGGATGTTCCCCACGGCGTAGGGGACCGTGTAGCCGAGCACGGGAAGCTTGCTTCCCGCCTCGTCTTGAATCGAACGGAGCGCGGCGGTCACGGTGCCGGCGCCCGCGCAGGCGCCGAAGAGGATCACCGGGTTCATCTTGAGGACGTGGCGGCCGAACAGGAGCGCCGTCACGTGAGGCAGAACCGCGACGATGAACCCGACGACCAGCAGGCTCGGGCCGGTCGTGCGCAAGCCGGTGACGAAGCTCGGACCCGCGCTCAGGCCGACGACTCCGATGAAGACGGCGAGTCCGACCGTGTCGAAGACCCACAGAGCCGGCTCCGGGATGCGGCCGAACGTCGGGCGCACCGAACGCAGCCAGCCGAAGACCAGTCCCATGATGAGGGCGCCGCCGCTCGCGGTGAGACTGAGCGGCAGGCCCGCCACGTTGATCGAGAGGGCGCCGAACAGCCCTCCCAGCACGATTCCCAGGCCGACGAAGATGATGTCGGTCTCGCTCGACGGCCGCTCGATGTAGCCGAGCGCCTTCCCCGCGCGCTCGACGTCGCCGCGGCGTCCGGCCAAGCGAAGGAGGTCCCCCTGATTGAGGGTGGTCGTGGCGGTGTAGGGAATTTCTTCGCCCCCGCGGACCAGCCTCATGAGAACGATTCCCCGGCCGTGCTCCGCGCCCAGCGCCTCGATCGTCGCCTCGGAGAGACGCCGGTTGGTCAGGACAACGTCGTAGGCGACCATCGGGAAGTCGAGCAGATCCCGATCGTGCACCTCCGTGCCGAGCTCCACACCCGACGCGAGCATGACGCTGCGGCGGGCGGCCACGGCGATGACGTCACCCGCCCGGAGCACCGTCTCGGGAACCGCGTCGAGGATCTCGGTTCCCCGCCGGATCCTCTCGACGAACACGCGCTCCGGCGCGAACGACCGCTCCAGTGCGGCCACGGTTTCTCCGTCACCGGGCGGGGCCGCCAGGCGGAACGTTCGCAGATCCCACTCGCGGTAGGCGGACTGCGTCCCCTGTTCCGTTTTCGGCCCGGACGTTAGCTGCGCTTCGAGCTTCCGGCTCTCGGCCTTCAAATCCACCTTGAACAGGCGCGGGGCTAGGCTCGAGAGGAACCAGACGACGAACCCCGTGCCGACGAGGTAGCTGACCGCGTAGGCCACCGGGATGTTGTTGAGCAGGCGGGTCCGCTCTTCCTGCGGCAGGTCGAGGCGGTTGATCGTGTCCCCCGCCGTTCCGATCACCGTGGACTCGGTGAACGCCCCGGCCATCAGCCCCGCCGCCGTGCCGCAGTCGTATTTCAGAAGTTTCGCCGCGACGACCGTCGTGACGAGGCTGGTGACGCACAGCACGACGGTCAGCGCGACCTGAGGCAAGGCGCTCGTCTTGAGCCCGCGAAAAAACTGCGGGCCGACCTTGTAGCCGGTGGCGAACAGGAAGAGGGCGAAGAACACCGTCTTCACGATCGGATCGACGTGGATGTCGAGCTGGCCGATCAGGACGCCGGCGAGCAGCGTGCCCACGACGTTGCCCAGAGAGAAGGACCCGATCCGTACCCTTCCGATCAGGAACCCGAGGGCGAGCGTCAGGAAGATCGCCAGCTCCGGGTTGTGCCTCAGCGCCGTGACCAGATAGTGCATGCCGTGCCTCCTCCCTTCAGCGGGCGACGAGCATGAGCCATGGGGTCGCGACGAGTAAATAGAGAAGGAGGCTGAACGTCGTGGTGAGCGCGCCCAGCTTGTAAAGCTCGCCCTGCGAGAGATAGCCGCTGCCGGTGAAGAGCAGGTTCGCGCTCGACCCCTGGGGCGTGATCGCCGAGAAGTAGTTGGTCGCGAACAGCAGCTGGAAGGCGAGCAGCGGCGCGGGCACGCCCAGCTTCACGCCGACGCCGAGGAACACGCCGAACACGGCCAGCAGGTGAGCCGTCTGGCTGACGAACAGATAGTGAAGTGCCACGTAGGCCACGACGAGCACGAGCGCCGCCGCCGGCCACGGCAGGCCGGACATCGCGCCCGCGAGTTTCTCGCCGATGAACCCCATGAAGCCGAGCTCGTTGAGCTGGCCGCTCAACGTGAACAGGATCGCGAACCAGAGGTAGATCGCCAGGACGTCCCCTTCCCTGGCGATGTCCTCCGCGCCGAGCACGCCGGTGACCAGCAACACGGCGAGCCCCGCGAACGCGATCGCCGTCGAATCGAGCCCGAGCGTCGCGGCCGCCGCCCAGAGCGCGACCATCGCGACGAAGGTGCCCGAGACGATCTTCTCGTCTCGCGTCAGCGGCCCGAGCGACGCGAGGGCCTTCCTCGCCGCCGCGGGCGCCTCCGGAGTCGTCGTCACCTCCGGCCGGATGATCTTGTAGAGAACCCAAGGCAGGAGCAGCATGCCCGCGATCGTGGGAACGGAGGCGGCGATCAACCAGGAACCGAACCCGATCGAGACGCCGAACGGCTTGGCGATTTCCGCGCCCAGCGGATTGGCCGCCATCGCGGTCAGCCACAGCGCCGACGACAAGCTCAGGCTCGCGACCCCGGAGAACATGAGAAACGCCCCGAGGCGCTTTCGCGCGGGATCCCCCGGTTTCGCGCCGGCCGCTTCCGCCAGCGAGACGACGAGCGGGTACAGGACGCCCGAGCGGGCGGTATTGCTGGGGAAGGCGGGGGCGATGACGCCGTCAACGAGGAAGATGCTGTAGGAAAGGCCGAGTGTCGAACGTCCGAAGAGACGGACGACCATGTAGCCGATGCGCTGACCGAGCCCGCACTTCACGACGGCGCGCGCGACCAGGAACGCGACCACGATCAGCAGGATGGTCCCGTTGGCGAATCCGGAATACGCCTTCTCGGGGGCGAGCGTGCCCGTGAGGACCGCCGCCGCGAGGGCGAGAACGGCTGCCGTGAGGATCGGAAGCGCATCGACCACGACGGCGAAGATCGCCGCCGCGAAGAGGGCGAACAGGTGCCATGCCGGCGCGGCCAGCCCTTCGGGAACGGGGAAGAACCAAATCCCAGCCGCGACCGCGAGGGTCGCCGCGCGAGAGAGAGCCTTGCGGCTCACACGAGCCGTTCCGCTTCCGTCATGGCGGAGGACCGGCACCGCGACGGGCGGCCAATGCCGGCTCCACGACCTCGGTGACGGCCGCGACCTTGCCGAGCTCGAGCGCCTGCTCGGAGGTGGTCGTCGCGAACAGATGCATCGCGCGCGCGATCACCCCGGTCCAACCGGTTTGATGGCTCGCGCCGATCCCGGCGCCGTTGTCGCCGTGGAAGTACTCGTAGAAGAGGAGGAGATCCTTCCAGTGCGGATCCTCCTGGAATTTCTTGGCGGCGCCGTGGACCGGCCTCCGGCCCTCGCCGTCGCGGAGGAAGATGCTGGTCAGGCGGCGGCTCAACTCTTCGGCCACCTGATAGAGGTTCATGAGTCGTCCGGAGCCGGTCGGACATTCGATCTTGAAATCGTCGCCGTAGTACATGTGGTACTGGAGGAGCGCTCGCACGATCAGCACGTTGACCGGCATCCAGATCGGGCCCCGCCAGTTCGAGTTGCCGCCGAACAACCCGCTGTCCGATTCGGCGGGAAGGTACGGCACGCGGTACTCCTGGTCTTTGACCTTGAAAACGAACGGATGCTCGGCGTGATACCGGGACAGCGCGCGGATGCCGTAGGGGCTGAAGAACTCGTTCTCGTCGAGCATCCTCGCCAAGACGCGCCGGAGCTTGGCCTCGTCGAGCACCGCGGCGAGCCTCCGGCCGCGCTGGCCCGGCTTGAGCGGGTCTTGGATGAACGCCCGGAGCTCCGGGCGCGCCTCGATAAAGCGGCGGAGACGCTGGGCGACCTCGGAGTCCTTCCAGATCAACTTCTCGTCGAACACCGTGACGGCGCAGAGGGGAAGCAGTCCGACCATCGAACGGACCTTGAGGCGCTGCGCCGATCCGTCCGGCAACCGGAGAACGTCGTAGAAGAACCCGTCCTGCTCGTCCCACATGCCGGTGTCGTCGCCGGCGTGGATCATGGACGACGCGATCCAGAGGAAGTGCTCGATGAACTTGCGGCACATCGAGAGGTACGTAGGGCGCTCCTCCGCGAGCGCAGCCGCGATCTCGAGCATGTTCTGGCAGTAGAGGGCCATCCATGCGGTGCCGTCGGCCTGCTCGAGATATCCGCCCGTGGGAAGCGGCGCGCTGCGGTCGAAGACGCCGATGTTGTCGAGCCCGAGGAACCCTTCCTCGAACACGTTGTTGCCCGTCCGGTCCTTCCGGTTGACCCACCACGTGAAGTTGAGGAGGAGCTTCTGGAACGCGCGCTCCAGCCACTCGAGGTCACCACGACCGCGCTTGGCCTGCTCGAGCCGGTAGGTGAAGATCGTCGACCAAGCGTGCACGGGGGGATTGACGTCGCCGAAGTTCCATTCGTACGCCGGGATCTGGCCGGAGGGGTGCAGGTATTGCCCCTGGAGCAGCAGATCCAGCTGCCCCTTGCCGAAGTCCTCGTCGACGAGGGTGAGCGCCAGGACGTGGAAAGCCAGATCCCAGGCCGCGTACCAGGGGTATTCCCACTTGTCCGGCATCGAGATGACGTCGGCGTTGTACATGTGGTTCCACCGGTCGTTGCGGGGAGCGGCCCCGTCGTGCCTCTTGAAGGGATCCGCGCCGTGCTCCACGAGCCACTTGTCGACGTCGTAGTGGTAGAACTGCTTCGACCACAGCATCCCCGCAAGCGCCTGCCGCATCACGTTGGCCGCGTCGGAGCTCAACGACTTCGGAATGACGGCTTGGTAGAAGGCGTCCGCCTCGTTCAGGCGAGCGGCCATCGCCCCGTCGAACTCGCGTCCGAACGGCGCGGCCGCGATCCCATCGCAGAGGCGCAAGCGAAGGACCTGCGTCGCGCCGGGCGCGATCGTCAGCGGGTAATGCGCCGAGGCCTTCGTTCCCGTGTTCGCGGGGTTCACCGCGTCGGCCTGACCGTGAACGAGGTACCGATCGAACGCGTCCTTGACGTACGGGGTCCCGTTCGCGGCGCCGAAGAGGCGCTCGGTGTTCGACTCGTTTTCCGTGAAGAGAAGACCCTTCGCCCCTTCGCAGCGGAGGAACCGGTCGCCCAGCTCCGGGTGCGTCGCCGCGATCGTCTTGACCGACGGATCCGCGACCTCCTTCAGGACGGGACGCTCGACCTGTCCGCCCCACGACCAGGTATTACGGAACCACATCGTCGGGAGGACATGGAGGGTCGCCGGCTCGGGGCCCCGATTGGTGACGGAGATCTTGATCAGTAGGTCGTCGGTGTCCACCTTGGCGTATTCGACGAAGACGTCGAAGTAGCGATCCTGATCGAAGATGCCGGTGTCGAGAAGCTCGTACTCCGGCTCCTTCTGGCCCCGGCGCTTGTTGGTCGCGACGAGGTCGTCGTACGGGAACGCCGACTGCGGATACTTGTACAGGTACTTCATGTACGAGTGGGTCGGCGTCGAGTCGAGATAGAAGTAGCACTCCTTGACGTCCTCCCCATGGTTGCCCTGGTTTCCGTTCAGGCCGAACAGGCGCTCCTTCAAAATCGGATCGCGGCCGTTCCACAGGGCCAGGGCGAAGCACAAGCGCTGGTGGTTATCGCAAACGCCGGCCAGGCC
>JBGQLU010000112.1:0-11477 GCA_041500265.1 Acidobacteriota bacterium | reverse complement strand
GCCTCACTCTCTCTTCTTGCGTCCATCGACCTTCTCCTTCCGTTTCAATTCCTCGACAACCTTGTCCAACTCGTCGAAGCGTGCGTCCCAGAGCTGGCGGTACCTCTCGAGCCATGCCGTCTCTTCCTCCAATCGGCGCGGGCCGAGCTTGCAGGTCCGCACGCGCCCGAGCTTCTCCGTGGTGACGAGCCCGGACTGCTCCAGGACGCCGACGTGCTTCTTCATGCCCGTGAGGGTCATGTGGAACTTCTCGGCAAGGTCCGTGATCGAAGCGTCGGAACGTCCGAGCTGCTCCAGAACGCCGCGTCGGGTGGCATCCGAGAGCGCGGCAAACGAATCACCGAGTCGGGCTTGCTTATACTGAACCATAAGGTTCAGTATACGCTGCAAGGGGCGGCGTGCAAGGGGAGGCTGCGGGCAGGCTGCGTTTTCTCTTCTCGGGAACAACCGCCGTGCGGCATACGACAGCCGAAGTACTGGACCCTCGAGCTCAGCGCTGTCGTCGCAGAGTCATCTCTGTATCCAACCTTGCCGTGAGCGTTTCAGTCCTGGAGAGTCAACGCGGTTGATGGGGTGCGGCGCAGCATTCCGGAGTGCGGAGACATCGTGGAGACGGACGCCAAGAGCGCGCCCACTCCTTTGTTTTCAACGAGTTTTGTCGAGGCGGCGGGAATCGAACCCGCGTCCGGGGTTTTGAGAAGAGAGCGATGGCGCGCGACTTTCGTTGCGGGACTCGATTCTCCGCCGAATCGGTTGCCCCTTCGACCCGTCGGGGTCCCCAACAGTCCCCTGGAGTCCACCGCAGTCTCAGAGACACTATGGAGACGGCTTCGACGAACATCGACCTTCTGCATGGCGCTCGCGCGCGGCGCGCGACTTTGCGGCAAGCGCGCAGCGTCTGCTCGACCCACGCTGACGCGCACGGAACTCTCCGCTTAAGCTCTGTCCAACAGCACATGACGTCACGCATTTGGCTGGGCGCCGTCCTCTTCCTCGCGACAGGAGTGGTGTGCGCGCGGAGCTTGCAGCAGAAAGCCAAGACTGCCGATGCCTGGCTCGCCGAAGCGGCCCAGCTACGGAAGGCGGGTCTCGATGCGGACGCGGAGAAACTCCTCGAGCACGTGGTTGCGCTCGGCGAGCCAAGAACGCCGCAACTGCGGACTTGCGAGGCGCGACGTCAAGGCGACCTCGTGCGTTGGTCGCGACGCCGCGCACAGCAGGAGCTGGGGGAGATTCGATTTACGCGTGGGGACTACGGCGGAGCGCTCGAGCTCTTCCGATCGAAACCTTGGGCACCCGACTACTGCGGGAGCGGCGCCAGGTCCAGCCTCCTTCTCGATGCCCTGTGGCAAGGCGCCTGTCTCGACGCTTTGCGCCGAACTTGGGATGCCTTGGCGTTGTACGCGGCGTATGGGACAAGTCTGGCGACATCCGAGGCCAGCGGAGTCATCGCGGCTCGGCTGGAGCGGATCTACGACGCGAACGGAGGGCGACCCGAGCTCAGCCGTTTCGCGGACCTGGTCGACGATGCCAGGCCGAGCTGGAAGTCGTACACGGACGATCGGACTCGCGAACGGGCTCGCCCGTCCAGGGATCTCCGCGAATGGATGAGGCTTCGGGGCCTCGAGGACAGCCGAGACTGGGCAGGGCTTGTCTCGTTCCTGGAGGAGGCCGTCGACAATGAAGCGCCGCTAGGGTTGACCGACTCCATCGCCCAGGTGCTCGTGCAGCATCCGTCGGAGGCCGTTCCGATTCTGATCGCAACGTGGCAGCGCTCCGGCCGCGCCTGCCTGTGGAAGACTCATGTTCTCGGTCGAGCTGCCACCCCCGCGGCGCTCGACTTCCTCGAGCATCAATTTCAAACGGATGAAATCGTCAACCTCTGGTCGGCACGAAACCTCGTCTACGGCCTGGGGATCTCCGGTGACGCAGGCAGCCGATTCCTCGTGGGCATCGAGCCCAACGCGACGGACAATCTGCGAACCGCGCTGTCGGAATGGCGCCGAGGGGAGCTGTGGGGCCCCTCGGTCCGGTTCATGTCCGAGCCTGCGTTCCCGCCTCCCGAGCGCATCGAGCTTCCTTCCGGCGAACGACTCTTTCGAGCCGCGATGGCGTCCTCACACGTCGAACGGACTCCCACGCGATGACCGCGCTTCGCGCGGGGCGACGCCCTCTCGTTCGGTTCAGACGCCACCACGATTGGAAGCCGGCTCCGAGTCGCCGGCCGGCTACGCAAGGACCGCCAGATTCTCGCGGAGCACCCTTGGATGCCTCGCCGCGATTCTGAGCAACGCGAGCGCGGGCCCCTCGGGGGTTCGCCGCCCCTGCTCCCAGTTTCGCAGGGTGTGAACGCTGATCGCGAGCGCCCTCGCGAATTCTTCCTGCGTCAGGCCGGTGAACCGACGGAGGGCAACGATGTCGTCGCCGCCCTCGATGCGCCCTCTGAGGATGCGCTCGCGCTGCTTGCTCGGAATGGCACGAGCGAAATCTCGTTCCGTCAGCTCTGGAATCTCATCCACGGAAACGCGCTTTCGTATGGTCTTCATACATACCTCGCTCCGCCCTGGTGGCCGGTCGAGCGCTGATGATTCTCAGCACGTCGTCGGCAGGCTCCACATAGATCACCACCGCGAGTGTGCCGGCAACCGGTCCGATCGCGATGAAGCGATCCTCATTCTCCGAATGATTCTGATCGTAGATCCCGAGATAGCCAGTTGCGCTCGCGAGACGCTCCGCCGCGTCTTCGAATCGGACGCCGTGCTTGGCTTCATTCGCGGAGCTCTTGGCCGGGTCCCACTCGATTCGCAATCCATACCTCGACTATACGCCGTTGACTGAGTAAGTCAACGGACGACTTCGCTCGAGGAGGTGGGACCGGATGGTGGAGGCGGCGGGAATCGCCGTCGCACGGCCGCGACGCGGGAGCGGAGCGGCCGCCTTCAGCAATAGGCGCGCGAAGCGCGCTCAGCCTACATCGATGACCGCCGCCTGTCATGAGGAAGGGGACACTCCCCTCTTTCGCAGCGAGGCGGTATCCGGGGAGCCGAGCCAGAAAAAGATGCCGGGGATCGCAAGTGGCGATCCCCGGCATCGCGCGCGCGTCGTCGGACCAGGTCTAAGGAGCCGAGTACACCACGGTGAGTTGGGGGGCGGAGTCGAACGCGAACCCTGAACAGATCTTGAACTGGTCGGCGGTGCTGTTTCCGTTGTTCAACGAAGAGAATTGCAACCGGAACTGCGTCAATCCCGCGCGGTTGATCCAGGCGAACTCCGAAGCACCGAATGTAACGCTCGTCATGGCTCCGTTGAACTTGGGGATCGCGAGAGACTGAGCCAGCGTACCGGTCTCCGCGGCCGAGAAGTCGGCCGTCTCGACGCCGTTCCGCGCTTTATCGCGAGCCGGAGGAACGAGCCCGCCCTAGGCATAGGCAGCAGGCGCCGGCCGCGCCGCCCTCTGTCGCGCGGCCCGGCCATCGTAGATCCGCTCGAGAAAGTCGTAGAGGACCGCCTCCTGGGCCCGGTGAGCCGAACGAAGCAGGCGGTTGACGCGCATGTGCGCGAGGCTGGCGGCCATGTCGTCCATCGAGACGGTGAGGCGGCCAGAACCCGAGAGTGCGCACAGGCGCTCCGCGACCGGCGCCATCGAGCCGGATCCAGCGCGCAGGACCGTGAGCCCAGGAGCCAACTCGTGGTTGCCGCCTCCGGGTACCTCGCCCGCGCGGAAGAGCTCCTCCAGCGCCGCTCTCTCCTGCCTGAACCTGTTTCCGAGGCGGACTCTCTTGGGCCTGTCCACGCCGAACTCGAGTCCGAAGCTGTCCCTTCTCTGCCTCGCCCAGAGCAGCTTCCGCGCGAGATCGAAACCCAGGTCGTCCAGCAGGAGATCGATCCCCCAGAGCGCCAGGCGCCACCGCGCCACCGCCCCCTCATCCCCGCCGAGCAGCCCCACCAACTCGAGCACGGTTTCGCTGTCCGCGTGGAACAGCTCCTCGGCCACGAGTATCCCCTCCGGACCCCCGTAGCGCTCGGCCTCGCGCTCGTACGTATCGAGCTGGAGCCGCCAGAGCTGCCCGTCTCCGAACCGCGACTCGAGCGCGGCGTGCAGGGCGGGAAGGACCTCGCCAGAAAGCCGCGCCGGGGTGCCGTGTAGGCGAAGCCGGAGATGCCAATCCGGATCGCCGTAACGGATGAAGAACCAGCGGTCCGCGGCGCCGGTCTGCATGGCCTGCCGAACGACGGGGCCGACGCATTCCGTCAGGAGGCGATCCGCCGTGGACGTTCCGGTGAAGAGCTTCGCGTAAAGCCATTCCGATCCGGGCGCGAAGGAGCGGCGCAGCGCCGGGGCGGGGCGGTCGGATGGGCGCGGACCGGCGTCGTTGCGCGCGTCGGACGCGGGCGCGACGAACGGGACGACCAGCTCGTGGACGAAACGCCCCTCGGGGCCGGAGGCGCACAGCTCGTCGGGCGGGGGGAACATCTCGGTGAGGATCGCGCTCGCTCGATTCTTCACGACGTCCGCGAAGGCGTCGATGCTGAGGACATTCTCGACGTCCACCGGCAGCTCGTTGTCCCCGTCACTGAGCAGGACGAACCGCGGGAGCTTCCACTGCACGCGCCATCGGCGCACTCGGAGAAATCGGTCGGAATCGGACTCCTTGCCCAGAGCCTTCAGTTCTTCCGCAGGAACGCGCCAGCGGGCGCGGGACAGGACCAGTCTCCCGCAGCGGACTCGCGGGAGGAAGGAAGCGTTCTCAAGCGGTCCCCAGGACCATCCCAGCGCCGCCACGACCCCTTGCGACTGCAGGCTGCACAGGAAGCGATACAGCGGCAGGCTGCGCCGGACGAAATTGTGCGCGCTCGTCAGTCGGGGTATCACTTCGCGTCCCAATCGACGCGATCGCAGCACGATGCGTCCTTCCGCGACGGACACGAAGAGGTCGGTGACAGGGATCTGCCGTTCCGGTGCGACGCCCGACCGGCCGAGGAAGGGGATTTCGTGCTCGCGCAACGGGGGTCGGAAGATGACGTTTCCCAGCCTGCCCTCGGGAAGATGAACGATTTCGGCGAAGATCGCGCCAGGGGCGCACTCCTCTTCCGCACGAAGGTGCGCCGTGACGCTTTCGCGCAATACCGCGTCGGCGTGGCAGAAGCGACCGAGCAAGCGCGCTCCGGACGGGCCGTGGAGCCCATTGAAAAGGACGCGGAACTCCCCGCGATCGAGGGACTCTTCGGAGGCGGCCGCGACGCACACCGAGACGCAGAACGCAGCGGGGAGTGTTCCCGGCTGAGCGTGCGAGAGTCGTTCGAGATCCTCCTTCTCGAGGTGGACCTCCATCTCCCCCCGTTCGGACGCGCGCGTGAGCTTCGCGAGCAGGTGTGAGGTTCGCTCGTCCCATCGTGGGCCGTCGCTTTCCGCGCGCGGAGAGGCGATCGTCAGGTCGGCGAGTAGGGGCTCGGCTTCGGAGCTCCCCCCGTCTCCGAACCCCACACCCACCTCGTCGTCCAGAGCCTCGACGAGAGGGACCTCGCGCGCGTCGTAGCGAGCGGTGAACTCCTGACGGAAGCGCGCCAGCTCCCGCTCGGCAGGGGGCGTGGCGATGCGTCGCAAGATCTGGATCGCGCTCTGGATCTCCGACAGGACGTCGCTCCCGAGCCCAGCCGCGGCGTCGGGCTTGAGGAGGTCGACCTGGACGAGCCTCGACGGATCGACGCGCGCGGGCAGCGACTCGAGGATCTGCGCCAGCCCGCGATAGCGCTCGAGATCCGCTCCGGGCCCCGCGGCATCCAGCTCACGGAGTATCGTCCGCGCTTCTGTCAACCGCGCCGCAGTCTCGCGCGTCGCCTCATGGCGCCCCGTCTCGGCGATCAGGGCTTCGATCGGATCGGGTCCCGTGACGGGCAACGACAGCTCCGAGATCAGGAGCCTGGTGTCGATCAACTCCCCGACGAACGCCTCCGCTTCCTGGAGAGTCACGTCGGGCCGGACGCGGACGATCACCTCAGCGAGCTCGCGCGATGTGGCGCCATCCTGCGATCGCTCGAGCACCGCCTCGAGGTACTCGGTCGCGTCGACCGCCACCAGGTGATAGGAGCGGCCGCCGCCAGCCAGGCGCTCCTCGGCATATCGGATGCGCCCCGCGGTCCTGTACAAGCTGCTGTTCGGTCGGTAGCGAAACGGAGCTCTCGTTTCCGGTGCGGCGATCAGCTGGTCGACGAGCGAGGAGAGGTAGTCGGCGTCGAGTCGGCTGTGCTTGCGGTAACATCCTGCACCCTCGAGACGCAGCCGTGTCGAAGTCTCGATGCGTCCGACGGAACAGCCCGCGAAGAGACCGAAAGGCGTGGCCCGCGCCGCCATCCGCTGGACGTACCGCACGAGGGCGCACTCGATGTCCCGCCCCTCGGCGCAGCAAGGATCCCGCGACCACTTTTCGATCCGCTGTTCGAGGCTGGGCGAAGCGACGAACAGGGCCTCGCGCACGTCGGGCCTGTCGAGCAGTCCCCGCAAACGCTCGCGGAGCAGCACGCTATCGGAAGCAAGGCTCTCGGCGAGACGAAGCGGGTCATCGGGGCAGACCGGGCCGCGCAGGTTCCGCGACCAGTCAAGCAGTGCGTCGAACGGCAGCGAAGGCGTGCGCCAGGCGAAGAAACCGGACGCGACGGGGAGCTCCGGAATCGGCCCGGTCTCTCGGCTCATCGCTCGCTTCGGCTCAATCCGCCCTGGGAGGCAGCGAGGCCAGAAGCACCCGATCCCACGCCGGTTCCACCTGCGATACGGACGCGAGGAGCGCGAGGCCGATCCCGCTCGCGCCGGTCAGAAGGCCTGGATCGGACTTGTAGACCGGCTCGGTGTCCCCGGGATCGCTCCGCAGAGCGAGGAAACCTGCCAGTCCCTCACCTGAACGTCGCATCCCGAGAGCGTGGTTGATCCAGAAGCGCGCCCCCTCACGGAACGGGTCGTCCCCGGTGGCCTGATACGCCCTGTTCAGCAGGTGCCCGAGACCGGCGGCGCCGTGGCACAACCCGGGATCGACGACCCCGGACTCCTCGTGGGGCCGACGCACGGTCTCCAGTGCGAGCTCGTGCGCCGCTGCTCGGAGGTTCTCGTTCCGCAGGGCGTGCGCGGCGATCAAGAGGCAGACGGGGATCCCGGGGTTCCCGTAGCACCACGACGACCGCGCCGGCGTCTCATCCGGCCGAGGGTGAAAGCTCGCGAACCGGGAACCGCGGGCATGGGGGATTCGCCGAGCGAGGAGCCATCGCGAGGCGTCCAGGATCAACGAGCGAGTTCGATCGTTCTCGATTCCCGCGGCATGAGCCATCCCCAGAAATCCGATGACCCCCGGAGGGCCGTGAGCGACGCCAAGGCTGTAATAGACGTCCGCAAACGACTTGCGCAGATTCTCGGGGAGTCGACTCGAACGTGACGACCAGGTGAGCCCCTCCTCGTTCCGTTCGGCCAGCCCGTCGAGCCGCTCGACCACCCGGTCGAGAATCTCCCTCGCGGAGGCGCGAGGCAAACGCTCGAGCGCGTAGACGCCCAACCCTGTGACGCCATACATCAGCTCGTGCCCGCTGGGCCACGCGCCGGCGGGAACTCTCGCGAGGGCATCGAGAATGACCTCGTCGACTTGCTCGTTCAGATCCTCTTCCGAAGGCTCGGAGGCCCTGCCCTGAAGGTGCTCGACGGTCCAGGCCACGCCCGTGAACCCCCCCATCAGCGTGATATCGCTCATGTCGGAGGCGATCCGATCGATCGCCCGGTCGATGAGCTCGACGGAACGTCGCCGTGCGCGGTCGTCTCCCGTCGCCATCGCGAGGTAGGCGAAGAACAGGGCGGGGCCCGGGAGTCCGTCCCCGAGGGCGTGCTCAGCACCCCCGAATGCGCGGGGATTCTCGAGCGCGCAGGCCAGGCTCTCGATCGCTTCCCAGGCGAGCGCGGCTTCGTGTCCGTCCAGAATCGGAATCCAGGACGTCAAGGCGCTTCCAAGCAACGTGGCCCTCCCGCGTTGGGGGTACGGGCCCCAGGTGCCCGTACCCCCGGGAACGTCAACTCCGAGTCATCAGTTGTAGCAGTTCTGGATCGTGTTGCAGATCCAGGTGGGACGGCTAAAGTGGCAATTCTGGCTGAGCGGGCAGCCGTCGTCCGAGCTTCCGCCGGCTGCGAACCCGAGCTGGGAATCGGTCAGCTCACGAACGGTCTCACGGCTCAGAATCAGTTTCTTGCTGAATTTCGGATTCATCGCTACTACCTCCGATCAAGTCGGGCCCCCGACGGAGCACCATGCCCCGCACGAGCGCACCGACGGTCAACTCACATGGATATCCCCGTCCGCTCGTCGACTCCCGTCGCCACCGTCTGGCATGCCACCATGCAGGCGTAGAGCCCCCCTCGCGCGATCAGCTCGTCGTGTCGGCCCTGCTCGCGAACGAGCCCGTCTTCGAGAACGACGATGCGGTCGGCCCGCACGATCGTGCTCAGGCGGTGGGCGATGACGATCCGCGTGCACTTCATGCGGGACAACTTGTCGTGGATCTCCCTTTCGGTGACCGCGTCGAGCTCGCTGGTCGCTTCGTCGAGCAGCAGGATCGCGGGGCGTCGGACGAGAGCCCGCGCGAGGGCAATGCGCTGGCGCTCGCCCCCGGAGAGAGACGCGCCGCCGTCGCTGATGGGCGTGTCGTAGCCGAGGGGCATCGCTTCGATCGCGTCGTGGATTTCAGCGAGCATCGCCGCACGGACGACGTCGTCGTGCGTGAGTCCGGGATCGGCGAGCGCCACGTTTTCCCGGATCGACGAGCCGAAGAGGAACGCCCTTTGGGGAACGACGCCGACCTGGCCCCGAACGTGGCGGAGGTCGAGGCCGTCCAGGTCCACGCCGTCGAAGAGGACGCGCCCCGAGCTCGGGCGGTACAGTCCCAGCATCAGCCGGGCCAGCGTCGATTTCCCGGACCCCGATCGCCCGACGATCGCGAGCATCTGTCCCGGCTCGACGTGGAGCGAGACGTCGTTCAGGACGCAGGGGGCGCCTTCCGCGTAGCGGAACGTGACGCCGTCCACCTGGATGGCTCCGGCGAGTGACGCGGGGCGGTGGCGAGCGGCGCGGTCCTGCTCGGGAGGCGTGTCGAGGACATCCTCGATCCGCTCCATGTAGCTGCCGACGAGCTGAAGCTGGCCGGCCGACGCGACCAGGGAGGTGAGCGGTCCCAGGAAGCCGACCGCGAGCGCCGACGAGGCGAGCATGCGGCCGAGCGTGAGGTCGCCGTTCAGCACGAGATGGGAGCCGTAGAGGAGGACGGCGACCGGAGAGAAGACCGAAAGCGCGCTCGTCAAGGACTCGACGAGGGAGGTGAGACGCCCCTGTTCGAGGCTCGCGTTCATCACCCTCACGAAGAGGTCCGTCCAGCGTTCGACCGCCCGGAGCTCCGTCCCGCTGGCCTTGAGCGTCTCGATGCCCGCGAGCATCTGGACCTCGTAACCCCGGAGGTTCGACTGGGTCTCGAGGTAGGAGGCCAGGAGACCCCTCTGCTTTCGCCGTGTGAGCGCGAACACCGCGAGGCGAAGGAGCCCGAGTGCGAGGACGAAGAGCGCGAGGGCGGGACTCGCGAGCATCACCAGCAGCAGATAGGAAGTGACCATCACGCCGTCGAGCACACCCGAGAGCGTCGCCGAGCTGAGGATCTCGCGGACGATGGAGTTGCTGTCGAGCCGCATCATCAGGTCGCCCGCCGACCGTCGCTGGAAGAACGCGTAGGGCAGCTCGACGAGGTGACTCATGAAGCCCGTCGCGAGCCTGCTGTCGAGGACCGTCCTCAGGTGGAGAAGCAGCCGGGAACGCAGGTAGACCGACAGGAGCGAGAACGAAGCCACCACCGCGAACCCTGCGGTGAGGATCGGCAGCAACCTCAGGTCGCGACCGGGAATCACCCGATCCACGAGGAGCCCCGTCAGCAGCGGCACGGTGAGCGCGAAGAGCTGGACCAGGGCGGTCGCGACGACGATGTGAAGGAGGACGCCTCGCTGGGCGAGGATCTCCTTCGCGAAGCGCATGGTGCCGCCGCGGCGCCCGCCGTCCGGCCGGAATTCCGACTCCGGCTCGAGCGCCAGCACGACCCCCGTGAAGCTCGTGCGGAACTCCTTGAGCGGAACGAACCGGCGGCCGAAGGCGGGATCCACGATTCGGACCCCGCCACGCGCCAACGCCTCGAAGACGACGAAGTGCTTGAAATCCCAATGGAGGATGGAGCCCGCATCCAGCACGTCGAGGTCTTCCATTTCGACGCGGATCCCGCGCCCTCCTAGACCATGATCGCGGGCGAGGTCGAGGAGGTTGAACGCCGTCAGCCCGTCGCGTCCGGGCCCTCCTGAAGCGCGGAGCTGGTCGATCCCCACGTCCTTGCCGTGATAGCGCAGGACCATGGCGAGGCAGGCGAGGCCGCACTCGGTCGGGGTGAGCTGCTGGACGAAGGGAATCGGGCGGTGTCGCCCGAGCATGCCGAGAAGGGCGAACGGACTCCGGCGCGGATCACCGCCCTCGCGGGCGCCGGTACGTGCGATGGCGTCGGCGGAGGAGGATCGAGGCCGGCTCACCGGCTCCCCTCCACCGCGGTGCCCGAGGATCCGTGGGTCGAGGACAGAGAGGCCGCGAGCAGAGCGGCCAGCGCGAGTCCGACTGCCACGGCGCCGACGAGCGCCCACGTCGCCAGCCGAAGCCGACGCGTCGACAGACGCAGCGGGACACTCTGCGCCGTCGTTCGCAAACCGCGGCGTTCGAGTGCTTCCTTTCGGAAGATGTGCTCCAGCGTCTCGACCTGCGACGGTCCGCTCACCGTCGTCCGCCGAGCGGGGGGCACGATTCCGCATCGTTCGACCCGAGGTTGTTGACGGGCTCGGGGTCATTCACGGCGCAGTAGGGTCGCTGGACCAGGTAATACAGCCGATTCGTTTGCGTGGGGTCGAACATCAGCGTCGACGCGCCGCACTGCTGGCGGAGATTCATCTTCCCGTCCTCGCGATCGCACACGTTCGTAGGCTCCCAGCGCGAGCCACCGTGTGAGCGCATTGGAAGCTCATCATCGGGAGGGTCCGGTGAACCCCGAACTTTTCGCCCCACAAGGTGAGTCGGACGGGGGGCGCCAAGGTTCGACGACGAGTGGGAGCCCTCTGCGGACCTGGAGTCCGCTCGGTACCCGGCTACGGCGTCGCGACGACGATCCGGAAGGGGAACTCGGTCGGTGGTCCGCCGCCGGGCGCGCCCGGGCGCAGGAGCGCCACGTAGGAGCCGGGAGGAAGTGCGGATGACGGCACGACGATCGTGAAGAGCCCGCGCGTCGCACCGGAGTACCGGAGACTCTCCGCGCGATAGACGATCCGTCCGCGGTCGTCGCGGATGTCGATCGTCGCGGGAAGCTGTGCCGCCGACAGCTCGGAGCTCAGGTCGAGCACGACGGTAGACCGACCGCGGTCGACCGGAACGTCGGGAATC
>JBGQLU010000111.1:0-12120 GCA_041500265.1 Acidobacteriota bacterium | reverse complement strand
GTCGCCAGGAGGCCGAGCTTCCCCTCGAGCTGCGCGAGCTCGTAAAGGGCCGTGGCCTCCATCGCCGATTGGACCTCCTCGCGGGGGGCTCCGATCTTGAGGATTCCGGCGTTCAGCACCGCCGCCGTCGGGCCGCGCCGGAGCTCGCACAGCTCGGCCGCCTCCTTGACCCGTCCGTTCAGGAGCTCCTGGCGGACCCCGGACAGCAACCCGCGCGCGTCGACCTGCAGCGAGCGGAACTGGATCAGCTTGTAGACGACGACCGCGAGCGCGATCACGCTCAGCAGCGTGATCGGGTGCATGACCGGGCCGCCCTGTGCGTAGATTCGAGCGAGATCGCCGAACATCGCCCCCAGCATAGACCAGGGGCGGAGCCGGCTCTACTCGTACCGGAGCGATTCGATCGGGTCCAGGCGGGAGGCCTTCGCGGCCGGGTAGATCCCGAAGAACAGCCCGACGGCCGAGGAGAACCCGAACGACAGCGCCAGCGCCCACGGCGGAACGAAGAACCCGGGCCAGTTCGGAATGAGTTGGGCGGCGATCGCCCCGACCCCGATCCCCATGGCGATCCCGAAGATCCCGCCCACCAGCGCCAGCGTCACCGCCTCGATGACGAACTGCGCCAGGATGTGGCTACGGCGGGCGCCGACCGCCTTCCGGAGCCCTATTTCCCGGGTCCGCTCGGTCACCGAGACCAGCATGATGTTCATGATGCCGATCCCGCCGACGAGCAGCGCGATCGACACCACGCCGGCGACCACGTAGGTCACGCCGTTGGCGATCTTGTTGATGGTCTTGAGGAACTCCTTCTGCGTCGAGACCTTGAAATCGCTCGGCTGTTCGGGGCGCAGCCGGTGGCGGACCCGCAGCGTGTTCTCGATCTCGTCCGCCGCCTGATCCACCAATTCGGGAGTGCGGGCGCGGACGAGAAACGCGGTGTTGTCGGCCACCTCGTGCCCCCACATCCCGATCGCCGTGGCGTAGGGAATGAGCACGAACTTATCGAGCTCCTGCCCCAGCAGCTCGCCCTTCGGCTCCATCACGCCGACGATCCGGAACGCCCGTCCTCCGACCAGGATGTCCCGCCCGATCGGGTTCTTGGGCAACTTGAGCTCGTTGAGAACCCCGTGACCGATGACGCACGTGTCGGTGCGCCCGGATTCGTCGAGAGTGCCGAAGAACCTTCCCCTCTCCACGTAGTAATTACGGACATCCTGGAACACGGGCTGAACACCCAAGATCGGGTACTGCGAGGACTCGTCGGCGAACTTGATTTCGCCGAACTGCTGGACGATCGGGGTCGCGACGGTGACGGATGGACACGTGCGCATCACGGCCTGGCCGTCGTCCCACGTCATCGTGATCTTCCCGAGCTTTTCCCCTTCCTTCCCCGGCGGCCGGAACGGCTCGACGATGATCGTGTTCGAGCCGAGGTTCTGGACCTCGTTCGTGATGACCTGGCTGAACCCCTGGACGATCGAGACCACCGCGATGACGGCGGCCGTTCCGATGACGATGCCGAGCGTCGTCAGCATCGACCTCATCTTGTTGGCCCAGATCGCCTTCAGGGCCATGAAGAGGTTTTCGAGGACCACCGTCTAGTCGCTCATCGGACGGTTTCGAACGTCGCTGACGATCTGACCGTCCTTGAGACGGACCACGCGCCAGGCGTGCTGCGCAAGATCGTCCTCGTGAGTCACGAGGATGATCGTGTTGCCGTTCCGGTGGAGGTCGTCCATGAGCGCCAGGATCTCCTCGCCGGTCTTCGAATCGAGGTTGCCCGTCGGCTCGTCGGCGAGGAGGATCGAGGGGTTGTTGACGAGCGCCCTGGCGATCGCCACGCGCTGCCGTTGACCGCCCGACATTTCGTTGGGGCGGTGATGCTTGCGCGAGCCCAGGCCGACCGCGTCCAAGGCCTGCTCGGCCTTGTGCTTCCGCTCCTTGCGTGAGATGCCCGCGTAGACGAGAGGCAGCTCGACGTTCTGGACGGCGTCGGCGCGCGGGAGCAGGTTAAACGTCTGGAAGATGAAGCCGATCTCCTTGTTGCGGATCTGCGCCAGCTCGTCGTCGTTCATCGACGAGATCTCGCGCCCCTTCAGCGTGTAGGAGCCGGTGGACGGCGTGTCGAGGCAGCCGATGAGGTTCATCAGCGTCGACTTCCCGGAGCCCGAGGGACCCATCACGGCCACGTAGTCCCCCTGCTCGATCGCGATCGACACCCCGTCGAGGGCCTTGACCTGGGTTTCGACCCCCATCTCGTAGCTCTTGGTGACGTCCTTGATATCGATCAGGGCGCTCATTTGTCCGACTCCTTGATCACGATCTTCGGGCCGCTGCTGTCCTCGCCCGTCTTCTCCTTGACCGCGTCCCCGTCCTTCAGGTCGCGGAGGGACCGATAGGGGCCGATGACGACCGTTTCGCCGTCCTTGATTCCCGTGAGGATGGCGACCGTGGTCTCGTCGCCGATCCCCGACTTCACCGCGCGCAGGCGGGCCTTTCCGCTCTCGACGACGAAGACGCATTCCTTCGTCTCGTCGGTCTTGCCGGAAACGCCGGGTGCCGCGGGGGCGGGCTTCGCCGCGTCCTTCGCGGGGCCCTTGGCATCGTCCTTCGGGGCGTCCTTCGCGTCGCCCTTGGCCGCGGCGATGATCTCCTTCTCCGGGCGGATCATCACCGCCTGGATCGGAATCGCCACTGCGTGGTCCGCGCGCTCGGTTTCGATGCGAGCCTTGGCGGTCATCCCGGGACGGAGCTTCGCATCGACCGTGTCGAGCTCGATCTTCACCTCGAACACCTTCGACTGCTGGCCCGAACGCTGGATGGCGGAGCCCCTGATCTCGTCGATCTTGCCCGTGTACGGATGCGCTTCCCCGACGGCGTCCACGACGATCCGCGCCTTCTGGCCGATCGCGAGCTGCGTGACCCGCGTTTCGTCCACGTCCACGGTCGCGAGGATCTCTCCCATGTCGGAGACGATCATGATCACGGTCCCCGGGTTGTTCATCGTCCCGGTCAGCGTGATCTCTCCCTTTTCCGCGTTCAGCTGGGTGACCGTGCCGTCGATCGGCGACCGAATCGTGGTCTTCGAGAGATCGTCGCGGGCCTTCGCGAGGCTCGCTTCGGCCTGCGCCGTCTGCTCCTTCATGTTCTTGAGGTCGATCGAGCGCGTCTGGAAGTCGAGCTCGCTCTGCTCGAGCGTTTGCTGCGACACGAGGCCGCTGGAGCCGAAGAGCGTCTTGTTGCGCTTGTACTGCCGCTCGGCGTTGGCCAGCGAGACCTCGGCCTGCTCGATCGCGATCGCCTGGGACCGCACTCCCGATTCGAGGCGCTCGACCTCCTGCCGGTACCGCTCGGGATCGATCTGCACGAGAAGATCGCCCTTCTTGACCTCGCCGCCTTCCTTGACCGGAAGCTGCCGGATCTCGCCGATGACCGACGACTGGACGTTGACCTTGGTGCGCGCCTCGATCCGCCCGGTCGCCTGGACGAACGACGAGATGTCCTTCACGGCGGCTTTCGCCATGTAGACCTCCTCCCCCTTCGTCTTCGGGCGGGAGAGGATCGAGGCGGCGACGATGCCGCCAATCAGGACCACGGCGCCGGTCCCGATCAGGATCTTCTGGAGATTGCTCACGGGTCCCGCTATCCGCCGAACGCGGCGCCCAGGGCGGCCCCGCCCACCTTGACGAGGGTCCAGATGAGCCACAGCACTACGACCGTGACCGTCGCGGTGTTCTTCGAGAGCCGGGTGCAGCGCGACAACATGATCGAGCCGAGGACGATCCCCCAGATCTCGAACAGATCGATGCTCGTCGCCATCGCTCGAACCGCCGCGGAGGTCGTCTGGGGATCGAGAAACGCCCCCACGGACGACTTCACCAGCGTCTCGGCCTCTTTCAGGTCGATCCTGTCACGCGGAATGGCGACGGCGAAGCCGATCAGCCCCTTCAGGATCTGGGGCATCTGAGCCCACGCGTACCCCGCAAGGACGGTGACGTAGCGCGTCTTCGCTCCGAACGCCGCCGCGACCCCGTGATAGACCCCCGCCACGAACAAGAGCGCGATCGCCACGAACGGGAGCGCGATGAAGCGCGCGTTCCCCGACTTCACGGATTCGTACTGTCCTCGCACGCGCTCTTCCATCTTGGCGCGCTGGTCGGCGGGGATGTTCGGGTTCTCCTCCAGCTTCTTCATCGTCTGCTTCACGGCGGCGTCGGTGTCGAGCTTGGGATTGATCACGAACGCGGCCGTCAGGAGCATCGCCATCACGATGGCGACGGGGACCAGCCAGTCCCATCCGGGAGATCTCGCGATCGACTCGAACGTCTTCCCCGGCGAGAAGAACACGCCGGTCAGACGCTGGAGCGTTCCGAGCTCGGGACCCGTCGAAGGTGTTGGGGGAGTTGCGGCGGTCTCCGTCATGGCGTCCTACTTTCCGGCATCCTCGGCCAGCTTCAGCCCTTTGGCCTCGAGCAGCGTGCCCTTCGCGCGCTCGAGGTCGGCCAGGGACTTGTTGTAATCGAGAAGGGCCTGGATCAACGAGAGCTGCGCGTTCGTGAGGTCGTTCTGGAAGGTGAACACTTCGAACGACGTGGACATGCCGTTCTCGAACTTCTTCTGCTCGGCCTCGAGCTTCTTCTGCTGGAGCTCGACGTTCTTCCGCCCGGCCACGACCCGCTCGTACCCGGATTCGACCGCGCGCGCCGACCTCCTGACGTCCACCCGCACGTCCTGGAGCACGCTCTCGAGCCCGACCTGGGTCTTCTCCGTGTTGATCTTCGCCACCGCGTAGCTCGAGTTCGCCGCCCGGTTGCCGAAGGGGTACGAATACGTGAGCGAGACGGCCCAGTCGGGGGACCGACGCTGGACGGTGTCCACGCTGTACGGCGGTTGCGCGGGGAAGGAGTAGTTGTAGGTGGTGCTGGATTCGGCGTGATTCCGGTTCCAGTCCGCCTTCAGGTCCAGCCCGTGCTTCACGCCGTTCTTCGCGGCGGCCTCGTTGACCTTCGCGATCTCGATGTTCTCTTTGGCCGCGGCGATCTCGGGACGGTGCTCGTAGGCGGTCTGGATCGCCGCCTCCTGATCGGTGGTCGTGGAATCCGACTTCGGCGCCTCCGTCGGGAGGATCGTCTTGTTCCAGAGAGGATCGTTCTCCGGAATCGCCAGCAGGCGGCGGAGCGCGTCCTCCGCGTTCTTCACGGCCTGCTTCGTCCGGATCGTGCCCTCGACGTTCGACGCGACGTTCGCTTCGGCCTGCGTGATCTCGATCGGCGCGAGCGTGCCGACGTCGACCTTCTTCTTGTTGAGATCGTAGAGGTCTTGTGACAGCCTCAGCGCCTGCTGCGCGACTTTCTGCGCCGCCCTCGCCGCGAGGAGGTCCCAGTAGGCGTTCTCCGTCTCCTGAACGGTCAGCTCGGCGCGGCCCGCCAGATCGGTGTGGCTGATGTTGAGCGAGTGCTTCGCGGTCACGAGCGCCGCTTCGTTCACCGTCCGGCCGAACCCCCGCAGGAGCGGGAGCGTGAACGAGATCCCGTACCCCCAGCTGTACGGCCGGCTGGCGTCGAACGCGTAGCGGATAGGAAACGTCGGGATGAAGACCTCGCCGGAGTTCCCCGGGGCGGTCGAGCCGTTGACCGACACGTTGTACGAGGCGCCGAAATTCAGCCGCTGATTGACGTTGGCGCTAAGGGTGTCGTCGATCGTCCGGGCCGCCTCTGACGTGGATACCGGGGCCCCGGGCGGATTGATGACGGTCGTCGTGTTGGTCGTCGTGTCGCGCCTCGCCGAGTGGGCCGCCGACGCCCCGAGGATCGGGTCGAACGCCGCTTTCTGGAAGGTGACGTTGTACTCGGCGATCTCCGGATCTTTCTTGACGATCGCGAGGTCGAGATTGTTATCCAGCGCCTTCGAGAGCGCCTCCCCGAGGCTCATCGGGACCTCGTCCCCTTCCTGCGCCGACGCCGCCGGAACCGAGGACCCGAGGAGCGCTCCGACGGTCGCGAGGGACACCAACATCACGTAACTCGGTTTCACGTCATTCCTCCGCTTGGAAGAGCCCGTGCTCCTCAGGCCATGCCCCCGCCACGTCCGCATACGTCGTCTCTCGCCTATTACGCGCGACCCCCGTAAGCGGTTTCAATTTGAACCGCAGGAGGATACAACGGCGGGCGACCGACAGGCCAAAGTCCCCTCAGCGCACCGCCAGGTGGCAGGCGACCCGCCGTCCCTCGCCGATCGCCTCGAGTTGCGGCTCTTCCCGGGAGCAGACCGCCTCGGCGATCGGGCAGCGCGGGTGGAACGGGCAGCCGGGCGGGGGCGCCGTCGGGGAGGGGGGCTCGCCGGCGAGCACTTTCGCGTGTGGCGCCGAAGGGTCCCGCCGCGGCGTCGATTCCAGGAGCGCCCGGGTGTACGGGTGGAGCGGCCGGCCGTACAACTCCGCCGTCGGGCCCTCCTCGACGATCCGGCCCAGATACATGACCGCGACGCGCTGGGCGACGTGGCGCACGAGCCGGAGATCGTGGGCGATCAAGAGGTAGGCGAGCCCGTGCCGCTCCTGCATGTCCGCGAGGAGATTCACGATCTGCGCCTGGACGGACGGGTCGAGGGAGGAGACCGGCTCGTCGGCGACGACGAACCGCGGATTGGTGGCGATCGCGCGGGCGATCCCCACCCGCTGGCGCTGCCCCCCAGAGAACTCGTGCGGGTACTTGTCGGCCGCCGACCGGTCGAGCCCGACCTCCTCCAAGAGGCGCGCCGCCGCCTCGACCCGCTCCGCCCGCGTGGCGCCGATCCGGTGGATGTCGAGCGGCTCCCGCACCAGCGAGCCGATCTTCATGCGGGGGTTCAGCGCCGCCTGAGGGTCCTGGAAGACGATCTGGAAGTGGCGCCGCATGCGCCGGAGCGGCCCGGGCGCCAGGGCGACGAGATCGGTTCCGTCGAACAGGACCGTCCCCGCATCCGGCTCGATGAGCCGGACCAACAGGCGGCCGATCGTCGATTTCCCCGAGCCCGACTCGCCCACGAGCCCGAGCGTTTCGCGCTCGCGGACCACGAGGTCGACGCCGTCGACCGCGCGGACGGCCGGGCCGGGCCGCCCAAGAAACCCCGCCCGGGACGCGAACGACTTGCGGAGCCCCCGGGCCTCGACGAGCGGCGGAGCGCCGCTCATCGGGAGCTTCCCCGGGCCGCCGCGGGGGCGCCGGAGCGGCTCGGGTCGTGCAGGTGACAGGCGACCGTCCTCGCCGGACCGATCGGAAGCGTCGCCGGCGGCTCGGCGCCGCACGGCGCGAAGCGGTCCGGGCAACGTGGATGGAAGCGGCAGCCGGGCGGAGGGGCGGTCGGATCGGGGACCGCTCCCGGGAGCGCCCGCAGCCGCCTTCGCCCCGAGCCGTCCGGAATCTCCTCGGGAATCGCCGCGAGCAGCGCCCTCGTGTAGGGGTGCTTCGGGTCGGCGAAGAGCTCGCGAACCGGCGCCTCCTCGACCAGCCGCCCCGAGTACATGACGCCGACCCGGTCCGCGATCTCCGCGACGACGCCGAAGTCGTGGGTGATCAAGAGGACGGTGAGCTCGTATTCGGTCCGGAGGCGGCCCAGCAGCTCCAGGACCTGGGCTTGGATCGTGACGTCGAGCGCGCTCGTGGGCTCGTCGGCGATCAGGAGCGCCGGGCGGCACGACAGCGCGATCGCGAGCATCACCCGCTGCTTCATCCCGCCGGAGAGCTCGTGCGGATACGCCTTGGCCTGACGCTCGGGGTCCGGCAGCGACACCGCCCCCAGAAGACGCACGGCCTCGGCCCATGCCTCTCTTCGTCCCATCCCCTTGTGGATGCGCAGCGACTCACCGACCTGCGTGCCGATCCGCATCACCGGGTTCAGGGCCGCGCCGGCCTCCTGGAAGGCGATTCCGATCGCGGATCCGCGGAGCTTCCGCATCTCCCGCTCGGGAAGGGCGGCGAGATCCCGTCCGCCGAAAAGGATCCGGCCGCCGACGATTCTCCCGGGCTCGACGATCCTCAAGATCGCATAGGCCGTCGCGGTCTTGCCGCACCCCGATTCGCCCACGAGGGCGTAGGTGGTCCCCTTTTCGATCGTCAGGTCGAGGCCGTCCACCGCGCGAACCGGCCCGCGCGCGGAGGCGTACTGGACCCTCAGGCCCTCGATCGCGACGAGCGGCGGCATCGCGGCGGATTGTATAGCCGCGGGGCGCCCCTAGAAGGCGAAGGACTCGTGGTGCGTGCCGAACACGGCCCGCAGCCGGTCCGAGATCTCGCCGAGGGTGGCCAGCGCCGTGACCGCCTCGAGGATCGGCGGCATGAGGTTCCCGCCCGAGCGGGCCGCGCCTTCCACGTGCGCGAGCGCCGCCGCCACGGCCGCGGCATCCCGCTTCGCTCGCAGGGCCGCGAGCTTCTGTCTCCGATCGCTTTCGGCGGAGGGGTCGACCTTCAAGACGGGCAGTTTCGCCGCTTCGCTGTCGGTGAACCGGTTGACGCCGACGACGACCGCGTCCCCCGATTCCACCTTCTTCTGCCATCGGTAGGCCGCCTCGTGGATCTCGCGCTGCTGGAAGCCGCGCTCGATCGCCGCCACGGCTCCGCCCATCGCGTCGATCCGCGCGATGTACTCGCGCGCGCCCGCTTCGACCGCGTCGGTCAGGCTCTCGACGAAGTACGACCCGGCGAGCGGATCGACGGTGTCCGCGACGCCCGTTTCGTGCGCAATCACCTGCTGCGTCCGGAGCGCCAGGAGGGCGGCGGGCTCGGTCGGAAGTCCGAGCGCCTCGTCCATCGAGTTCGTATGCAGCGACTGGGTGCCTCCGAGCACGGCCGCCAGCGCCTGGAGGGCCGTGCGCACGACGTTGACCTCGGGCTGCTGCGCCGTCAGCGTCGATCCCGCCGTCTGCGTGTGGAAGCGGAGCTTGGCCAGCTCGGGGTCCCGGACCCCGAAGCGCTCGCGGACGATCCGGGCCCACAACCGGCGCGCCGCCCGGAACTTGGCCACCTCCTCGAAGAAGTTCGAGTGGCCGTTCAGGAAGAACGACAGCCGGGAGCCGAAGCTCGCGAACGGAAGGCCCCTCGCGATCGCCGCCTCGCAGTAGGCGATCGCGTTGGCGAGGGTGAACGCGACCTCCTGCACGGCCGTAGCACCCGCCTCGCGCATGTGATAGCCGGAGATCGAGATCGTGTTCCACCTCGGCGTCTCGGAGGCGCACCACGCGAAGACGTCGGTCGTGATCCTCAAAGACGGCTGCGGAGGGTAGATGTAGGTCCCGCGCGCGACGTATTCCTTCAAGAGGTCGTTCTGAATCGTTCCCGAAAGCGTCTTCGGGTCGATCCCGCGCCGCTTGGCTACCGCGACGTACAGGGCGAGGAGGATCGACGCCGTCGCGTTGATCGTCATCGAGGTCGAGACCCGGTCGAGGGGGATCCCGGAGAGAAGCTCGTCCATGTCCTCGAGAGAAGAGATCGCCACGCCGACCTTGCCGACCTCGCCCGCCGCCATCGGGTGGTCGGAGTCGTACCCCATCTGCGTGGGAAGGTCGAAGGCGACCGAAAGCCCGGATTGCCCCTGCTCGAGGAGATAGCGGAACCGCGCGTTGGTCTGCCGCGCCGTCCCGAACCCGGAGTACTGGCGCATCGTCCAGAAGCGGGTGCGGTACATCGTCGCCTGGACGCCGCGCGTGAACGGGAACGCGCCGGGCTCCCCCAGATCGCGCGCGTCGTCGCTCCCTTCGCGGTCCGCGCGGCCGTAGACGCGGCGGACCGGGATCCCGGACGAGGTTTCAAAGCTTTCCCTGCGATCGGGAGACTTCTTGTTCGGAGCGTCGGCCACGTTCCGCAGTATAAATCCCGCATGGTGCGAACCGTCGAGCGCGTACCGGCCGGAACCCGTCTCATCGACCAGCGCAAGCTGCCGCGGGAGACGGTCTACGTGACCTGTAGGACGGCGGAGGAGACCGCCGAGGCGATCCGCGCGATGGTGGTGCGGGGGGCTCCCGCGATCGGCGTCACGGCGGCCTTCGGCCTGGCGGTCGAGGCGACGCGCTCGACCTCGCTCTCCGTCGAGGACTTCGACCGGCGTCTCGAGCACGCGGGCCGCGTGCTCGTGGCGTCGCGCCCGACGGCGGTCAACCTTCGCTGGGCGGTCGAGCGGATGGCGGGCGCCGCTCGCGAGGCGAGGGCCCGAGGCGCCGGCAACGCGGCCGTGGCCGAATCGCTCGAGCGCGAGGGCCGGGCGATCCACGACGAGGACCTCGCGGCGTGCCGGGCGATCGGCGCTCATGGCGCCGCGCTGGTCCCCGAGCGGGCGTGCGTCCTGACGCATTGCAACGCCGGGGGGCTGGCCACGGCGGGTTACGGCACCGCGCTCGGTATCGTTCGCGGCGCCGTGGCCGCCGGCAAGACGGTCCGCGTGGTCGCCGGCGAGACGCGGCCCTTCCTGCAAGGGGCCCGGCTGACCGCGTGGGAGTTGATGGAGGACGGGATCGAGACGGTGTTGATCACCGACGGCATGTCCGGCTCGATGATGCGGCGCGGCGAGATCGATCTCGTCGTCGTGGGAGCCGACCGGATCGCGAGGAACGGCGACGTCGCCAACAAGATCGGAACGTACACGGTGGCGGTGCTCGCGAAGGAGCACGGCGTGCCGTTCTACGTCGCGGCCCCCCTTCCGACGATCGATCTGGCCTGTCCGGGTGGCGAGGCGATCCCGATCGAGGAACGCGATCCCGGCGAAGTCACCTCGTTCGGCGGCGTTCGCGTCGCCCCCGAGGGGGTCGGCGTGAGGAATCCCGCGTTCGACGTCACGCCCGCGCGCTACGTGGCGGCGATCGTCACCGAGCGGGGGATCGTGCGTGCCCCCTACGAGGAATCCCTGGCCGCCTTGTTCCGGTAGACCAGGTACGAAGCAAAGGGCACCAGCACGGTCGCGAGCAGGAAGAGGAAGACGACCGCCTGCAGGTCGATGTGAAGGTAGTCCCCCGCGAGCCGGCTGAAATCCATCCAGTGGCCGCCGCCCTTCGCCTCCTCGTAGTCGGCCACCTTGGAGGCGCTGGTCAGAAGCCCCACCGCGAAGGCCGCGTCGCTCAGGAGAATGAAGATCGCGCAGAAAGCGTAAGCCGGCCGCTCCGCGGGAACGCGGCACGCGGCCCCGTCCATGGCGCGATAGAGGAAGATCCCGGCGAAGGCCAGCTCCGAGCCGTGGCCCGCCGCGACCTCGATCGCCTCGTGGAGCGGCGTGAACGCGCAGAGCGTGTAGGCCACGACGCCGACGCCCAGTGCCAAGAGCGCTCCGCGCCTGCCGCGCAGATACCAGGCCAGAGCGCCGAACCCCCCGTAGATGAGGATCATCAACCCCGTGGACCTCCCCTGGCTGACGGTGATCCCGCCTCCGTAGACGAAGTCGAACGCCGGAATCGCCGGGATCGCGAACGCCCACGCCGCGAGGGCGTGCCCGAGCTCGTGGACCAGCGTGATCAGCGTGTGGAAGACGAACCGCGGGAAGGGGACCAGGAAGACGGCGAGCGCCGCCGCCCCTCCCGCCGAAAGGGCGCGCCACGCCGCCGGCTCGAGGGAGGCCGCGGCGCCGGAGGACACCGGGCGGGGCAGCCCGAGGTGGAGGTCGCTCACGCGGGTCGAATATAGGCGGCGGCGCGCGGGAGGCACGGAGGGCCCGGACGCCTTGCGGCGGGCGCCGCGCTTCGGCCACCATGCGGGGTCATGGCGCGCATTCTCGCGATCGAAAGCTCGTGCGACGAGACGGCGGCGGCGGTCGTGGAGGACCGTTGCCACGTCCTCTCCTCGGTCGTCGCATCGCAGGACGACGTGCACGCGAAGTACGGAGGGGTCGTCCCCGAGCTCGCCTCGCGCCGGCACATCGAGTGCATCGGCCCCGTCGTCGAGGAGGCGCTCCTGCGCGCGGCCACGCCGCTCGACGGTCTCGATGCGATCGCGGTGACCCGGGGCCCGGGGCTCGTGGGATCGCTCCTCGTCGGGGTCTGCGCGGCCAAGGCGATGGCCTGGCAACGCGGGCTGCCGCTGATCGCGGTCAATCACCTCGAGGGGCACGTGCGCTCGCCGTTCCTGGAGAATCCGGGGATCGAGCTCCCCGCCGTGGCGCTCGTCG
>JBGQLU010000110.1:0-12190 GCA_041500265.1 Acidobacteriota bacterium | reverse complement strand
TGGACGACGACGCTGTCCGACGACAGCGTGAAGTTCTCGTTCGACAAGGATTCGGTCCCGGGCGAGGCCCAGGCGATTCTCGACGATCTCGCCGGCAAGGTGAAGTCGCTCGACAAGACTGTCTACCTCGAGATCGAGGGACACACCGATAACATCGGCAGCGACGATTACAACAGGCACCTCGGCGAGATGCGCGCCGAAGCGGTCCGCAACTACCTTGCGGAAAAGGGCGGGATCCCGCTCCACGCGATGAACGTGATCTCCTACGGCGAGGAGAAGCCGGTCTCCGCCAACAACACGCCGGACGGCCGCGCGAAGAACCGCCGCGTGGTCGTGCGCGTCCTCGAGTAAGACTCGATTCCGATTCGGCGTGGGGCCGGCTCCGTCCATGACGCACGGGGCCGGCCCTTCGTCTTTTCGGGGCTGGTACGATTCCCTCGATGGCCCGTGACTTCCTGGACATGCTCGCCGAGCGCGTGGTCGTCTTCGACGGCGCGATGGGCACGCGTCTGTACGATCTCGGTGTTTTCCTCAATCGCTGCTTCGACGAGCTGAACGTCTCGAACCCGGCCCTGGTCGGGAGCGTGCACCGGGCATACGTCGCCGCCGGCTGCGACGTGATCGAGACCAACACCTTCGGCGCGAACCGCCCCAAGCTCGACCGACACGGCCTGGGGGACCAGGTGCGCGAGATCAACCGCGCGGGCGCCCTGGTCGCGCGCGAGGCGGCCGGCGATGACAGGCTGGTCGCGGGTGCGATCGGGCCTCTGGGCATGCGGATCGAGCCGTGGGGGCCCACGTCGGTCGAGGACGCCGCCGACCACTTCGCCGAGCAGGCCGCGGGCCTCCTCGAGGGCGGCGTCGATCTCTTTTCGGTCGAGACGTTCTACGACATCGCCGAGATCGAGGCGGCGGTCGCCGGGATCCGGCGGGTCTCCGACAAGCCGATCGTCGCCCAGATGACCCTGGAGGATGACGGAAACAGCCTCGAGGGGGTCGCTCCCGAGGTGTTCGGACCACGGCTCCAATCGCTCCCCGTGCAGGCGGTCGGCGTCAATTGCTCGGTCGGTCCGGCGGCGATGCTCGGCGCGATCGACCACCTCGCCAAGGTCGTGACCGCCCCGATCGTCGCGCAGCCGAACGCCGGCAAGCCCCGCGCCGTGGACAATCGGAACCTGTACCTCTGCAGCCCGGAGTACATGGCCGTCTACGCCAAGCGATTCATCGAGGCGGGGGCGCGGATTGTCGGCGGCTGCTGTGGCACGACTCCCGAGCACCTCAAGGCGATCCGCCGCGCCGTGCGCGCGGCCGCCCCCGCGCGGCGCACGACGGTCGCGGTCGGCGCGATCGCTCCCGGCGCGGCCGGGGTCGCGGAAGTCCCGCCGGTTCCCGTCGCGGAGCGCTCCCGTCTCGCCCGCGCGGTGGACGAGGGCCGGTTCGTTCTGAGCGTCGAGATGCTGCCCCCGCGCGGCCACGACCTTGTGAAGTCCTTGACCGGGGCGCGCCAGCTCCACGACGCGGGCATCGACGCGATCAACGTTCCCGACGGGCCCCGGGCGACGGCTCGGATGAGCCCGATGGCGATGGCCGTCCGGGTCGAGCGTGAGATCGGGATCGAGACGATCATCCACTACTGCTGCCGGGACCGGAATCTCCTCGGGATGCAGTCCGACCTTCTGGGCGCCCACGCACTCGGCCTGCGCAACGTTCTGATCATCACGGGTGATCCTCCCAAGCTCGGCGATTACCCCGACGCCACCGCGGTCTTCGACGTGGACAGCATCGGGTTGATGAACATGGTGACCCGGTTGAACCGGGGCCTGGACGTCGGTGGGAACGCGATCGGAGAGCCGACCGCGTTCTACGCGGGGTGCGGCGTCAACCCCGGGGCCCCCGATCTCGACCGGGAGATCGCCCGTTTCGAGTGGAAGGTGGACGCCGGCGCCCTGTTCTGCATCACCCAGCCGGTCTTCGACGTCGACGTCCTGCTGTCGTTCCTCGAGCGCACCCGGCACGTCCGCATCCCGCTCATTGCGGGGGTGTGGCCGTTGGCCTCGTTCCGAAACGCCGAGTTCATGAACAACGAGGTCCCGGGGGTCAACGTCCCCCCCCAGATTCTCGAGCGCATGCGGCGCGCCGACACGAAGGAGCGAGCGCGCGCCGAAGGCGTCGCCATCGCCCAAGAGGCGCTCGTCGCGCTGCGTCCACACGTTCAAGGAGCCCAGATCTCCGCTCCGTTCGGTCGAATCGCGACCGCGCTCGAAGTCGCGGAGGTCGTTTCGGGGTCCACCGGCCCCCATCCCGAGAGGAAGAATCGATGACCACACGGCCACCCCTACGCTTCCGTTCGATCGTCTTCGGCGCGATCGCCGCGATCGTGCTGACCGCCTGCGGCGGAAACCGTCCCGCCGAGCAAAACGCGGCAGGGCAGCCCGCCGCCGAAGCCGCCCCGACGGGGGGCGCCGCGGCGCCATCGAACCCGGCGGTCCCGGCGCCTGCGGCCCCGGCGACACCCGCGCCCTCGACACCGGCTCCGGTTCACAAGCCCGCACCGGCGAGCGCGCCCGCGCCCAAGCCCGCTCCCAAGCCCCAGCCGATCGTGAAGACGCTGGTCCAGGGGACCGAGCTCGCCGTGGAGTTGCTCGACGACGCGTCGAGCAAGGGGAGTCAGGTCGGCCAGGCGGTGCGGGCGAAGGTCGTGAAGCCGGTGTCCCTCGACGGTTTGACGGTCGTGCCGGAGGGTTCGATCATCTCAGGCGTCGTCACCGAAGCGATACCGCTCAAGAAGATCGGCGGAACCGCGAGCCTGGGGATCAAGTTCTCTTCGCTCGACGCCGGCGGCGCGGTTCCGATCGACGCCAGCGTGCATTTCAAGGGGAAGAGCGAGGACGCCAAGGACGCGGGGACGATCGCCGGCGCCACGGTCGGCGGCGCGCTGCTCGGAAATCTCGTCTCCGGAAAACACGACAAGACGAAGGGGACCATCATCGGGGCCGTGGTAGGCGCCGCAGCGGGAACAGGCGCCGCCGCAGCGACCAGAGGGAAAGAGGTCGAGCTCCCCGCAGGGACTCCGCTCACCCTGCGGCTCGAGGAACCGGTGGACGTGACCGTGCGGCCCTGAGGCGGTATTGTCCGGTCGTGAGGTCTAGGCCGTCCCCATCCGGGGACAGGGCCTGCTGAAAGGGCCCGGATTTTCGGCCCTTTTCGCGGGTCGAGATCGTGGCACGTCGGTTGAACTCCGTTCAAGGCGTGAGCATCCTGCCGCAAGGAGGCAACGCCATGAAACGGATCCTCTGGGCCGCCGCAGTCGTCACGGTTCTCGCTCTCGCCGCACCGGCGGAAGCGGCGAGCCACGGCACGGACGGGGCCTTCACCTTCCGGCTCGGGGGGTTCTTCCCGTCCGGCGACAGTTCGTTCTGGCAGGCCAACGAGCAGGCGTTCACGCTCGACCACAGCGACTTCAACGGGGCGATCGGCGGCGTCGGCTACACGGCGGCGATCAACAACTACGTCGAGTTCGGCGTCGCGATCGATTTCTACTCGCAGACCCAGCGCTCTGCTGATCGAATTCCGGACGTGAACGGGAACCCGATCCTCCACGACACCCGGTTGGCGATCTCGCCTCTGACGGCGGACATTCGCGTGCTCCCCGGCGGACGTTACAAGCAGAGCGGGCACGACGGCCGCTACCGGGCGCGCCGGCCCGTCCCATACCTCGGAGCGGGAATCGGTCTCGACTACTACCAATACGAAGAGGTGGGCGACTTCGTCGCGACCGACAACTCGATCGTCTTCGACCGCTTCCAGACCAGCGGCCTCGAGTTCGAGACGCACGTGATGCTCGGCATCGAATTCCCGGTCTCGCCCCAGTGGTACATCACCCTCGAAGCGCGGCAGTCGTGGGCGAAGGCGACGCCGGGCGGTGCGTTCGCGACGATCAATCCGGGATCGCTCGACCTCGGCGGGACCAGCGTCTTCGTGGGCGGGTCGATCCGCTTCTGAACGGCCGCGGCGGCGCGGGTTCAGAACCGGAAGAGCAGATACCCCTGGAAGCCGTTGTTCTGCGTGTCCGTGAGCCCCTCGCCGGGGTCGTCGATCCGCAATCGCAGATCACGATAGCCGACGCCGAGGCCGAACACATGGGCGACGTAGAACTCGACTCGGAGCCGCAGGTCGCTTAGGCGCGCGTCGGTGCCCGAGATGCCGGCCCCGAAGTCCGCCTCACCGTAAATCCTCACGAACTCTGCCGGTTGCACCTGGAAGGTCACGCCCGCGACCGGCAAGCCGTTGCGAAAGGTGGCCTCCTCAGCGGCGTTCCCGGCGTGGACACCGCTCGTCGCATCGAACCCGTCGGCGCCGGCGAGGACGGCCACGTTGACGATGTCGAGGTTGACGAACGACCAGGCGTAATGCGCTTCCAGGAGTCGGAGATCGAACGACGATCGGAAGACCGTCCCCGCGGGCGCGGGCGGACCGCCGAATGAGAGCGGGCGCGCGAGCGTTCCCGACCCGTCGCCCGAGAGGCTCATCGCGGCCACGCGCACGCGGTGGCGCCCGGCGGGATGGAACCAGACGCCCGCCTCGTAGCCGACGAACGGGCCGCCGAGGCGCGCGTCGCTCGACAGATCGTAGCGGGAGCCCGTTCCGGGGTCGTCGATCCGGGCGGATCCGCCGACCGATGCGTACCAGGCGTCCACATAGACGCCGACCCGATCGAGGACGGCAGCCTCCGAAGGGCCGGCGGACAAGGCCGCCGCGAGCAGGGCCAAGGCGGAAGCCCGGGGTGCCCGACGATGCATCGAGGTCGCCCTCAGCGTAGGGTCTGGTCCTGCAGCTGGACGTCGCCGAGGAGATCGCCGACCTTCCGGAGCAGCGCCTCGCCCATGTTCATCCCTTTGATCACGACGTCGTCCACGCCGACGGCGCGCAGGTTGGCCCAGCCTTCGCCGTACATCTCGGATTCGTCTTGGGCGGTGAACAGGAGGACCGGACAGACCTTGCCCGGCGGCTCGCGCAGCAGGCGCAGGCCGTCCTGGCCTCCCTCGAGCGTCAGGTCGAGCAGGATCAGGTCGATGCCGCCGGCGGCCAGGATCGCGCGCGCTTCCTCGACGGTGCGTGCCGTCTTGACCTCGTAGCGGCCGGAGAGCGCGTCGCGCGCGATCTCGACGAAGTAGTGCAGGTCCTCGACGAGCAGGATCGTGCGGCGTGCCCCCGGCGCCGGGGCGGCCTGGGCTCCCGGCACGAAGTGGAGGCCGCAGCGGGGGCAGCTCACCTCGCCGCGCCGGGCGCCGTCCACGGCGGCGACCGCGGGAGCGGGCGTCGGGGCCTGTGGCGGGGCCGTCGCCGGCGCCGCGGGCCGGACCGGCCCCTTGACCTTGATGTCGATGCGGGCGCCGCAGGCCTGGCAGGAGACGCTCCCGCCGCCGGCCGGGATCTTCGTCTCCTCGACGAGATACCCCTTGCCGCAGGCCCGGCAGCGGACCTCGACCTTCATCGGCGCCGCGCTTCCGTCGTTTGAACGAAGAACGGCATCGGGTCCACGGGGTGATTCTCACGACGGAGCTCGAAGTGGCAATGCTCCGTCGTCGCGTTCCCGGTGCGCCCCACCAGCGCGATCGCCTCCCCGCGCCGCACGCCCGCCCCCGGCTTCACGAGCAGCTTCTCCGCGTGGGCGTAGACGGTCTCGACGCCGTCGCCGTGGTCGAGCACGACCATGTTCCCGTAACCGCCACGCGTCGCACCGCTGAAGGCGACGACGCCGTCACGCGCGGCGACGATGGTCTGGCCGAGAGTCCCGCGGATGTCCACGCCGGCGTGAACGTGGTGGCGGCGCGGCTCGCCGAAGGGTCGCATCAGTTCTCCCCCGGAGACCGGCCACAGGAAGTCGGCCGAAGGGTCCGGTCGGAACTCGGGGGTGCGGCGCGCCGACGGAGGGGGCGCGGGCCAGGGCGCGACGTCCATCGTCGCGATCGCGCCCGGCACGAACAGCGGCGTACCGACTTCGACCTTCGTCGGGTCCTCGATGCCGTTCGCCTCCGCGAGCGTCTCGACGGGGATCCCGTACGCACGCGCGATGCGCCACATCGTTTGTCCCGGCTGCACGATGTGGACGATCCCCTCGGGAGTCTCCGGCGCCGTCGCGGCGGGCTCCGCGGGACGTGGTGGCCGGGGCGGCTCCTCGACCGGCGCGCGCGGGGTGGTCTGGACGGGCGCGCGCGACGCGCCTGCACAGCTTGCCGCGACTGCCGCCGCGACCACGAGGGGGAGGGAGCGACGCATCGGTCGAATCTTAGGTCCGTAAGGTTGCCGAAACAATCGCTAACGCTTCCGGAATCGGCCGAGGCCCGTCCCCATCCTGATAGACTTCAAAGCCTTTGCCCTCGGATTACAGGGATGGCCCTCATGCGACGAAAATTGCGCGTCGATCCGTTGACGCTTCTGCTGGCGTTCGTCCCCGCGGCGATCGTGCTCGAGCTCGTGCACGCGTCTCCCGTTTGGGTGTTCGGGGCGTCGTGCGCCGCCATCGTCCCTCTGGCGGCTCACATGGGACGCGCGACCGAGCACCTCGCCTCCCGGTTCGGTGCGGGGGTCGGAGGCCTGCTGAACGCGACCTTCGGCAACGCCGCCGAGCTGATCATCGCCCTGATGGCCCTCCGCGCCGGCCTCTACGACGTCGTGAAAGCGTCGATCACCGGCTCGATCATCGGCAACATCCTCCTCGTGCTCGGTCTCGCGGTTCTCGCCGGCGGGATCCGGCACGATCGGCAGACGTTCAATCGCACCGCGGCCGGCGTGGGGGCCACGCTGTTGGCGCTCAGCTCGATCAGCCTCGTGGTTCCCGCGATCTTCCATCACATCGTCCATGGCACGGAGGCGGCCCGCGAGTCCGCGATGAGCCTCGAGATCGCGGTGGTGCTCTTCGCGACCTACCTCTTGAGCCTCCTCTTCTCGCTCAAGACCCACCGCCACCTGTACGCGGGGGAAGCACCGTCGGAGGACGGGGAGGGAACGGGCGCGGGGTCGATCCGGAGCGCCGTCGCGGTGCTCGCGCTCGCGACGATCGGCGTGGCGGTCGTCAGCGAGATCCTCGTCGGCGCCGTCGAGCCGACGGCGCAGGCGCTCGGGATGACGAAGGTGTTCGTCGGTGTGATCCTCGTCGCGATCATCGGCAACGCCGCCGAGCACTCGACGGCGGTCCTGATGGCGCTCCGGAACCGGATGGACCTCGCGGTCAACATCGCGATCGGGTCGAGCATCCAGGTGGCGCTCTTCGTCGCCCCGGTCCTGGTCTTCGCCTCCTATCTGACCGGCCGGCCGATGGACCTCGTCTTTTCCACGTTCGAGGTGGTGGCGGTGACGATCGCCGTCGCGGCGGCAACCCTCGTCTCGCAGGACGGCGAATCGAACTGGATGGAAGGGGCCCAGCTTCTGGGCGTGTACGTCATCCTCGGGCTCGCCTTCTTCTTCCTCCCCTGAGCGCCCCCCGGACGCCTGGGATACAATTCGACGTTCGCTCCTGGAGGGTTCACGATGCGCGGTTCGCTCGGGCGGCTCGCCCCCCACGTCCTGGCCCTTGCCCTGGCCGCGGCCTTCGGCCCCGCGTTCGCGCAGACCACCCCGCCGGCCGCCGCGCCGAAGCTCGCGCCGGTCAAGCCCGCCGAGTTCGGCGGGCTGTTCCCGGCGTGGAAGTTCGCGAACCTGAACCCGTCGCCGGGGCAGCCGGCGTCGGTGGACCTGGGAACGGTCATCGGCAAGAAGCCGATCGTGTTCGTGTACTGGATGGCGGGTAACGCGCGCTCGGAGAAGATCCTCCTCGAAACCCAGAAGATGGTCGAGTCGCTCGGGCCCGCAAAGAACAAGGTGGCCTTGATCGCCGTCGCGGCCCCGAATTTCGGCTCGACGGACACGACGCCGATCAAGCAGAGGGCGCAGGCGATCGGCCTCCAGGTGCCGTCGCTCCACGACGACGGATTCCGCATTCTTCAAGAGCTCGACGTCCACACGGTTCCCGACATCGCGATCGTGGACGGCCAGGGGAACCTGCGCCTGTCGAACGGCGGCAGCCTGAAGCAGGTCCTCGAGTACAAGATGGACATCGGCGCGGCCATCCGCCGCGTCGCCACGACGGGCCAGCTCGGCACGTACGGGGTGCTCCCGACCTACTATCCGGCGACCGAGATGATCGGCCAGAAGTA
Source organism: Acidobacteriota bacterium (assembly GCA_041500265.1). GTDB lineage: Bacteria > Acidobacteriota > Polarisedimenticolia > Polarisedimenticolales > DASRJG01 > DASRJG01. The sequence goes on along the minus strand of JBGQLU010000110.1, from coordinate 3,995 downwards.
CGTCGACTTCACGGCCCCTTCGATCGCGGACGGCGTGTCGCGCTCGTTCTCGTCGATGTTCGCCTCCGACAAGATCAACGTCATCGTCTTCTGGTCGGTGGATTGCCCGCATTGCAAGGCGGCGATGCCGAAGCTGAACGACTGGCTCAAGACGCATCCGGAAGGCGTGAACATCGTCACGGCGGCCAAGGTGAGCGACGACGCCGCGAGGACCCGCACCGAAGAGTACTGCCGCCTGAGCGGCTTCACGTTCACGACCCTCGCCGACAAGGATCTGCAGATCGGGTCGCTCTACCAGGTCATCTCGACCCCGACGCTCGTGGTCATCCGTCCTGACGGCACGATCGACTCGGTCCTCCTCTCGGGGGAGACCGATCTCGGCCAGGCGCTCGAGCTGAAAAAGCGCGAGATCCTCAGCAAGAAGAGCTGACGCCTTCGCGGACGATCCCGGGGAGGCCGCGCAGGTCGCGGAGAACGCCGTCCCTGCCTGCGAGCCGGCCTCTCCGGTCCACCGTGACCGCCGCGATCCCGGCCGCCCGCGCGCCTGATGCGTCGAGCTCGGGGGTATCGCCCACGTGCACCGCATCCGCTGGGCGCCCCGACAGCCTCGCGACCGCGCGCAGGAAGATCTCCGGACGCGGCTTTTCGATCCCCTCGAGATGCGACACCACGATCGCCCGGAAGTGGCGCGACAGCCCGAGACGATCCAGGAGGAGCGGGAGCCGCGAGTCCCAGTTCGACACCACGGCCAGGGCGGCGCCCAGCTCCGCAAGCTGCTCCAGGACCGGCACCACGTCGTCGAAGACCTCCCAAGCCGATGGGAGGGCGAACGCGTCCCGGAGCGGGCCGACGGCGCGCGCGGCCAGGGCGGTATCGCCAGTGGCGCCCGGCGTGCGGGACAGCGCACCCTCGACGAAGCGCGTCCAATACGCCTGTTCGCCGCCCGGCCAGAACCCGTACCGGTCGGCGCCGGCCGGAACGGTCGCGCTGGTCTCCCGCCAGGTCGCCCGCAGGCCCAGCTCCCAGGCCTCGGCGGGGAGCTCGAGCCCGAGCCCCGCGAGCACCCGGGCGTACACGGCACCGAACGACTCGCGGGGGCCGATCAGCGTGTCGCCCGCGTCCAGGAGAACGATAGGGTGGCGGAGGGAGCGCATCGTGGGAATCGAATCGTACCAGGCGGAGACGACCCCGCGGGGAGACCAACCGATGAGACGTGAACGTCCCGCCGCCGCGGCCGTCCTCGCGGCGATTCTCGCGCTCAGCGCGTGCCTGGAGCCTCCGGTCTCGGAGTCGCTTCAGGTGCGTCTCCCGTCGTCGGGCGGGTATCTGGTCACCGTGACCGTCGCGCTGCACGAGCGCGACGACTACCGCGATCGCCCCGACGTTCAGGACCGATTGGACGCGGCGGCCCGCGAGCTGGACGAGCGGCGCGACCCCTGGGCCGATCGCATCCGCGAGATGGAGGTCGACGCGGTGCGCGAGATCGTCGATCGCCGGACGGACGACAGGATCACCCGGGTCGTCCGCCACGTTCGTGGCTTCGACCCTTCCAGCCTGAGCCGGATGCTCCGGGACGCGGGGGTCGACGTCGCCTACGCCGAACGGGACGAATGGCGAGAGCTGACCCTGGCCCCGCTCGGCGGTGGGCCCGCTTCCGCCTCGCAGCGGCAGCGCGTGTCGGCCAGCCTGGCGACGTGGAGCCAGGACATCGCCGCGTACGCGAAGGCCACCATTCGCCTCTACCGCTACCTCGATGCGCACCCGGACCATGCGAAGGCGTGCCTCTCCCGCGTTCTCGACGACAAGACCGACGATTCGGCCCTCTCACCCGAAGAGGAGGAGCTCGCCTCGGCGGTCGCGGATGCGATGAATCAGGTCGCTCTGGCGCTCTGGCCCGGCGAGCACGACGCCTACACGCTGGATGAGCTTTCGCGCCGGGTGTACGACTGCTTTCCGGCTCCGACGACCATCGTCGTGTCCGGGACGATCCTCGAGCGGGAAGGATTTCCAGGGGAGCTCAGCGCGCCGCTTCTGATTCCCGAGCGCTCGCTCTGGTCGGCCCTCGCGCGACTGGAGGGGCGCTGGTTCTCTCCGGACCCTCTCGTCCAGGCCTGGCGGGCCGACGTTTCGGGGAAACTCCTCGACTCGAGCAAGTTCGCGGCGCTCCCACGCCGGGTGGCGCCGCCTCCTACCGCCGCCGACGTGAAGCGGGCGATCGAGGCCGAGCTGAGACCGCCGCCGGTTTACCGGGTCCGCTGGAAGCCGGCTCCGTCCGGGGACGAGGACGATCCGACCCGGAACTGACCGGCCTCGAGCGGGACGGCTCGAGCGCAACGGGGATCGCGGCGTGGAGCGGGGGAAGGGGCGGCTCTCCGGCGTAGAGGACGCGCTCGAGAAAGAGGCCCGACGGCGGCGCCGTCCAGGCGGCGGGGGAGGCCGACTGGAGGGGCGCCCCGCCGAGGAGCGCCCGAAAACCCTCGACCGACAGCTCGCCCGCGCCGACTTTCACCAAGGCGCCGACGGCGCGCCGCACCATCTTCCACAGGAAGTGCGATGCGGCGAGGCGCACGAGGATCAGGGCGCCGTCTTCCGTCACCTCGGCTCGCTCGACGGCGACCTTCGTGGAGGTCTGATCCTGGGGCCGCTCGCAGAAGTTCACGAAGTCGTGGAACCCCGGAATCAACGCGGCCGCCGCGGCGATACGATCCGCATCGAGCCGCCTCTTGATCCACCAGACGCCCCGCTTGGCGAGCGCCGTGCGGCGCGTCGAGATCTGGTACAGGTACGAGCGCAGCACCGCATCGTGGCGCGCATGGAAACGGTCGGGAGCCTGCTCCATGGCGAGAAGGTGAATATCGTGGGGGAGGGCATCGTTGACACGCTCCCGGAACGGCCGGGGATCGACCGCGGAGCGCAATCTGAGGTGCGCCACCTGCTGGAGGGCGTGGACGCCGGCGTCGGTGCGCCCGGCTCCGCCGAGCTCGACGAACTCCCCGTCCGACTCGATGATCGCGTGCCGCAGCTCTCCAGCGACCGAGCGGGCGTTCTGCTGCTCCTGCCACCCCCGGTAGCGGGTTCCCTCGTACTCGATGTCGAGGCGATAGGTCGTCACGCGCTTCTCATTCGGAGGCGTTCAGGCCCCAGTCGTAGTCTTGGAACAGGAGCTTGGCCTTTCCGGCGGCGATCGCGTCGGCGGCCTCTTTCGGTCCGTACTTCTGGAGGAACGGGAGCGGGCCACCGGTCGCCTTGAAGTCGTCGGCGTACCAATCGAAGATCCTGGCCGTCACGACCGTCGTCTTCCCCCCGGACGACTGGACCTCGACGGTTCCCGGCTCCGCCAAGTAGCGGCGAGTCGAGTCGTCGAGCTGCTCTTCGAGCCTGGCGGGATCGTACGGCTCGGGGCGGATCGGAGGGCAGGACCGCGCGGCGCAGTTCAACGCGAAGTGGACGCGCGGGTCCTTGAACTCGTCGCGGATCGTCTTCTCCAGGTCGTTCAGGCTGACCCCCTTTCCTTGAAGATTGATCAAGGCTCGGGAGAAGATCTCGGAGCCCGAGACGCCTCGGCTCAGGTCCTTGATCGACTCCCTGGGCTTCCCCTGGAGCACGATCTCCAACACCTTCGAGTTGTACAAGTTGATGTCGAGCGCCTTCCTCTCCTCCGGCGGCAGGCCGGAGGGCTCGATCGAGCGATAGGAGGTCACCACCTCCGACAGGGACTTGACGTCCTCTCCGATCGCGCGCCAAGCGCCGTAGCGGACGCCGCGCGGGGTCACGTACTTGGTGAGCAGCCTCGCGTACTCGGCGTCGGCGCCGGCCCGGTCCAGCGCAAACGCGGGGCGGGCGAGGGTGCCGGCGGCCGCCGCGGTCGCGAGGATCAGGAAGGTCGTCAGCCTGGGGAGGATCATGCGAGCTCAGGCCGCGGAGGCGGTGAGGACGATCGTGTGCTCGACGTGAACGGCGGGGGCTCCGTCGGTGGTAGCGAGCAGCGCATCCCG
>JBGQLU010000109.1:0-12583 GCA_041500265.1 Acidobacteriota bacterium | reverse complement strand
CATACGAATCGCGTGCGTTGCCTGCGCCGTCGAAGGCGATGCGTGCGTCGTCGAGGCCTTCCGAGTTGACTTGGGCGTTTCCCGGGATCAAGTCGCCGGTCCGGCAGAAGACGTGCCAGGAATGAGTGCTCCCGAGCGCGGTCCCGGCCTTTCCGGGCGCGGCAGTCAGGTAACACTCTTCGACCAGCACGACGAGGGCGGTGACGAAGCGGGCCAGACCCTTGCATCGATAGATGCCCAGGTTCGGATCGAACAGGACGTAGGACTCGGCGGATTCCTTGTGAGCCGCGATCGAGTGCCCCGGCTCCGGAACGAAAGAGAGGCTGATCAGGATGCCGCGCCCCGGGATGAACGCGGGGGCCGAGACCGCGTCGTTGACGAAGGACCTGAGGTCCGCGTACGTGCCGCTCGAGCTTCCCGCCGCCGGAGTGATTCCGCTGAACGTCCGCTTCTTTCCAGTGTCGGTCCCCAGCTGACGAGCGATGTCGCTCCAACTCATCTCCATTCTCTCGCCCGGAGTCGCAGTGTTCCAGCGCTGCACGGTCGCGTCGGCGGCCGCGACGCTTTGGTTGAGCTGGGCGTGAGCCTTGAGAACCATCTCGTCGTGTTCGTTGAACTTGGATTTGATCATCGCGCGGATCTCGGGGGTGGGGGCGTTGCGGATCGTCATCCCATCCGCGCTCTCCTCGAAGGTGCACCCGTTCCCTTCCGCCCACTCGATGAGAAGGGCCTTGGCCCGAGCGACGGCGGCGTCCCTGGCCGAGGTCGCCGTCCCCACCGCCGCCGCCGCGCGGGCGTCGACGCGATCCGCGGAGCCGGCCCTCAGCGCTTTGTTCTCGACGTGCGTGTTCACCATCCGCGACACGCGGGACCATTTTCGATGCGTGATGACGTACCGCGCCGGGTCGTCGCGCTGGATGACCTTGCGCAGCCAGTCGAGCGAGGCGCCGTGACAGAACCCCCCTTTGACCAGGGCGTGCATCTCCGGCGGCAACTTCCACCGCATCTTGGGATCTTCCTCGTCGACAACGCCGCCGGGGGCCTCACCGGTGAGATCTCCCTGCATGAACTCGCTGATCGGCTTGGCCACCATGCCGAACAAACCGCGGAAGTAGTCGTCGATCGGCATGGTCCCCCCTCACCCCCGTCGAGCCGCACGTGCGACCGAACATTTTATTGCGGCCGGGCCGGTCGCCCAAGAGAAATTCGTCGCTCGATCCTTCTAACCGGGGACGGAGGTGGCCGCGCGCTTCCGGCGAATCAGCGCGTCCACGCTCCACTCGCCGCCACCGTGCGCCGCGAAGTACAGGAAGATGAAGCAGAGCAGGACCGCGGGCTCGCCGTGATTCAGGATCGGCCAAGCGCCGTGCGGCGCGTGAAATTGCCAGTAGGCGACCGCCATCTCCCCGGAGAGCACGAACGCGACCGGCCGGGTCAGGAGGCCCGCCATGATCGCGATGCCGCCGAAGACCTCGAGGACGCCGCCGATCCCCGCCTGCGACATCAGCGGCGCCGCGGACCCCGAGGTGCCCGGAATGCCGCCGAACCAGCCGAACACCTTCAGGCTCCCGGGCTGGAACAACAGGAGGCCCGACACAACGCGTAGCAAGAAGACCGTGATCGGAGCGAAGCGGGTCATGTTCATCGAAGGCCTCCCGCGCGAGTTGACGGGGAGATCCCCCGGGCGTACAAGATTGGGTATTCCGCGCGCCGGCGCGGCCGAGGAGACACGATGAACGAAAGGATGCCCTTGTTGAATCTCGAGGTGGAAGAAATCGAACGCCGCGAGCGCGGAGGCGGGTCGTGCACGTCGTCGACCACGGCCCGTCTGTGCACTTGCAAGTGCATCTTCACGACGTCGCGGCAGGGCGCCGAGGAAAAGTAGCCGGGGCGCTCAGTTCTTGATGCAGCGACAACAGTTCGGCCACTTCAGCGAGAGGTGAGATCCGTCCGGGCATGCCATGCACCGGACCGTGGCGCAGTTTGCACTGGCGATCGCGGGAGTCGGGCTGAAGAGCCCCAACGCGCCGAACACGGCAACGAGCATCAACCCTACAACGATCGGCTTTCTCATGGGTGGTCTCCTGATCCTGGTTTGCTCCGTTGATCGTACACCCCAGCGCCGATTCCGCCCGGCGACATACGCGGACCTAGCTCCGGGTTATCTTCGCCGAATTCCGGCCCTAGGGAGGATACGTCGGTGCACCGGCTCGCTGCGATCGTGGTCGCGCTGCTCGCCTCGGTCTCGCTCCCCCGTGCCGCGGACGATCCGCACGCCGGACACGATCCCATGGGCCACGAGCAAGCAGCCGCGCCGTCCGGGGGCTGGACCACGATGGTCCACGGTTACGCGTTCCTTGTCGCCAACCGGCAGGGAGGGCCTTCGGGCGATCGCGACTTCGAGTCGGTCAACCACCTGAGCGTCGCGGCGACCCATCCGCTTTGGGGCGGGACCGGCTCGGTCCTCGGATCGTTCAGCTTGGAGCCGATCACGGTCCCCCGGCAGGGAAGCCCGCTTCTCTTCCAGCGAGGGGAAACCTACAACGGCGTCCTGCTCGTCGATCGCCAGCACCCCCACGACCTGTTCCTCGAGCTCGCGGTCGCGTGGCAGCGACAACTGTCGCGCGTCGTGTCCTTCCGGGCGTATCTGGCCCCCGAGGGGGAGCCGCCGGTCGGCCCGACGTCGTACCCGCATCGCCTCTCGGCCTCGGCGATTCCGACCGCCCCGCTGTCGCATCACAACCTCGACTCGACGCACCTCTCGGCGAACGTGGTCTCCGCCGCGTTCGGTTTCGGCCCGGTCACCGTCGAGGCCGGTGCCTTCCACGGAGCCGAGCCGGACGAGAACCGCTTCGATCTCGACGGCGGCCCGATCGACTCTTACGCCGGGCGGATTTCCGTGCGGCCGGTCGAGGGGCTCTCGATTCAGATCTCCGCCGCACGGCGAACCCACCCCGAATCGCTCGAAGACGGGAACCAGACGCGGCAGACCGCCTCGATCGAATACGAGCACGCGCTCCCGGACGGGGTCGTCGCCGCGACGCTGGCACTCGGGCGCAATCTGATCCCCGGGGATCTCGAGGAGAGGGGGAGCCTCCTCGAAGGGGTGTGGACCTTCAAGACGCATCACACCGTCACCGCTCGCGCCGAGATCGTGGATCGCGACGTGTACGAACTGATCCACAAGACGGCGCGCCCGGACACCGTGCCCCCCCAGAACACGAGCGTCGATACCCTCACAGTCGGCTATCTCCACGATCTTCCGTGGCTCGCCGAGCTCGAACCCCTCGTCGGGATCACCGCAAGCGCTTATCGATTCGATTCGGTCCTGGACGGCACCTACGGTGATGATCCCCTCTCGGGGCAGATTTTCCTGCGCGTGACGTTCGGGAAGCACGCGGCCTCTGGGATGCATCATCATCACTAACCTAAATCGTCGTCTCCCACAGGACCGCGCTACCCTTCGACGCAGGTGCCGAATCGAACGTCAGGAGGTTAGCCATGCGCCGTCGTCATCTCGTGGCCGCGTTTGCCATGCTCGCGCTCGCCGGTATTGGCGCCCGGCCGGTCGCCGCGCAGCTCGTGGAGCCACAGCGTCCCCTGGTAACGGTCACCGGAACCGCCGAGGTTCAGGTCGTACCCGATCTGGTCGATCTGAGCGTGGGGCTCGAGACTCGGGAGCGGGACCTGGGGTTTGCATTCCGCGACCAGGAGAACCGCGTGCGCCAAGTCTTGGAGGTCGCGAAGAAGTTCGGGGTTGGCGACAAAGATATCCGGACCGCTCACGTCGAGATCACGCCGGTGTACGACGAGGAGAAAACCGGGCGGCGGTTGAGCTACTACCAGCTGAGGAAGTCGGTCGGCATCACGCTGCGAGATCCGTCGCAGTATGACCAGTTGCTCGCAGGACTGCTCGAGGTGGGCGTCAACCAAGTAACGGGCGTGGTCTTCCGGCATTCGAACGACCGGCCGTACCGCGATCAAGCTCGCGAGATGGCGGTCACCGCGGCGAAAGAAAAAGCGACTGCCATGGCCGCGAAGCTCGGCCAGCAGCTCGGGAAGGCTGTCACGATCGACGAGATTGTGCCCACGGAAAGCTTGACCCTGGCTCCCGGTGTCGCGAACGCCATGCGGGACAAGTCGGATTGGGACGGTTATGGCGCGCCGACCGGGACAAGCCTGGCTCTCGGCCAGCTCGTGATTCGCGCGACCGTCAGGGTCGCGTTCGAATTGAAGTAAGCCGCGATCAGCTCTTCTTCCGCGACAGATCGAAATTCCGGACCTCGGATTCCTTGCCACCGGCGTAGAAGTGCCACGTCGCCTTCACGTGGTCGGCGCCGAGGAACGCGATCTCCAGGTCGTGCATGTGGCCGTCGTTCGAGGAGGCGATGTTGCCGCCGCCGTCGAACTTGAAGGCGATCACTGAGGGGTCGCCCCCCTTGGCGGCCTTCATCCGGGGCTGGTTCCCCATCATGCAGTAGTGCGTCATCACCAGATCGCCCTTGTCGATCGTGTACACGGTGACCATCTCTTCGGTCTTCCCGGGATGCAGCGTTTCGATGACGGCGCTCCCCCCACCCGTCACCTTGTAGGTGACCGCCACCGAGCCGTCTCCTCCCGCCTCGGTCCACTCGCCGGCGAGAGCCTTCAACCGCGCGAATTTCTCGTCGTTGCCGTTCGGGGAAGCGTGCGCGCATACGAGCGCGCTTCCGGCCAGCAGGGCTCCCAGCGTCGCGACTTTCATGGTGTGGGCCATCGGGTCCTCCTTTCGTTCCCTCGGTCGTGCTCCTCCGAGGCTCACACTGGACGGAGGTCTCGTCAAGGCCGTCCATGGGCCGAGGTGTTACGAAAAGCGACACCCCAAAAAGATCGAATCTCCGCAACCCCTATCATCTATATGTAGAACGGCCATGGGCGGCGTTTTCCTGGGCTTTCAGCTCAGCGATCCAGGTTCGGGCGAGGCGCGTTCGCGGGTGGTCGGGACCCAGGGCGGCCTCGAGGTCACGGGCGCCGTCCACGAGAAGCGGCTCCGCGTCGCCGAACTTCCTCTCGACCGTCAGGCAGTGCCCGAGCTGGATCGCCGCAAGGGCCGTTCGCCTGTCGCGCGGGGCGAAGATGTGACGTGCGAGCTCGAGCGCCCTCCTCAAGCTCGGTTCACCGGCTGCCGCCCGGCCCGTGTCGGTGAGGATCATTCCGCGCACCCCCTCGGCCCACGCGGTCATCGGGTGCTCCGGGGGGAGCTTCGCGTGGAGGGTCGCGAGAGCCCCATCGACTTCGCGTTCCGCGTCGGCGAAACGTCCTTCGAGGCGATGCAGCTCCGCGAGGTTGGTCCAACTGGGAGCGACGAATGTGGCGTTGTCCGCCCCGAGCGCTGCGGTGAACAGATCGAGAGACTCGCGCGCCAGTCGTTCCGATTCGTCGTACTGGCCGCGAAGGCGCAGCGCCGTAGCGATGTTGGCCGTGGAGATCGCGATCTCCACGGGCTTCGATTCGGGTAGCGCCTTCAGAGCCGCCAAGGCTTCGCGATAGAAGCGGATCGCCCCGTCCAAGTCGCCGTGGGCGTCGCGGACGAGACCGAGGTTCCCCAAAGCCGCGGCAGCGACCGGATGACCACCGGGGACGTAGCGGCGGGTCAAGTCGATGACCTCGAGAAACAACGTCTCGGCGCCGGCGGCATCGCCGCGCGACCAGCGAACGAGGCCGAGCTCGTTGACCGCCATCGCCAGCCGTCCCGCGCGCTCCGGCAGCGACGCCCGGAGGATCGCGACCGCATCGCGAAGGATCGGCTCGGCCTCATCGGCCTTCCCCTTCGCCGCGAGCGTCGCGGCGAGCCACGCCGACGTATCCGCGAACTCCGGGTCGTGCTCGCCGACGAGGCGGCGCTCGAGCTCCACCGCGCGGCGCAGCTGCGTTTCCGAGGCATCGAGAATCCCCAGGGTGCGATAGGTCTTCCCGAGCGTCGTCCGGATCGCGGCCTCCGCTTCCGGACGCCCCTTGAAGTCGGTTCCCGCGCGTTCGGCCGCTCGATCGAGAACTTCCGCCACCGTGGTCGCCACCCCGCGCCCCCGCCCGGCGGAGTAGGCGCTCGCATCGGCGGCCCCGAGCATTCCCTGAAGGAACGTGCTCATCGCCTCCGCCCGGTCGCGCTGCTCGTTCGCCAGCCGGGCCTCGTGGCGCGCCCGTTCCGCCTGCCGCGCGGTGGCGACGATCCCCACGACGAGGCTCAACAGCACGACCGCCGCCGCGGCGACCGGCACCCGATGACGCCGGACGAATTTCGCCGCGCGGTAGGCCACGCTGTCGCCGCGCGCCTGAACCGGCAAACCGTCGAGATGCCGCCGGACGTCCGCCGCGAGCGCGTCCACCGACGAATACCGGCGCGAGGGCTCCTTTCGTAGCGCCGTGAGAACGATGTTGTCGAGGTCTCCGCGGAGACGGCGCGCGCGGCGCGCCGCGGAAGGATCGCCGTCGGACCTCGCGCGCCGCGCCAGAGCGTCGCTCGGGCGTTCGGGCGCTTCGTCGCAGATGACGCGCGCCGCGGCGGCGAGGCTCGTGTCGGGGAACGTGTAGGGGTGCTCTCCCGTGAGGAGCCGGTGGAGCAACAGCCCGAGGGTGTAGACGTCGCACGACGTCGTGATCGGCTCCCGGCGGACCTGCTCGGGCGTGGCGTACCCGGGGGCCACCGCCGCCGCTTGGGTCCGCGTCCGATCGGCCGCGCCGCCGGGCTCGATCTCGAGGAGCTTGGCGATGCCGAAGTCGAGCAGCTTGACCGTCCCATCGGGGGTCACGAGGATGTTCGAGGGCTTCAGGTCGCGGTGGACGACGAGGTTGCGATGCGCGTGCTCGACGGCGCCGCACACGTCGAGGAAGAGCCGCAGCCGCGCGTCGACGTCGAGCCCGTGGAGCTCGCAGTGGCGGTCGATCGGTTCGCCGGGAACGTACTCCATGACGAGATAGGGAAAGCCGTCGGGCGTCGCCCCCCCGTCGAGCAGTCGGGCGATGTTCGGGTGCTCGAGCTGGGCGAGGGTCTGGCGCTCGACGGCGAACCGGCGGAGGAGCGATTCCGACGCCACGGGCGCTCCGACGACCTTGACCGCGACGTGCTTGACGAACGATCCGTCGACCCGCTCGCCGAGGAACACCATGCCCATCCCGCCGCGGCCGAGCAGCCTCACGATCGCGTACGCGCCGAGGCGGCGGCCGATCCACGCGGACGACGCCGCCTCCTCGATCATCGCCTCCGCCTCTCGCGCGACCCGGTCCTCGAGGAAGCCTCCGGAGCGATCGTGCGCGTCGAGAAGCGTTCCCAGACGGGCCGCGATCCCGGGATCGTCGGCGGCGACGCCGTCGAGAAGTTCCCGGCGCTCGGCCGCGTCCATCTCGGACGCCGAGATGAACAGCTCCTTGAGCCGGCCCCAATCTTGCGCGTCGATCATCGAGACTCGCCGGACAGCTCCGCGTAGAGCCACGCGCGAGCCATCGCGGATTCCTGCTTGATCGTCGTGGGCGACAGCTCGAGGACCCCCGCGACCTCCTCGACCGACAAGCCCGCGACGTAGCGCAGCTCGACGATGCGGACCTGCCGCCCGTCGATCGCCTCCAAGCGCGTGAGCGCCTCGTCGAGCGAGACGAGCTCGTAAGCGGGCCCGCCGGGATCCGCGATCTCGGGGCCCAGCGTGACGCGGATCTCGTCGCCTCCACGCTTGGCGCTGCGGCGCGCCCGGGCATGGTCGACGAGGACCTGCCTCATGACCCGAGCCGCGAGCGACAGGAGCTTCGGCCGGTCGCTCGCGTCGAGCCTGCGCGCGCCGGCGAGGCGGAGGTAGGCCTCGTGTACGAGCGCGGTCGGTTGAAGCGTATGTCCCGCGGGCTGGTGACGCATCGCCCGGCTGGCGATGCGGCGAAGCTCGTCGTAGATCTCCGGCACCAGAGCGTTGAGCGATCCCGGGCTACCCGCGGGCGGGTCCATTCGCGCCTCGTCCAAGCGAACCTGCGCCGAATGTACGCTCAAAGCGGACTCCGGCTCAACCTTTCGAAGCGTTCCCCCGGCCCTCGTCGATCGATTTCTCGTTCTCCTCGGGTGAAGGCCAATTCGGAAGGAGAACCCGATGGATCCCGTCACCTTGGAACCCGCGGCGCGCGTTCGGCCGGCGATCGTGCTCGCCGTCTTCGGCGCTCTCGGCGTTTTCGCCGCAGCGCCCGCGTCGGGCGCGACGTTCACCGATCTCCCCGCAAAGGAGACGGTCGTGAGCGCACCGCTTCCGGCCGTCCCGAGCCAGGACGTCATCGGTTGGGCAGGTGGTAAGACCGACGGCCAGCTCGCGCTGCTCACGTTCGAGGACACGCGTCTGAAGTCGCGACACTCGGGCGACGGCGGCGCGACGTTCGGAGCCGAGGTCGAGCTCGACGCGGGCGGGCCCGACGTCAAGATTCCGTGCGGCGCGTTCTCGGCCGAAGGCAAGGGCTACGCGGCATGGTCCGCCGTCGACCCGGCCGGCGATCTGGGCCTCCGATTCGCACGAACCGACGACATGGGCCAAACGTGGACCGCACCCGTGACCTTGGTTGCGAGCGGAGCCGCGTCGTTCGGCGTGGGGCCGTGTGCCATTGCGACGGGCGGGCCGGGCCAGGCGGCGATCGTCTATCGCGGCAACGAGTCCTTGGACCCGTACGTCATCACCACGTCCAATTCCGGGGCCACTTGGACGACGCCGGTGAGGATCGATGGCGGCGTGCCCGCGGGCTCGGCCCCCATCGGCCACGAACGGATCGCGATGGACGGCACGGGGCGGATCTTCGCGGTCTACGGCCAGGACCGCGGAAGCGGCGACACGACCTACTACACCCGGTCCACGAACGGGGGCACCACCTTCGCCGCGGAGCAGGCTCTGGCCCTTCCCGCGCACACCAGCTCCGAGAAGCCCGAGGTCCGCGTGGCCACGGACGGCAACGTGCTGATCGCTCTTTGGGACAGCGCGGGAACCAATCATGTCTACGTCATGCGCTCGACCGACCAGGGACAGACGTACCTGAACGTCATGGACCATGCGCTCGCGGGCGACAACGTCGTGATCGAGCCGCAGTTCGAGGGGGATCCGGCAACCGGCGTGACGTTCGTTCACTGGGTACGGTCCTCCAACACCCTCGTCGTCGCTCGCTCGGCGGATTCGGGCGCGACCTGGGGGGCGGATCAGGTGATCGCCACGACCCCCGAGCAGTCCCTGCTGCTGGCGGGAGGTGCCGCGATGTCCCGATCCCCCGCGGGAACGTGGGTGATCGGCTGGACGGACGGGAGAGCCGACACGTATGCGGGTCTTTTCACCGGCGTCTACCTCCGCGCCTCCACCGATCAGGGAGTCTCCTGGGGGACCGAGAAGCGGGCGGACGGCGGGGTCGCCGGCACGCACTCGAGCTCACTGACCGGGATGACGCCGGCTCAGAGCGACAACGTGTTCGTCGCCTATAGAGACGGCCGCGACGACAACGGGAGGAGCACGAACGTTTACGGAAACCGGGTGACCGCGAGCACGCTCTCGTTCGGCCCGGACTATAGAGTGGACACCGACGACGGAACCGTGACGCCGTTCGTCATGGACCAGGTGACGGTCGCCACCGACGGCGTGACCCACGTGTACGAGGCGTTCCCGGCGTTCACCACCGGACCGCAATCCGACATCCTCGTCGCGGTCAGCTCGGATTCGGGCCGGCACTTCGCGATTCCCGTTCGTGTGGGGAGCACGGCGGCGGGAACGCGGATCGCGCTCCTCCCTCAGGTTCGGGCGTTCTCCGACGGCCGCGTCTATCTCGTGTACATGAGCGACAACCCAGGGGTTGGGAGGGAGATCCGATTCAATCGATCCACGACCTTCGGGACGACGTGGCAGGCGGGCGATACCGTGCTTGCCACGCTTGCGGCCCACGGCCCCGGCTACTTCGAGTTCTACAACTGGCCCGGGACCGATGTAGCGGCGCTTTCGGACGGGACGGTCTACGTAGCGTGGTCCGACAGCGCGAACGTCTTCCTCGCACGCTCGATCGACGGCGGGCAGAACTTCTCGACCGCGGACGTCGATCAGGACGGTCGCGCGAAGAACCGCTACCCGAGAATCTGCGCGGGGGGGACTTTCCTCGCCCTCTCCTTCATGAGCCCCAACGTCTCGAACGGTCCCTTGAGCGTGTGGGCGGTCACGAGCGCGGACAAAGGTGTGACCTGGGCCACGAGCCATGAGCTGCGCACGGACAACAGCGGCACGAATACCAGCGGCGTCGACGTGCAGGCGATCGCGTGCGACGGCGCGGGTCATGCCGTCGTGGTCTGGCCGGACGCTCGGAACGGGACGAACTACCGGTTGTTTTCGAGCCGGTTCGACGGCTCGACCTGGTCGGTCGACGCGGCGATGACGTCGCCCCCCGGAGTCAACCAGCTCCTTCCAAGCCTTGCCTACGTGAACGCGGGAACCGCGGTCGTCGTCTACGAGGACGAATTCGACGGGATCTACACGAGCCGCTCGACCGACGACGGAGCGACCTTTCCGACGTTCCAACGGCTCGACTCCGCGGCTCCGGTGCAGGCGGCCGGGTCGTATCTGGGGCGCGTCACGACCGACGGCGCCGGCCACGTTTGGGCGTCGTGGCTCGATACCAGCGCGGGTCTCTTGCCATCCCTCGTCGTGCGCCACTCCGCGGATTCGGGAGCGACGTTCGGATCGGTGTACCGTCTGGACCGGAAGACACCGCAGGGTGGCTCCCAGAGCGGGAATCTCATCTTCAGCCTCAACATCGTTCAGAGCACGGTCGTCCCGCCCTACGGGTCGGTCGCGGATGCGCTCCCCGGCGCCGCGATCTTCGGCTGGGCGGCGGAGCGCGAGAGCGTCACGCTGGACGCGCTCTCGAGCGCCTACGACGTCAACGACTTCGACCGGGACGGTGTCGGCACCGCGAGCGACTGCAACGACGGCAATCCCGACGTGCAGCACGCGCCCGTGGAGATCGCGTCGGTGGCTCTCGCCAAGGTGACGGGAGCCGTGCGTTTGTCGTGGACGTCCCAAGATCCCACGGCCGGGGTCGCGACCGTCTACAACATCGTGACCGGCCTTCTCGGCGACCTGCGGTCGTCGCACGGGTTCGCAGCGGCGACCTGTCTCCAGAACGGCATCGCCGACACGCCATTCGACGATAGTCGCAGCGGACCTCCCGCGGGGAACGGCTTCTACTATCTGGTCCGTGCCAAGAACCCGTGCGGAACCGGGAGCTACGGCAATTCGTCCCTGACCCCCGATCCGAGGGATGCGCTCGACTCGGGGGCCCTCTGCCCTTGAGCGCGTCAGGGGCAGGCGGACGACGGAAGGCGTTCCGCACCCGCGGTGGACTGGCCGTACGTTCCCGTCCCGCAGACGTCTTGCGCGCGGACCAGGTAGTAGTACCCCAGGCCCGGCGCCGGATCGGTGCGAGGATCGCTCCAACTGGGCGCCGCGACGTCGTTCTGGAGACACGTGGCCGCGCCCACGCCGCCGGCGGATCGAAGGGCACCGAGCGAACCGCCGCTGACGTCGTAGAGGTCGGTGTTTCCACCCGACCCCGACAACCAAGCGAGGCCCGTCGTCGTCCCCTTCGTCAACGTGACGCCGGCGATCTCCCCGGGCGGGGCCCAGACCGCAGCGTTCAAGGGCGCGCAATCCGAGCCGTCCGGGACGCCGTCGTTGTCGTCGTCGGGATCGCACGCATCGCCGAGCGAGTCGCCGTCGAAATTCGTCTGGGTGGGGTTGGCGACGAAGGGGCAATTGTCGATCGTATCGGCGACTCCGTCGTTGTCGTCGTCCGGATCGCACGCGTCTCCGAGCCCATCGTGGTCGTTGTCGGCCTGGGTCGGGTTCGCGACCGAGACGCAGTTGTCGCAGGCGTCGCCCAGCCCGTCGCCGTCGCTGTCCGCCTGGCTTGCGTTGGCGATCGCGGGACAATTGTCGCAGGCGTCGCCTCGGCCATCGCCGTCGCCGTCGGCCTGGTCCACGTTGGCGAGGCTGGAGCAGTTGTCGCACGCGTCCCCCTGGGAATCCCCGTCGGTGTCCGCCTGGCTCGCATTGGCGATCGCCGGACAGTTGTCGCCGAGGTCGCGTGGGGTGTCGGCATCGCTGTTTCGATTGGCGGTCGAGCACGTCGGTGACGGCGTGTGATCCTGACCCTGGCCGTTCCGGACCGCGGCGGACTCGCCGCACAGGTTCCGGCCCGAGACGATGTAGTAGAAGCCCTGGCCGGGAGCCGGGGTCGCCCCGTCCGGGGTCGACCGCGTGACGTTTTCCGTGTCGAAGCAGCTCTCGTTGTAGGCGAACGGAAGCCCGCCGCCGAACGTCCCACGGTACACGTTGTAGGCCGGCGCCTGGAACGCGTGGAGCCAGGTGATCGTCGCCGTTCCGCCCGGTTTGCCGACGCGGAGGGTCGTGGCGACCGGATCGGGAGGCTGCGAGACCGCCCTCGCGAGAGGGGCGCAATCGGAGACGTCCGGCACGCCGTCGTTGTCGTCGTCCGGGTCTTGCCAGTCGGGCAGCCCGTCGCCGTCGAAATCGGGCGAGAATTCGAACGCTCCCAT
>JBGQLU010000108.1:0-12732 GCA_041500265.1 Acidobacteriota bacterium | reverse complement strand
TCGAACGGCATCATCGCGCTCACGCTCGACGAAGGGGACGACGTGCTCGGCGTCGACCTCTCGAACGGCGAGAGCGAGATCTTCATGGCCACAGCACTGGGGAAGTCGATCCGGTTCAAGGAAGCCGACGTCCGGCCGATGGGCCGCAACGCCCGCGGCGTGATCGGGATCCGCCTGGCCGAAGGCGATCGACTCGTCGAGATGGAGGTCCTCTCCGGAAAGCCGGACATCCTGTCGGTCACGGCGAACGGCTACGGCAAGCGCACCGCGGTCGAGGAATACCGGCTGCAGGGCCGCGGCGGCTCCGGAATCATCAACATCAGGACGACGCAGCGGAACGGCATCGTCGTCGGCTCGACGGCCATCGGGAGCGACGACCAGTTCCTGATGATCACCGCGAACGGGAAGCTCATCCGGATGGACGCCTCGGACATCAGCCGCATCGGCCGCGCCACGCAGGGCGTGCGCCTGATCCAGCTCGAGGAATCCGATCAGGTGGTCGGGGCGATCCGGACGGAAGAGCGTGAAGAAGAAGGCAAGTCCGCGCCGGTCGCCACGGCGCCGGACCCGGACGATACCGGGGGCGCGTTCGACGAAGGGGCCGACGGCGGCGAAGGGAGCGAAGCATGAAGTTCTTCATCGACACCGCGAACATCCAGGAAATCCGGGACGCGGCCAAGCTTGGGATCCTGGACGGCGTCACGACGAACCCCAGCCTCGTCGCGAGGGAAGGCCGCAAATTCGAGGACGTGATCGCCGAGATCTGCACGATCGTGGACGGCCCGATCTCGGCCGAGGTGACCGCGCTCGACTACGACGGCATGCTGTCCCAGGGGCGCGCCCTCGCGAAGATCCACAAGAACGTGACGATCAAGGTCCCGATGACGAAGGAGGGCCTGCGCGCGTGCAAGGCCTTCCGCGCGGAAGGCACCAATGTCAACGTGACGCTCTGCTTCTCGCCGTCGCAGGCGCTCCTCGCGGCGAAGTGCGGCGCGACGTTCATCTCGCCGTTCGTGGGGCGTCTCGACGACGTCTCGAACGAGGGGATGGAGCTCATCCGCCAGATCCGCGCGATCTACGACAACTACGGCTTCACGACCCAGATCCTCACCGCGTCGATCCGCCACCCGATCCACGTCGTCGAGGCGGCGCTCGCGGGCTCCGACGTGGGCACGATGCCCTACAAGGTGATGCTCCAGCTCTACGAGCATCCGCTGACGGACATCGGGCTCAAGAAATTCCTCGAGGACTGGGAGAAGGTCGGGAAAAAGTAGGGGATGGCCGAACCACCGCTCGACGAGCTCCGCCGCCGGTACGCGGACGCGCGCAAGGGAGGCGGTCCCGACCGCGTCGCCAAGCAGCACGCCGACGGGAAGCTGACGGCGCGCGAGCGGATCGAGACCCTCGTCGATCCCGGCTCGTTCGAGGAGCTCGACGCCCTGGTCGTCCATCGGGCCAGGGACTTCGGGATGGACCGTCAGCGAATCCCCGGGGACGGCGTCGTCACGGGGCACGGCCGCGTGGACGGCCGCCCGGTCATGGTGTTCGCGCAAGACTTCACCGTGTTCGGAGGCTCGCTCTCCGAGACGTTCGCCGCGAAGATCTGCAAGGTGATGGACCTGGCCATGAAGGCCGGGTGCCCGATCATCGGCCTGAACGACTCGGGCGGGGCGCGGATCCAGGAAGGCGTCGTCTCGCTCGCCGGGTACGCGGACATCTTCCTCCGCAACACGCTGGCCTCGGGGGTCGTCCCGCAGATCTCCGTGATCATGGGGCCGTGCGCGGGAGGGGCGGTCTATTCGCCGGCGATCACCGACTTCACCGTGTTCGGAGGCTCGCTCTCCGAGACGTTCGCCGCGAAGATCTGCAAGGTGATGGACATGGCCATGAAGGCCGGGTGTCCGATCATCGGCTTGAACGACTCCGGCGGGGCGCGCATCCAGGAAGGCGTCGTCTCGCTCGCCGGCTACGCGGACATCTTCCTCCGCAACACGCTCGCCTCCGGGGTCGTCCCGCAGATCTCCGTCATCATGGGGCCGTGCGCGGGCGGGGCGGTCTACTCGCCGGCGATCACCGATTTCACCGTGATGGTCCGCGACACCTCCTACATGTTCATCACCGGGCCGGACGTCATCCGCGCGGTCACCCACGAGGAGGTCACGAAGGAAAAGCTCGGCGGCGCGATGACGCACAACGCGATCTCGGGGGTCGCTCACTTCGCGGCCGCCGACGATCGCGACGCGCTCACCCTCGTGCGGGACATGCTGTCCTACATGCCGTCGAACAACATGGACGACCCGCCCGAAAAGCCGACCGACGATCCCAGCGACCGGGCGGAGATCGCCCTCAACTCGATCGTTCCGGCCGCCTCGAACCAGCCGTACGACATCAAGAAGGTCGTGTCCTCGGTCGTGGACGCGGGATCGTTCCTCGAGGTGCAGGAGCACTTCGCGAAGAACATCGTGGTGGGATTCGCGCGCCTGTCGGGACGGCCGGTCGGCATCGTGGCGAATCAGCCGGCCGTGCTCGCCGGATGCCTCGACATCAACGCGTCGGTCAAGGGGGCGCGCTTCGTCCGTTTCTGCGACTGCTTCAACATTCCGCTCGTCGTCTTCGAGGACGTCCCGGGATTCCTTCCGGGCACCGACCAGGAGTTCCGCGGCATCATCCTCCACGGGGCGAAGCTCCTCTACGCGTTCGCCGAAGCGACGGTCCCCAAGGTGACCGTCATCACGCGGAAGGCGTACGGCGGCGCCTACTGCGTCATGGCCAGCAAGCACATCCGCGCGGACTTCAACTTCGCGTGGCCGTCGGCGGAGATCGCCGTCATGGGCTCGGACGGGGCAGTGAACATCATCCACCGCACCGAGATCGCCGGGGCGGGCCCGGGGGCCGACGAGCTGCGAACCGCGCGCGTCAGGGAGTACAAGGACAAGTTCGCGAATCCGTGGGTCGCCGCCGAGCGCGGCTACGTGGACGAGGTCATCGAGCCCGCGCAGACGCGCCGGAAGCTGATCGTGGCCCTCCGGCTCCTCGAGAACAAGCGGGACGGAAACCCGCCGCGCAAGCACGGGAACATCCCCCTTTGAGGGCGCGGCCTCCGTTCACGAAGGTCCTGGTCGCGAACCGGGGCGAGATCGCGGTCCGCGTCGTCCGCGCCTGCCATGAAATGGGGATCCGCACGGTCGCGGTCTATTCCGAGGCGGACCGGGACGCGCTCCACGTGCGGTATGCGCAGGAGGCCTATCTCATCGGGCCGCCGCCGTCGTCCGAGTCGTACCTGCGCATCGACAGGATCCTGGAGGTCGCGAAGAAGAGCGGAGCCGAGGCGATCCACCCGGGGTACGGCTTCCTCTCCGAGAATCCCGCCTTCGCGCGCGCGTGCCGGGACGCGGGGGTCGTCTTCATCGGCCCGCCGCCCGAGGCGATGGAGGCGATGGGGGACAAGGTCCGCTCGCGGGAGCTGATGACGCGGGCGGGCGTCGCCGTGATCCCCGGATCGCCTCCGCTGAAGGACGCCGGTGAAGCGGCCGCAGAGGCGTCCCGGATCGGCTATCCGGTGCTCCTCAAGGCTTCCGCGGGAGGGGGCGGGAAGGGGATGCGGGCGGTTCGCGACGCCGCCGAGATGCCCTCCCTGTTCGCGCAGGCCCGCGGGGAGGCGCGATCGTCGTTCGGAGACGAGACGGTCTTCCTCGAGAAGCTCGTCGTGCGCCCCCGGCACATCGAAGTCCAGATTCTGGCGGACGCGCACGGGAGTTGCATCCACTTCGGCGAGCGGGAATGCTCCATCCAGCGCCGCCACCAGAAGCTCATCGAGGAAGCCCCCTCCCCGGTCATCGACGCGGAGGCGCGCGCCCGGATCGGCGCTATGGCGGTCGCCGCGGCGCGGGCCTGCGGCTACGTCTCGGCCGGCACGGTCGAGATGCTCCGCGGGGACGACGGCGCCTTCTACTTCATGGAGATGAACACGCGGCTCCAGGTCGAGCATCCGGTGACCGAGATGGTCTACGGCGTCGACCTGGTCAAGGCGATGATCGAGATCGCGGGAGGGGCGAAGCTCGCCTTCACGCAGGACCAGGTCGTCGCCTCCGGCCACGCGATCGAGTGCCGCATCCTCGCGGAGGATCCCGAGCGCAACTTCATGCCCGCCCCCGGCCGCATCCGCGCGCTCCGCGCGCCGTCGGGGCCGGGAGTGCGCTACGACAGCGGCATCTACGGCGGATTCACGGTGCCCGTGCACTACGATCCGATGCTCGCGAAGCTCATCGCGTGGGGGCGCGACCGGGACGAGGCGGCCGCGCGGATGGCCCGCGCGCTGAACGAGTTGCGGGTGGACGGGGTGAAGACCTCGATCAGCTTCCACAGCCGCGTCATGACCCACCCGGCCTTCCTCGCGGGGGACCTGCACACCGGATTCCTCGCGGAGCATCCCGATCTCATGAAGCCCGAGCCGGACCCGTGGCTCGAGGAGCTCGCGACCCTCGCGGCGGCGGTCGCCCAGTTTCGAAAGATCGAACAGCTCGCCGTGCTCGGATCGGGGCGAGAGGGTGCGCCGCGGGCAACGTCGAACTGGAAGCGCGGAGCCCGCGCCGGGTGGCGGCGTTGAAGTTCGCGGCCAAGGTCGGCGGCACGGTGCGCGAGGTCGTCATCTCGCGCCTGGACGGGAACTACCTCGTCACGCTGGACGGAAAGGAGCACCTGGTCGACGCGCGCAAGCTCGAAGCCGACTTCTACTCGATCCTCTACGAGGGGAAGTCCTACGAGGTCGCCGTCGAAGCGTCGGGCTCCAAGTATCTCGTCCGTTACGGCGCGCACGAGCAGGTGGTGGAGCTGGCCGACGCGAGCCGCGGCGGGCGTGACGAGATCGCCAGGAAGGGGGGGCCGGTCGAGATCGACTCCACCATGCCCGGCAAGATCGTGCGCGTTCTGGTCGCGGCCGGTGACGAGGTCGTCCTCGGCCAGGGCCTGGTCGTCGTCGAGGCGATGAAGATGGAGAACGAGATCGCCGCCCCACGCGCCGGGACGGTGATCGAGCTCGCGGTCGCGCCGGGCCAGACGGTCGAAGCGGGGGCGAAGCTCGTCCTGCTCGGGTGACGCCGGCGATGAACGGAATTCCACCGAAGCCCCGCCTCGCGGAACGATGTGCCGCCGCCGGGCGGCGGGCCGACGCTCTCTGGGTCCAAGCCGCCTGCCTCGCCGCGGCCTCGGCCCTCGCCTGGCTTTCGGTCCGCGCGCTCCCCGAGGGCGGGGGCGACCTCGATGAGGCGCGCCGGCTCGGCATCATCAGCGCGACGACGATCGCCGGCACGTCGAAGAGCCACGACACGACGGCGTACGCTCTCGCCCTCGCGGTCGGCGTCCTCGCGGCGGTCGGGCTGTGGGTGGCCTGGTGCCTTTTCGTGACGCGGACCGGGGCGGGCCGGACGGAGGGCGGCGACGGGAACGGGGCCGGCCCCATCCGGGCCTGGACGTGGGGCGGGGTCGCGATCCTCGCGGTCTGCCTGCTCCCTGGCCTGCTTCGATTCGATCTCGCGACCAACGGGTGGGACGCGCCGTACACGTTCTATTCCGAGGAAGGGGAAGCGCTCACCTGGGCCCATGTCGTCCTCCACGGCGGCGTGCTGTCGAAAGACGTCTACTGCCTCTACGGCCCGCTGGCGACGGCGCCGCTCGTCGCGGTCTTCAAGCTGTTCGGAACGTCCGTCCGGCTCGGCCGGCTCTGCCTCTACCTCCTCGACCTCCCGGCCCTGCTCGCGGTCTACGTCCTCCTCCGCGAGCTCGCCCGGACGCGGATCGCCGCGCTTCTGGGGGTCGGCTTGGTCCTGTTCGACCGCATGTGGCCGATGCCGGCGATGAGCTGGTCGCTGCTGCGCACCGGGCTCGGCCTGGCCGCGATCGCAGCGCTCGCGCGCTCCTTGCGATCCGGTGCCCCTCGCGGACTCGTCGTCGCCGGGGCGGCGGTGGGGTTGGGGATCTTCTTCAGCCAGGAAGCCGGTGTCGCGGCGGCCGTGGCGTGCGCGGCGGGGCTCGCCATCGATCTCGCGTGGCGGCGGCCCGGTTGGAAGGCGGCGGCGCGGGACGCCTCCTGCTTCGCGGCGGGCCTCGCCGTGACGACGCTGCCGTTGATCGCCTGGGCCGCGTCGAACGGGGCGCTCCCCGCGATGCTCCACAACCTCTTCGGATTCGCGCGGCTTCGGGTGCTGGGGCACGGGGCGCAACCGTTTCCGGCGCTGTGGAGCTATCCCGAGCGGGACGACGTGCTCGGAATCCTCGCCGTCTACTTCGGTCCGGTCCTCTACGCCTTCGCGGCGTTCCGGCTGGCGACCCGTGTCTTTTGCGCCGACCGCGCGCCGGAGATCGCCGTGCAGGCGGCCGTCGTCGTCTACGGCGTCGTGCTCTTCGCGTCGCCGCTGTCGCGGCCCGATCCGACCCACGTGCTCTTCGCGATGCCCCCGGCGTTCGTGCTCGCCGTCGTGTTCGCGGAAGACGCGGCGGCGGCGGTCGTCCGGCGGGGAAGCGAGTTCGCCCGGCGCTCGGCCGCCGCGGCGTTCCTCGCCGTCGTGCTCGCCGGCCTGTCGGCCTTCGCGGCCGACGCGGGGGAGAACGTCACCCTCTTCTCCCGGCAAGCGTGGTTCTGCCTGACGGGCCGCCTGACGGGGCCGGCGGAGGAAGGCTCGCGGACGCTCGACCTTCCCCGTGGAGGGGGTATCCGGGTCCCACGCGATCGCGCGGACGAGATCGAAGCGGTCGTCACGTACCTGAGGAGCGCCACCGCCGCCGACGAGCCCTTCTGGGCGTTTCCGAACGAGCCGATGCTGAACGTGCTCGCGGACCGGCCGCTGTCGAACCCTTACCCGCTGTCCCTCTTCGCGGTGACCCGCGCGCAGCGCGCCGACCTGATCGCCGCCGTGGAGCGGAGCACGGCCCGATACGCCGTCGTCAACCAGAAGCCGACGATCGTGGACGGCATTCCGTCCCGCGACGCGGTGCCCGAGCTGTGGAGCTACCTCGAGGCGCGCTTCGTCCCCGAGCGGCGGTTCGGACGATTCGTCGTGATGCGGCGTGGGCCGGAACGGCCGGGAGGATAGGAGCGGCCCCCGGGCGCATCGTAGGATCCGCCACGGGGGCCTGAGATCTGTTCGATGTCGGGCGAGGCTACTTGTTGATCTTCTTGTCCAGCTGCTTGCCGGCCTTGAAACGCACGGCGGTCTTCGCCTTGATCTTGATCGCCTCGCCGGTCTGCGGATTGCGGCCGATGCGCGCCTTCCGCTTGCTGGTGCCCCATGTGCCGAAGCCGACGAGCGTCACCCTCTGACCCTTCTTGAGCGACGACGTGATGCCGTCGATCATTGAATCGATGGCGGTGGCCGCGGCGGTGCGAGTGATTCCCGCGTCGGTGGAGATCTTCCCGATCAGCGCTTGCTTGTTCATCCGTTCACCCCCTTTCGTTGTGGCATTCGAGCGCGCGTCGTGGTTCGCGCGCCGTTCGTGGACGTGACGAACGAATTAGATCGCTCGCGGGGTCTTAGGTCAAGAGGTGAACGCGTCGAAACCCCCGTGCGGTGCGGGTTTCGACTCATCGGATCCGCGAACCGACGCCGACATTTTTGTCGACGTCGCGCGAACCGGCGCTACGAGGCGTGGGTCGCGAGGAATCGCGCGAGACGCTCGCGAGCGTCGTCGCTCATCGACGTGAAGAAGAGGCCGAGCTCGTAGCGGCCGTCTCCCGACGTCGACTTCAGCTCCTGGCGCCGGACCACGACGGCTTCGACGGCGATCGTGTCGGAGCCCGCCGGATCGGGAAGCTGAAGCCGAACCTCGAGCCGGGTCATCTCGGCGTAGTCCTGGTTGGAGGAGCAGAACAGTCCTCCGAGGGAGAGATCGCTCGCCACCAGGCGAGCGAACGAACCCTTCCCCTCCTTCGGTATCTCGATGTCGATCTTGTGAGGAAATCGCGCGTGGGAACGTCGCTCGGCGATGTTGCGGCTCAAGGCGGGGTCCTCCGAAATGCTCCGATGGCGCGCTATCCTAGCAGGCGTCGGCCTCCACCCAAAAGGAAACG
This sequence comes from Acidobacteriota bacterium, assembly GCA_041500265.1. GTDB lineage: Bacteria > Acidobacteriota > Polarisedimenticolia > Polarisedimenticolales > DASRJG01 > DASRJG01. The sequence continues at coordinate 4,670 of JBGQLU010000108.1, read as the reverse complement.
GCGAAGGGGACCCCGTGGATCGAGAGAGCCTGAGGAAACTCCTCCGCGACGTCCGGGGAGGGCGGATGACCGTTCCCGACGCCGAGCGCCGGCTACAGCACCTGCCGGTCGGCGATCTCGGGTTCGCGATGCTCGACACGCACCGCGCCCTGCGCCGAGGGTTCCCCGAGACCGTCTACGGAGAGGGAAAAACGGTCGAGCAGATCGCCGCGATCGTCGATCGATTGGTGGCGGCGGGGCAGACTGCGTTCGTGACGCGGGTCGGCCGGGAGGTCCACGAGCGCGTCCGCCGCGCCCATCCCGCGGCCGAGTATCACGCGGAGGCCCGCGCCCTCGTGGTCCGCAAGTCACGCAAGACCGGCGGCAGGCGAGGCGTCGTCGTCGTGACCGCCGGCACCACCGACATCGGGGTGGCGGAGGAAGCCGCGCTGACCGCCGAGCTGATGGGGGAGCAGGTGCGGCGGATCTGGGACGTCGGCATCGCCGGACTGCACCGGCTGCTCGCTCACCGCGGAGCCCTGCTCGGCGCCAACGTGATCGTTGCGGTCGCCGGGATGGAGGGCGCTCTTCCCTCCGTCGTCGCGGGCCTGGTCACCTGCCCCGTGATCGCCGTTCCGACCAGCGTCGGTTACGGCGCCGGTCGCGGAGGATTCGCCGCGCTTCTCGCGATGCTGAACTCTTGCGCCCCCGGCGTCGCCGTCGTGAACATCGACAACGGCCACGGGGCGGGCTGCCTCGCGTCCCTGATCAATCGCCGTGCCCACGGAGGCCGAGGCGGAGCCGGAAAGTCGAGTAAAACGCCCAAATAAAACTTGCGCGCCCCTTCCCGCGACGGTATTCATCCTGCGTCGAAAGCGATCGGTGATTGGCCAAGCGGCAGGTCGACCACCCCCCACCCTCGGCTTGACGGCATTTGGGGCCACGGATAGAGTGGCGGTTTTGTGTGGCTCCGAATGCCGGAGTGCAGGAACGATGATGGGAAAGCGGGGTGAGTGATCCATGCCGCTGATCAAGGTGCGCGAGGACGAGAGCCTCGAAAACGCCTTGAAGCGCTTCAAGAGGAAGTGCGAGAAGTCCGGAATTCTGACCGAGATCAAGAAGCGCCAGCACTATGAGAAGCCCAGCGTGAAGAAGAAGAGGAAGGCTCTCGCAGCGCGCAAGAAGCTCCTGAAGCGATTGGCTCAAGAGCGCAGGAACAACGGCTAGGACCTTACTCCCGGACCGGGGCGGCGTGAGCCGCCCCGGCTCGGTCAAGGCAGGTGGCCCCCTTGGCGGTCCCCCTCTCGAGGGATTTCGTTGCGGTGGTCCGGAGCGCGGGCGACATCGTTCGTCTGATCTCGGATTACGTACCGCTCAAGCAGGCCGGCACCCGCCTGAAGGGGCTGTGCCCTTTTCACCACGAAAAGTCCCCGTCCTTCTCGGTCGATCCAAACTTGCAGTTGTTCTACTGTTTCGGTTGTCAGACCGGGGGCGATGCTTTCAAGTTCGTCATGCTGTACGAGAAGCTCGACTTTCCCGGGGCCGTCGAATTCCTGGCTCACCGCTGGGGGGTGCCTCTTCCCAAGGCGACGCCTCGCCCCGAGGACGATTCGCGCGCCCGGTACCTGCTCGCGATCGAGACCGCGGGCGAGTTCTTCCGATCGCAATGGGCGGATCCGTCGCGGGGCCGGGCCGCCCGGGACTACATCCGCTCCCGCGGCGTGTCGGACGCCGTCGCCGACCGGTTCGGCATCGGGTACGCGCCGGACGCCTGGGATGCGCTTTCGAACGTCCTGGGCGCGCGAGGGTTCAAGCCGCCGGAGCTGATCGAGGCCGGGCTCGCCGTTCCCCGCAAGGACGGGTCGGGGCACTACGACCGGTTCCGGGACCGCGTCATCTTTCCAATACGCAACCTGACCGGTCATGCCGTCGCGTTCGGCGGCCGCGCGCTCGGGGATGCGGAGCCGAAGTACGTCAACTCCCCCGAGACGCCTGCGTATACCAAGGGTGATCATCTCTACGGGCTGGACGTCGCCAAGGAAGCGATTCGCCGCGAAGGGTTCGCGATCCTCGTCGAGGGGTACTTGGACCTGATCGCGCTCCACCAGGCCGGCTTCGAGAACGCCGTGGCCTCCCTCGGAACCGCGCTCACGGCCGGGCAGGCGCGCCTGCTCGCCCGCTATTCCGAGCGCGTCGTGGTCTCCTACGACGGCGATGCCGCCGGAGCGTCGGCTTCGGCCCGCTCGCTCGATCTTTTCCTGGAGCGGGGGTTCGACGTCCGGGTGGCCGAGATCCCCGGGGGCCAGGACCCCGACGACTTCGTCCGCACGGCCGGCGTTCCGGCGTACGACGCGCTCGTGCGCGGCGCGCCCGGATACCTCGAATTCCTCGTCCGCCGCGAAACCAAAGAGCGCGATCTGTCCCGGCCGGCCGAAAAAGTCGCGGCGATCAACGCCCTCCTCCCCCGTCTCGCCCGCCTCGAGAGCGCGGTCGAGAGGGCGACGTGGGCAGGGAAGCTCGCCGATGCGCTCTCCCTCGACGACGATCTCGTGCTGCAAGAGCTCCGGACCGCGCTGCGGGCGGCCCGCCCGACGATCCGCCAGAGAGGCGGCGCCGAGGACCCGGTCCGTGACGTGGAGGTTCGCCTCGTCTCCCTCCTGTTGGGCAGCGACGAGGCGCGCCGCCACGCGCGCGGCGTCCTCGAGGCCGGCGACCTCGAGCACACGCGCGTGGCCGCGATTGTCCGCGCCATCCTGGACGTCGACGCCGGGGGGCTGCCGGTGGACGGACCGCTGGTCGTCGACGCGCTGGTGGAGGAATCGGACCGGGATCTGCTCACCCGGATCGCCTTCCGGAACGAGGCGCCCGGGGGCGCGGACGAAGTCGACGGATGTCTCGAAATGTTGAAACATGTCCGCTGGAAGAAGGAGAGCCGGGACGTCGCGCGGGCGGCCGGGGCCGTCGATCGCGACGAGCAGACGGAGCGGCTGCGCAGGCTCATGGACCTGGGACGGCGCATGGACGCTCCCCATCGCCGGCCGACGCTCGAATGACGACGACGACGACCCGTAGTGCGGCCCGGTTCGCGGCCGGCGACGAGGAACGATGACGACGAAGAAGAAGCGCGATCCGCTTTCGGCGATCGAGACGAAGTACGAGGAAGTCCGCCAGCTGCTCGCCCTCGGGAAGGAGCGCGGATACATCTCGTACGACGAGATCAACGAGATCCTCCCCGACGAGGTCTCGGCGTCCCCCGACGAGATCGACGAGGTCTACACGATCCTCGAGGCCCACGGCGTCGCGGTCGTGGACGCCGACGCCCGCGAGCAGCTGGGCCCCGGCACGCCGCCGGCGGCGAACAAGGACGTCCCGAAGGACGAAAAGGACGAGGACGGTAAGGAGGGGCCGATCCCGGGACCCCTCGAAAAGACCAACGACCCCGTCCGGATGTACCTCCGGGAGATGGGGACGGTGCCGCTGCTGACACGCGAAGGCGAGGTGCGCATCGCGCGGCGCATCGAGCGCGGCGAGTTCCGGGTGATGAACGCGCTGGCGCGCAGCACCTGGGTCTGGGACGAGATCCGCCAGATCGGCGAGCGGATCAAGAAGGGACAGATCTCGGCGAACGTCTTCGCGGGCGGCGGCGACGAGGAAGAGCAGGACAAGGCGGCGAAGAAGCTCGAGCGCGCGAAGCTCGTCATCCAGCGCCTCACGAAGAAGCTGAACCAGCTCGATGCCGCCACCACGAGGCTCTCCGGGTTGAAGCCGGGCGGCAAGGCGTGGAAGACCGCGCGCTACAAGGCGATGCGGCAGCAGGTGAAGGTGGCGCTGGAATTCCGGCAGCTGAACCTCGTCCCCGCGCAGATCGACAACCTCGCCCGGACCGTTCGCGACGCCGACCACAAGATCAAGCGCCACGAACGGACGATCCAAGACTTGAAGGATAGGATAAAGACGTACCGCGACGCCGCGCTCAAACGCGAGGTGGCGCGGAAGATCGAGGGCCTGAAGGGGGACATCAAGTCGATCGAGCAGGAGATGCTCGCCGGAAAGGCCGGGGTCCACGAGGTCGCGATGGCGGTCGGCCGCGGGCTTCGCGAGGCGAAGAAGGCGAAGAGCGAGTTGATCGAGGCCAACCTGAGGCTCGTCGTCTCGATCGCCAAGAAGTACACGAACCGCGGGCTCCAGTTCCTCGACCTCATCCAGGAAGGGAACATCGGACTGATGAAGGCGGTCGACAAGTTCGAGTACCGCCGCGGCTACAAGTTCTCGACCTACGCGACGTGGTGGATCCGGCAGGCGATCACCCGCGCCATCGCGGACCAGGCGCGCACGATCCGGATCCCGGTCCACATGATCGAGACGATCAACAAGTTGATCCGCACGTCTCGCTCGCTGGTTCAGGAATACGGCCGCGAGCCGACCCCCGAGGAGATCGCGAAGAAGATGGGGATCCCGGTGATCAAGGTGCGCAAGGTCCTGAAGATCGCACTGGAGCCGATCTCCCTCGAAACGCCCATCGGCGAAGAGGAGGACAGCCACCTCAAGGATTTTATCGAAGACCGGAGCGCGGTCTCCCCGGTCGACGCGGCGATCCAAGTGGACCTCAGGTCGCAGACCCAGGCGGTCCTGAAGACGCTGACGCCCCGCGAGGAAAAGGTCCTCAAGATGCGGTTCGGCGTCGGAGACGG
>JBGQLU010000107.1:0-12737 GCA_041500265.1 Acidobacteriota bacterium | reverse complement strand
GTCGCCGGGTCGAACCTCCTGCTCGTCGCCAACCTCTCGGCCAACGTCGCGCGATGGAAGAACGACCTGCGGGTCTCGGTGTACCTCGCCGACGGCGCCGCCCCCGCGGCGGTCGAGGCGCTGCGGGCGAAGCTCGAAGCGCTCCCCGGGGTCGGCCGCATCGAGGTCGTTCCCAAGGACGAGGCGCTCCGGCGGTTCCGGGCGTCGTTCCCGGATCTCGGCGACGTCACCGCCGACCTCGGCGGGAATCCGCTTCCCGCATCCCTCGAGGTGATCCTCACGCCCGGCCCCGCCTCGCGGGCCGCGGCAGGGGAGATCGGGACTGCCGCGCGCGCGAGTGCCGCGGTCGAGGACGTCCGCTACGACCAGGCGTTCCTCGACCGCATCGACGCCCTCCTCGGCATCGCCTGGTGGGGCGGCGGCGTGTTCGGGATCGTGGTCTTCGCGGCCGTGGCGTTCGTCGTGGCGGGGGTGCTGCGGCTGACCGTCTACGCGCGGCGGGACGAGATCGACATCATGCTCCTCGTCGGGGCCTCCCCGGCCTTCGTTCGCGGCCCGTTCCTGGTCGCCGGGCTCGCCCAAGGGCTGGGCGGCGGGCTGTGCGCGCTGTTTCTCGTCGAGGCCGCGCGCCGCGCGGCGCTGACCTACGCCGGCGCGCATCCGGGAGGCCTCCTCGACTTCCTCGCCGGACGCCCGCTCCCGGCGGGTCCGTCGGCCTTCATCGTCGCGATCGGCGGCGCGCTCGGTTTCGTCTCCGCCTGGTTCGCGGTGCGGGGGGCCCGGGTCGCGATCCGTTGAGCGCCCGGCGGGCGATCACCAGTCGAAGGTGATGTAGAACTCGCTCCTCACCCCGCCGACGTTCGCATCGATCGGCTTGAGCTGGCCCAGATTCGCCGTATCCACGACGTAGCGCGTGTAGGGAAGCCGCTTCGCCCACACCCAGTTGAACTGCAGCCCGCCCAGGAAGAAGAACTGGAATCCGGTGCCGTACGAGGAGCGCAGGTCCTGCGGCCTTCCGTTCACGTTGTCCCACCAGCGGAACGGGATCGGGGTGAACTGCCCGGTCAGGAAGTTCACGTTCGCCCGAACGGCCTGGAGGTCCGGGTCGTAGAACTGCTTGTCGGAGAGCCACGCGGTCGCCGCGTCGAGGAAGAGGAAGCCGCGGATGTTCCGGATCGGCCCGATCGGGAACCGTAGCTCGTCGACGAACGGGAAGCGGATCTCGAGGTTCATCTCGGCGAGGTTCGAGCCGTACAGAGACCTGAAGTCGTAGCCCCGCAGGTCGTTCAGCCCGCCCAGGCCGTAGAAGATCTCCCGGCCGCCCCGGTTGAGGATCCCGAGCGCTCGGAACGCCACGAGCGAGCGGCGGGTCATCTGCTTGTAGGCGCGGAAGTCGAGCGTGTACTGCTCGATGTTCCCCGGCAGGTCGTGGCCGATGTTGTGTCCGAAGTCCATCCCGAGCTTGAACCGCTTCCCCTGGAACGGCCCGAACGACTGGAATCGCGTCGAGTCGCCCACGATCTCGGGCGACACGAAGATGAACTGGTCGTGGGCGCTCTGGAACGTCGGCTGGATCACGGGCCCGTTGACCGTGTTGACCTGTTGATAACCGGTGAAGAGATCCTGCGAGGAGTCGGTGTAGCCGACCGACGCTCCGACGCGGTAGTAGCGGCTGACCGGGTAGTCCCCGCCGACCTGGAAGCCGGTGTTCCGCTGGGCCTGGCGGCGGTCGAGCGTGAACCCGTTGCTCGACAGGTAGTAGTCCCTGAGGTCGAAGATCGTGGCGCCCCAGCGGGCGCGGTTCTTGACGTTCGAGTATGAGACGACGAAGTTCGAGAAGGTCGAGATGGAATAGAACTGGATCCCGACCCGGTGGTTTCCGAGGAGATCGGAGAACGCCACGGCGAGGTTCGACAGGAAGGTCCCGTCGCTGGCCACCCCGACCGAGACCGAGGGAGCCTCGACGTCCCACTTCAGCTTGTAGGGCTTGGAATTCTGAGGGTCGGTCTTCAAGCGGAGCGGCGGCTCGAACGGTTGCGCCTCCGCGGCCCCGGCTTCCGCCGTTTCCGCTCCCGCCTTCGCCTCGGGCTGCAGGAGCGGCACCCGGTAGAGGCGGAAGGTCCCGTCGAAGTAGGCGGTGAAGATCACGGTCGTCTGCCCCTCGCGCGGGGCGGTCTCGACCGGCTCGAAGCACCCCCCGACCACGTCCGTGTACTGTCGCGTCTCTCCGGAGGCGAGGTCGAGCGCGAAGACGTTGAAGACCCCGTACCCGCCCCGGTCCGACGAGAAGTAGATCGTCTTCCCGTCGCGCGAATAGGACGGCTGGATGTCGGTCGACGGGCCGAAGGTCAGCTGCGTCTTGCGGGTCGAGTCCTGCAGATCGACCGAGAAGATCTTCCAGGACGCGCCGATCCGGCGGTTGTACAGGACGGTGGTGCCGTCGAGCGCGTACCAGGGATTCGCGTCGTACGTGTCGTCCTGGGTCAGGTTCCGGACCGCCTTCGTCGCAAGGTCGATCTCGAAGATATCGACGACACCGTCCTTGTTCCCTTCGAAGGCGACGCGCTTGCCGTCCGGCGAGAATGCCGGGCTCGCGCACTGCGCGATCCCCTTCAAGCGGATGAGCCGGACCAGCCGCCCCTTGACCGCGTCGAAGATCGCGAGCTCCCGGCGGTTTTCCTTCCGGACGAACACCGCGACCTGGTCCCCCGACGGGGACCAGGACAGGTCGCGCCTCCCGGAGAAGGCCTCGGTGACGAGGTAGCGGTACTTGTTCGTCCAACCCTTGGTGATGTTGCGGACCTGCTTGCCGTCCTCGGCCGAAAGAACGACGAGGTCGAGCTCCATCTTCGGCGAGGCGAGCGCGGCGATCAGCTCGCCCGACGGGGACAGGGTCGGCGAGAAGGTGAAGATCCCCTCGCGTTTCAGGCCGACCTCCTTGCCGTAGTCGTCGGGGCTTTTCTTCTCGAGCAGCACGGGGAAGTACTTCTGCCGCAAGTATCGGTTGAACTGGCGGTTGAACGCTTCGATGTCCGTCCCGAACGCTTCTTTGATGGCCTTTTCGATGTTGCCCGTCAGGAGCACCTTCCGGTACTCGTAGACGAAGTTGCGGACCCCCTCCTGGCCGTATTGCTTCTCGATGAAGTCGAAGACGGCGTGGCCGTACCGGTAGTTCAGGTACGAAAGGACGTCGAGCTGCTGGATCGGCGGGATGATGTTGTTCACCACGGCGTCGCGGATCACCATCCGGTCGAGGTTTTCCTCGTCGTGGCCGAAATACGACGCCATCCCCTCGACGAGCCACGTCGGGATCCGGGCGCGCAGGGCGCGGCCGAGATACCCCTCGAAGAACAGCGAGTACTGGAAGATGTGGGTCAGCTCGTGGGCGATCAGGGCCTGGAGCTTGTCGGGCGGCTGGTCGATCGGCAGCACCATCCGGTTCTGGATCGGCTCCGCGAACGCTCCGACCTCCTCGGGAAGCTCTTCCTGGGAGATGTTGGTCTCCTCGAACTCGGCGTGGGTCTTGTAGATGACCATCGGCACGCGGAATCGCAGCTCGTGATCGAGCTCTTTGGCGAGGCGCACGTAGGCGCTCTCGGAGTAGGAGACCACGTCGTCGAGGAACGGCTCCGAGGCGGGGTAGTAGTAGATGTCGAAGTGAGGGGCCCGGTAGACCTTCCACTTGTAGTTGTCGTAGGCGATCTTGTTCTGGCCGAAGTTCGTGTAGTACTGCGCCCGCGCCGGGCGGGACGGCGCCAGGAACGCCGCGACGATCATGAGGGCGAGGAGGCCGGAGCTGCGTCTCATCGGGTTCTCCCGGATCAGCCCTTGAACAGGAAGCGCACGTCCTGGCGCGTCCGGGGCGCGACGACCGCCAGCACGTCGGCCGCGATCGTATTGCCGAGCTCGTAGAAGGCGCTGATCGGATCATTGGCGAGGCCGCGGAAGATGGCCTGGCGCCGCATCCGGTCGCGGAACAGCAGGCTTCCGTCCGCGCCGCGGAAGTAGAGCACGTCGAGCTCGAACGTGAACTCCTCCTGCTCGACGAACTGCGTCTGCTTGATCTTCTGCCCGGTGGACTCGCTGACGATGTCCACCGACTGGAATCCGGAGGCGTCGCGCTTCCGGTAGCGCATGGCTCCCGACACGATCACGTCGGCCCCCTGCTCGCGCCCCAGATGGCTCCAGAACAGGGCGTTCTTCGCCATGTCCTCGAGCGTCTGCTCGGGGACCGCCGGAATCGGCGTCACGTCGAGGACGTCGAAGGAGGTGTGCTTGCGGAACTCGCTCCGGAGGAAGCGGACGAGCTCCTTGTTGACATCGAGCAAGTCCGAGTCGTTGACGAGGAAGCTCGCCACGAGAAGCGTTTTGACGCCGTCGAGCTTCAAGCGCGGCGGGAGCGGAAGCGCGACCGGGAGCTCGACCACGTCGCGGCCTTTCTTCTTGCCGAGGGTCGCGGGGGGCGCGCCGCCCGCGGGTGCTGCGGCGGCGCCCGCGTCGTTCGCGGCCCCGCCCCAGAACAGCGCCGACTGGGCGGCGTTCCGCGTGATGCGCGAATCGTTGTCGGACGCGGCGACCGCCTTCGCGAACCTCGCGCGCGCCGCGTCGGGGGCGCCGAGCACCTCCTCCGCGACGGCGAGGTTGTTGAGCAGGCGGGCGTCGTCGGGGCTCTCCTTCAAGGCCTGCTCCCAGCGGAACTTGGCCTCGCGCCACTGGCCGCTGCGCGCCATCTCCGTGCCGAAGCGGAGCAATTCGCCGACGTCCGCTCCACCCGCGCGCGCGACCGCCGAAAGCGCGAACGGAACGAGGACGGCCACGAGAGGAAGGCGCCTCCGTCCGTGCCGGATCATCATCGTCGTCTCGCGCCCGGTTTCGATCCCTCACCGACTTTCGCGCCGCCGGGCCCGGCCATAATACACTCGTCGTTCATGGCGGCACGCTGCATCAACCCCGCAAAAGGCCCGGTGGACGCCGATTTTCGGGCCGTCCCCTCCAAGAGCGCCACCCACCGCGCGTTGATCGCGGCGGCGCTTTCGGACGGTTCGAGCACGATCGTGGGACCGCTCCACGCCGAGGACACGCACCGGACGCGGGAGGGCCTCGAAGCGCTGGGGATTGCGATCCAGGGGTCGCCGGACGGGACCTGGACGGTGGCCGGATGCGCGGGACGTGTTCCGGGCGGGGCCCGTCTCGACTGCGGAGCCTCCGGCACCTCCGCCCGGTTCCTCACCGCGATCGCGGCGCTGGGGGAGGCGCCGTCGATCGTCGACGGCTCCGAGCGCCTCCGGCAGCGCCCGATGGACGAGCTGGTGCGCGCGCTCCGAGCGGTCGGAGCCGCGATCGAGGCCCGAGACGGAGGCCACCTTCCCCTTCGCGCGGGAGGGCGGATCCCCCGCGGCGGGGCGGTCTCCCTGTCCGGCGCCCGTAGCAGCCAGTTCGCCAGCGCGCTCCTGCTCGCCGCCCCGGCGACGGCCGAGGGGATGCGGCTGACGGTCGAGCCGCCTCTCGCGTCGTTCTCGTATGTCCTCATGACCGTCGCCACGCTCCAGGCGTTCGGTGTCGAGGTCGAACGAAAGGGCGCCGCCGAGTTCCGGATCCGCGCGCAGCGGGTCAGGCCCGCGCGGGTGATCGTCGAGGGGGATCACTCCTCGGCGTCGTACCTCTTTGCGGCCGCGGCGATCCTCGGCGGGGAGATCCGCATGAGCGGCCTCTCGCGGCAGAGCCTCCAGCCCGACGCCCGGTTCCTGAGAGAGCTCGAAGCGCTCGGATGCGCCGTTTCGGACCGTGACGGGGTCGTGACCGTGCGGGGCTCCGGTCGCATTCCACCCTTCGCCTGGGATCTCGAGGATGCACCCGATCTCGCCCCGACGGCCTGCGCGTTGGCACTGTCCGCCGAAGGCCGCTGCCTGCTGACGGGCCTCTCGAACCTGCGGCACAAGGAGTCGGACCGCCTCGAGATCCTCGCCGCCAACGCCCGCCGGCTCGGCGCCACGGTCACCGTCGAGGGGGGGACATTGGCGCTCGAGCCCGCAAGCGGCGGTCCGGCGCGCGGGGCCTCGATCGACGCCGCGGGGGATCACCGGATAGCGATGGCGTTCGCGATCGCCGGGCTCCGCGGCGGCCAACCCACGATCTCCGAGGCGGAGGTCGTCGCGAAGTCCTACCCGGAGTTCTGGCGGGACTTCGACGCGCTGGCCGGCTAGGGTTCAGAACTGGAACGACAATCCGAAGTTGACGCTCGAGGTCACGATGTCGTGCGTCACGAAGGACGCCGATGTCCCCTGGTCGAATTGCGTGCTGTTGGCCGGGACCGACAGGATCGTGGGGACGAGCAACGTGTCGAGATAGCCGCTCCGGTTCCACGAGAGAAAGAGGTGGAACCCCTCCGCGACGCGCACGCGGAAGCCGGCCTCGAAGGTGAGATTCCAGGCGGTCTTGGAGACATCGTCCGAGATCCGTCCCTCACCCGGGACGACCGCGTTCGGAAACGCCTCGCCGCCGGCGAGGTACGTGAACGAACCCGAATCGGTCTTCAGCGTTTCGACGAGGAACGAGGTCTGGACGAGCAGGTAGATTTGGAACTGCCGGCGCCGGAAGTTGAACTGCATTTCCCCGGAGCCCGTGGGCCCCCAGCCGCTCGTCGATTGCGTCATGACGAGGAACTGGTTCTGCACGCCGTCGGTGAACCCCATCCCCTGGCGCCCGACGTCGGCCATGACCCACGCGGGCGTGGGAAGCGAGCCGTCGAAATTGAGGTAGCGCACCCCCGCGGACCAGCGCGCGTGGTAGCGGACTCCGCCGAAGTCCCGCCGGTAGACCAGATCGTAGGTGGCGAGCCGGGAGTTCAACTTCTTCGCGACCGGCGCCGTGATGTCCACCGTCGTCGTCGGATACGTGATCTCGCTCGGGTCCGGGACCCCGTTGCCGTTGGCGTCGTCGGTGACCGAATTCCACGTCGGCGGGACCTGCGTCGTGTGGAGAACGCCGTCCTTCACCCGGACGTGCCACCAGGGCAACTCGTTCTGCAACGCTTGCCCGCCGGCTCCGGTCGGATCGATGTAGCTGCGCTGACGCCCCTCGGCGTCCAACTCATAGGAGTCGTCGGCGAGCCCCGTGAAGGTGAAGAGGTACTGGCCGCGGTCGCGAGGCAGCGTCCAACCGACCGTGAACTGTCCCGTTTTGCCTCCGCCCGGGCGGATCTGGTTCTGGGAGAGCTCGTCGGTGGTCGTGACGATCTGATTGTCGAAGGCGTCGATCGACGCCGCGCCGGCGCGAGTCTCCAAATAGAGGGCGAACTTCTTCCCGAAGAAGCTCTCCTTCGGCTTCTCGGGGGCGGCGGTCTTCGGCGGCGATACCGGCGCGGGCGCGGGAGCCGGATCCTCGGCGTACGGCGCGTCGAGCCCCGCCCCCAGCCCCGCCACGAGCAACGCCGTCCCCAGCACCCGCTTCCACGTCATGAACCTGCCCCCCGCTTCGGCCCTCTGGGCGGACCGAAGCACAACTTCCCCGATCCCTGGAACGGAAAGTCCGTTTATATAGAGAAAAGCGGGAGCATCGTCAAGCATCCTTCGATGGGCCGCACCCCTTGTGCGGTCTTCCCGCTGCATCGGTGCAGAAGAAGCCACATGGTATGATCCGGCCGTTTTTGAGGAAGATCGACGGGGTGGCCCACCGCGGCCGCAGGTCCTCGGGGACGATCCCGGGAGGGTTCGAAAGTCCATGAGACAGCGTCACGGTCGGCTGGTAGCGGCTGCGTTCGCCGTTGTCTTCGCCGGTGCTCCCGCGCTCGCTGCGGGCTTTTCGTTCTTTGAGCAGAGCGCCAAGGCCTCGGGCCAAGGGGGGGCGTGGATCGCCCGCGCCGACGACGCGGCGGCCAACTGGTACAACCCCGCGGCCCTCGTCCACCTGACCGGAGGAGAGGTCCAGTTCGGATTCAATTGGCTCGACATCGGGGCCAACACGTCCTTCACGCTGAACGATCCGGTCGCGGTCGCCGTGTCCAACGGCCTGGGATTCGTCAACGTCCAGAACGGGACCACGTACGATGCGGTCTCCAATTCCGCGACCCCGGCCCATTTGTATTACGGGCAGAAGATCAACGAAAAGTGGGCGTTCGGGGTCGGCCTGAACAACCCATTCGGTCTCGTGTCCGAGTGGAAGGACGTCCCGAGCACGCTTTCCAGCAAGAGGGCCGACCTCAGCACGTTCCAGGTCAACCCGAACATCGCCTACGCCTTCAACGACAAGTGGTCGCTCGCCGTTGGCGTGGACTACCTCGCGATCGAGGTCCGCAGCTTCTCCCGGGATGCGGTGATCGACCTGCTCCCGCCCCACCCGGCGCCCGAGACGTTCACGACGGCGAACCTGACCGGTGAGGGGGACGCCTGGGGGTACAACTTCGGATTTCAATTCAAGGCCAAGCACTATGCGGTCGCGGCCAACTACCGCTCCGAGATGAGCCCCGTGGTCCGTGGGAACGTCCAGTTCTCCGGACTGGCCGGTAACTTCCTGAACTCGTCCGCCTCGGCGAAGGTCAATCTCCCTGCCCAGGCGTTCTCGGGCGTCGCATGGACGAGCCAGCGGGTGGACGTGGAGCTCGCCGCGACGTGGACGCAGTGGAACCGGTTCCAGGAGCTCTCGATCGAGACCCCGAATCCAGCGACCAGCACCACGCTCACCGAGAATTGGGCGGCGACGTGGGCCTACCGTCTCGGCGTTGCGGTCCGCCTGGACGCGGAATCACACCACGAGCTCCGATTCGGGGGCGTCTTCGACCAGAGCCCGATCCCCGTCGAGCATCTGCGCCCATCGATCCCGGACTCCGATCGCACCGGTTACACGCTCGGCTACGGCTACATTGCCAAGCGATGGGGTCTCGACCTCTACGCGATGCAGCTCCAGTTCAAGGACGTGACGGCGAACGGCTCGTTCTTCGAGGGCGTGGTGGACGGCACCTACAAGTCCTCGATCCTTCTTGTCGGCCTCACGGGCAAGTACCGCTTCTGAGCCTTCCGTCGCTTCCGGACATCCTCGACCCGCCGGGCGGACCCCGGGCCTTCCGCCTGGGTACGAGGCGAGGGGACTCGTGGACGGTCGAGTCGTCCGGCCCCGCCGGGGAGTTGCGCGCACTCGGCGCGGCGCTCCTCGGGTACGGCCTCGCCCCCGGCTCGCGGGTCGCGGTTCTGGGAGAGGAGGGGCGTGCGACACTCGTGGCGCAGCTGGCCGCGCTGGCCGCCGGTGCCGTCCTCGTCCCGCTCGATCCCGCGCTCCCCGATGAATCGCTCAGGGACGCCCTGTCGCGAACCGGAGTCGTGCACGCCATCGCCGCGGACGAGCGCCAGCTCGCGCGCCTGCTGGCGTGGCGCCCCGACTTGCCCTCCCTCGACCTCGTCCTGTTGATGGAGGCCGCGCCTTCGGAGCGCCGGCCTGCGGCGTTGACCGCAGGGTCGGCCGTCGAGGTCGGATCGTCGAGGCTCTCGGAGGAGCCCGATCTGCTCCGGAAGGCGCTGTCGGCCGGTGACGAGCGGGCGGACGCGCTCGTCTTTGCGGGTGCCGCCGGACGGGACAAGGCCATCTCTCGCGCCGACCTCACCGCGCTCGCCGGCCGGATCGCCGAGACGGTCGCGATCGGGCGGGACGCGGAGACGCTCGTCGTGCTCCCCGTGACCTCCCTCCCGCGGCTCGCCGCGGCGCTGGCCGCCGTGTCCCGTCAGGCGACCCTGTTCCTCGGAAGTCCGGCGGAGCCGCTGGACGCCGGCCTGGCGGCCCATGGGATCCGGGGCGGGCTGGTCGATTCGGAGTCGGTCGGGAGGCTTCACCGCCGTTGGGTCGCCGAAATCGAGGCGCGCTCGTGGCTTTCGCGGGCCGTGACCCGGTGGGGGTTCGTCCGGGGCTCCGACCCTCTCCGGCACCGTCTGACGCGCGGGGTGGCCGACGCGCTGGTCTTGAAATCCTGGCGGCGCCGATTCGGCGGAGCCATGGGGGTGGTGCACGTCGTGGGGCCCCCGCTTCACCCCGAGATTCAGGCTTTCTTCTCATCGATTCGGGTCCCCCTCCGGGCGTTCGACGTTCGCATGGCCCGTTGATTGCAACAGCGTGATCTCGGGGGAACGTAGGCCATGCGCGCTGTCCGCGTCATTTCGACACTATTGCTCGCCGCCTGCCTGGTGGTAGGCCGGTCGCGGGCCGTGGAACCGCCTGCGGACGGCAGGCCGGGGGTGGCCGAGAACTCCCCGCCGACGCCCCCCGCCAGGGGCGCCCCCTCGCCCGGCGGCAAGAAGCTGGACGACGCGACGATCGAGCGCATTCTGAAGATCCAGGACGAAGAGCAGGTCGCCGTGCACGTGGTTCTCGTGCCGGCCAGCGTCGAGGACAAGAGGGGACGCATCGTCACCGGGTTGACCGCCAAGGATTTCACGCTTCGGGACGAAAGCGTGCCTCAGCAGATCAAGTACTTCTCGGTCGAGAGCGACGAGCCGGTCTCGATCGCGTTCCTGCTCGACGTCTCCGGAAGCATGCGCCAGAGCGGCAAGCTCGACGCCGCGAAAGAGGCGGTGCGGCACTTCGTCGATGAGCTGCGGCCCCAGGACCGTTTCGCGCTCATCTGCTTCGCCGACGAGCAAGTCGCCTGGGTGACCCCTTTCACCTCCGACCGGCAGCGGTTCCTGGAGCGCCTGATGGTGCAGGAAGGGTACGGGCAGACCGCATTGAACGACGCGGTCGCGGCGACGCCTAAGCTGGTGGACGAGGCGACCTCCGGCCGGAAGGCGATCGTGCTGATCACCGACGGTGTCGACAACGCGAGCCGTCTGACGATCAAAGAGGCGGTTCAAACCGCACGCAAGGTCGAGGTTCCGATCTTCACGATCGGCTTCACCACGATCCCCTGGGACAGCGAAAAGAAGCTCAAGGACCTGGGGCTCAACATGGGGGTCCTCCGGATGTTCGCGGACGAAACCGGAGGGGACGTGTTCGTGGTGCACGGGCCCGACGAAATGAAAGAGTCGGTCGTCCGGATTTCGACCCAGCTCCGGCACCAGTACCTCATCGGCTACTCGCCGGGCCTTGAGCGCTGGGACGGACGGTTCCGGAGCATCCAGCTATTGGCCCGGAACGGCCGGTACGTGGTGCGCACCCGCAAGGGGTACTACGCCAACCCGTAGTCCCGCGCATCCTCGTCATTCCGTGTAAAAAAGACACGATCCAATCTGCGGGTCGGGCCCGTGTGCCTTTCGAAATTCGTCCACTTCTCCACATAATCGTAAGTGGCATCACGTTTTCGTGATGGCACGATGCTTGAGACCCTAGTCGGTCGAGAACCGACGCCGGCCCGCCGTTGCGGGAGTCGAGGCGACCCGATACAGTCCAGGGTGGACAGTCGGGACGCGGCGAGTCGGGGGCGCCGGACCAAAGCGATTCACCGTCTGACGAGGGCGCCGCGAGAGGCTCCCGAGACGGTCGTGAAGGAGTGAAGACATGCAGAAGAGGATGGGTTGGGCGGTTGCAGGCGTCGCGGTTCTGACTTTGGTCGGCTCCACGGGCTGCGTGACCAAGAAGGCCTGGCGAGAGAACGTCGAGTCGACCGACACACGGGTGAAGGGCGTCGAAAGCGGTCTCGAATCCCAGGAAAAGCGCACGTCGGACCTCGCGAAGGATACCGACACGCGGATCACCGAAGTCAAGGGGACCGCGGACAAAGCCGTGGAAATCGGTAGCAACGCGATGAGCAAGGCGGAAAGCGCCGAGAGGCTCGCGAAGGGGAAGATCCTCTGGACGACGACGCTGTCCGACGACAGCGTGAAGTTCTCGTTCGACAAGGATTCGGTCCCGGGCGAGGCCCAGGCGATTCTCGACGATCTCGCCGGCAAGGTGAAGTCGCTCGACAAGACCGTCTACCTCGAGATCGAGGGACACACCGACAACATCGGCAGCGACGATTACAACAGGCACCTCGGCGAGATGCGCGCCGAAGCGGTCCGCAACTACCTCGCGGAAAAGGGCGGAATCCCGCTCCACGCGATGAACGTGATCTCCTACGGCGAGGAGAAGCCGGTTGCCGCCAACACGACGCCCGACGGGCGCGCGAAGAACCGCCGCGTGGTCGTCCGCGTCCTCGAGTAAGACTCGATTCCGATTCGGCAAGGGGCCGGCTCCGTCCATGACGCACGGGGCCGGCCCTTCGTCTTTTCGGGGCTGGTACGATTCCATCGATGGCGCGTGATTTCCTGGACATCCTCGCCGAGCGCGTGGTCGTCTTCGACGGCGCGATGGGCACGCGTCTGTACGATCTCGGCGTCTTCCTCAACCGCTGCTTCGACGAGCTGAACGTCTCGAACCCGGCGCTGGTCGGGAGCGTCCACCGGGCCTACGTCGCCGCAGGGTGCGACGTGATCGAGACGAACACCTTCGGCGCGAACCGCCCCAAGCTCGACCGTCACGGCCTGGGCGATCAGGTGCGCGAGATCAACCGCGCCGGCGCCCTGGTCGCGCGCGAGGCGGCGGGCGGCACCGCGCTCGTGGCGGGCGCGATCGGGCCCCTCGGCATGCGGATCGAGCCCTGGGGGCCCACCTCGGTCGAGGACGCCGCCGACCACTTCGCCGAGCAGGCCGCGGGCCTCCTGGCAGGGGGCGTCGATCTCTTCTCGGTCGAGACGTTCTACGACCTCGCCGAGATCGAGGCGGCGGTCGCCGGGATTCGGAGGGTCTCCGACAAGCCGATCGTCGCGCAGATGACCCTC
>JBGQLU010000106.1:0-12743 GCA_041500265.1 Acidobacteriota bacterium | reverse complement strand
CGCCTCGCCGACGACGATCCCGCGGTCAAGGCCGGACGCTTGCAGGTGACGATGCACCCGTGGCTCGTTCAAAAAGGCGTGCTGCCCGATCCCCTCGACAACGGAGCGGAGAAGCCCAAGTGATGGCACCGAACGACGCCGAGTGGTTCGAGCTGGGCGAGATCCCGGCCCTCAAGACCAGGCCGCTCCGCCAGATCGTCTGCGGGCGCACGCGGATCGCGCTGTCGTACCGCGACGGCGTCTTCGGGGCGATCTCCGGTGCGTGCAATCACGTCGGCGGGCCGCTCGGGGACGGGCGGATCGACGAGGCGGGATACGTCGTGTGCCCCTGGCACAACTGGAAGTTCCACCACCGCACCGGCGAAGGGGAGCCCGGGTACGAGGCCGATCGGGTGCCGCGGTACGACCTCAAGGAAGAGGACGGGCGGCTCTACGTCAACCTGAAGGCGGCCACGACGCGGAACAAGCTCCCCCACGCTCCGCATCCTCTCTCCCGCCCGATCCTGCGCGAGCCGGGGCGCGTCAGGGTGCTCGGGATCTCGACGACCGCGATGGACCCGGCGAACCCACGGTATTCGACCTCCGACGCCCTGCTCGAGGCCGCGATCGACCACGCCGGCGCCGCGCTCGACTGCGACACCAAGGTGATCCGGGTGCGCGACCTCGCCTTCCGCCACTGCGAGGGGTACTACTCGAAGAGCGCGTCGGCGTGCACGTGGCCCTGCTCGATCACCCAGATGGATCCGGGTGACCGGATGGACGTCGTCTACGACGCGCTCGTCTTCTGGGCGGATGCGGTCGTCGTGGCAACCCCGATCCGGTGGGGCTCGGCCAGCTCCCTGTACTTCAAGATGATCGAGCGGATGAACTGCATCCAGAACCAGATCACGATCCGCGACAACGTCCTGATCCGGAACAAGGTCGCCTCGTTC
Organism: Acidobacteriota bacterium; assembly: GCA_041500265.1. Classification (GTDB taxonomy): domain Bacteria; phylum Acidobacteriota; class Polarisedimenticolia; order Polarisedimenticolales; family DASRJG01; genus DASRJG01. Next base: position 11,811 of record JBGQLU010000106.1, on the reverse strand, counting down.
ATCGTGACGGGAGGGCAGGACAACATCCAGGCGGTGGCCGGGCACATGCTCCTCTTCTTCACCGAGCTCGGCTTCGACGTCCCGCAATTCCCCTTCATCGCCCACAGCCGCGGCTGGTCGGCCGAGGACATGGAGCGGAACGTCGCCTACGTGCAGAAGAACCCGGAGCTGCGCGCCGGGGCGCGGGCCCTGGTCGAGCGCGCGGTCGAAAAGGCCCGCGGCCTCCTCGGCCACGACCCGGTGGTCAAGACCGAGCGGGCCGGCCGGAAGGCCCACAAGATGGACGCCGCGGAGGTGGAGTGAGGGGGGCTTCCCCGCCGCGGGAGACTTGGGCGACAATGGGCCACCCACGGGCCGGGAACGAGAAGGAGGCCGCGTCATGATCGCGCGCATGTGGCACGGACGGGTCCTGACCGAAAAGGCGGACGCGTACATGAACTACCTGAAGCGGACCGGCCTGTCGGACTTCCGGGCGTCCCGCGGCAACATGGGGGTCTACGTCTTGAGGCGCGACGAGGACGGGATCACGCACTTCAACGTGACGACCCTCTGGACCTCGATGGACTCGGTGAAGAGCGCCGTCGGAGAGGACCCGGCGAAGGCCCGCTATTACCCCCAAGACGACGACTTCCTGCTCGAGCGCGAGCCCACCGTCTGGCATTGGGAGGTCTTGATGGCGGTCACCGGCCCGCCGACGAACTGATCAGACCCAGTCCTTCGGCTTCAAGAACTCTTCGTACAGCTCGGCCTCGTGCGAGCCGGGCTCGGGGGTCCAGTCGTAGCGCCACCGGACGCGCGGAGGGAGGGACATCAGGATCGACTCCGTCCTGCCCCCCGATTGGAGGCCGAACAGGGTTCCGCGGTCCCACACCAAGTTGAACTCCACGTACCGTCCCCGGCGGTAGAGCTGGAACTCCCGCTCCCGCTCCCCCCACGCGGTGTCGCGCCGCCGGCGCACGATCGGGAGGTACCCCTCCAGGAACGCCCCGCCGGCGCGCCGCACGAATTCGAAGGTGCGCTCGAATCCCCAGTCGTGCAGGTCGTCGAAGAAGATCCCGCCGATGCCGCGCGGCTCGTTCCGGTGCTTCAGGAAGAAATACTCGTCGCAGGCGCGCTTGAACCGCGGGTAGAGATCGGCCCCGAACGGGGCGCACACCTCGCGCGCCGTGCGGTGCCAGTGCACGCAATCCTCGACGTAGCCGTAGTACGGCGTCAGGTCGAACCCGCCGCCGAACCACCAGACCGGGTCGGCGCCGGCGCGGGCCGCGGCGGTGAAGAACCGGACGTTCATGTGCGCCGTCGGAACGTGCGGATTCCGCGGATGGACGACGATCGACACGCCGAGCGCTTCCCACGACCGGCCGGCGATCTCCGGACGATCGCGGGTCGCCGAGGGGGGGAGCGTCTCGCCGACGACGTGGGAGAACGCGACCCCCGCCTGCTCGAAGACGGCGCCGTCGGCGAGAACCCGGGTCAGACCCCCGCCCCCGCCGGGACGGTCCCAGGAGTCGCGATGGAAGCGCGTTCCCCCGTCCTCGTCCTCCAGGGCGGCGCAGATCCGGTCCTGGAGACCGAGGAAGTACGATCGAAGCTCCGCGATGCGGGTCGCCGGCACGACCTCATTATGAGGCGCAGCCGGTCAGATCGCGTCGGCCCCGATCGGCGTGATGCGGACCGAGCCGCCCGAGGTGGAAACGGTCAGCGTCTCGCCGCCGCTTCCGAGGGTGCCGCGAATCTCCGAGCGGCTGACCTTCCCCACGACCTTGACCGGAACGTCGGTCGTCACCGAGCCCGCGGAGGTCGAGGCGTCGAGGTTCAAGTTAACGTTGGGATCGAGCGCCACGGTGACGCTCCCGCCCGAGCTTTCGATGCGGCCGCCGCGGGCGTTCCCCTTGGCAAGGCCGACCTCGATGTGGCCGCCGGAGGTGTCGGCATCGACGCGCCCCTTGGCGCCGGAGATCTCGATGCTCCCCCCCGAGGTTTCGACGTGGATGTCCTTGCCGACGTTCTTCACCGAGATGTGGCCGCCGGAGGTCTCCCCCCAGAGCTTGCCGTCCACGCCGTCCACCTCGATGTGCCCGCCGGAGGTTTCGATCTTCGCGTCCCCGGAGACGTTGCGGATGGTGATGTGGCCGCCCGAGGTCTGGGCGCCGAGCGTCCCCTTCAGGCCCGCGACCTCGATGTGGCCGCCGGAGGTCGCCACCGTCGCGTCCCCTTCGAGGGAGTCGAGCTTGATGTGGCCGCCGCCCGTGGAGACGTTCGCCCGGGTCTTCGTGGGGACCTGGATCTCAAAGGCCATCCCGGAGGTCCTGAACCACGACATCCACGAGGTGAGGTCGGACTTCTTCTTCACCACGATCTTGACCTCGCCGGGAAGCTCTTCGAACGACATGTCGAACTTGGACGCGAGGTCGTCGTCCTTCGCGGTCAGCACGACGTGCGCCCCCGAGGCCGCGGTCCCGGTGATCTCGACGCTTCCCACGTCGGAAACCACGGTCAGCTTGCCGCCGGGCTCGAGCTTCAGGTTCTTCTCGATGCGGGTTTCGGCCGCGGCCGGAAGGGCGGCGGCGAGGATGATGGCGGTGGCGAGAACGGCTAGACGGGTCGTCGATGGCTTCATGAGCGCCTCCTGCGTGCGATGGCCGGACGGACGGATCGATCCTGTCCCGGCGCACCTGAGAACGCAAGAGCGGGGTCTGGGGTTTCAGTGAATCCGGAAAACTGGCCGGGTCACGCCTGGTTGTCGAGCATGCGGACCACCAGCCGGATCGTGATCAGGTCCTCGTCCCCCTCGGGGTAGAACAGCCCGCCGCACACCGATCCCAGCTCGTTCGCCGGAGTCATGTGCATGACCAGGAGGTCGCCGTGGAAGCGGCGTCCCTGGACGCTCCCTTCGACCCCCCGAACGATGTCACCCACCTGGAGGCCGAGGATCTCGAACGGGAGGACCAGCGAAACGCCCGAAAGACTGATGTCGCGAATGGCGACCTCGACCAGCTGCCCTCCGCGCTCGGGATGCCGGAAACGCAACGACGACGGCACGCCGGGCGCCAGTGCGTACCGGCGCTGCAAGCGCCGGTTCGGATACGACGGGACAGGCTTCGTCTCGGCCATCACCACCCCCGAAAGATCGGGCATTTCGCCCCTGCGCGCCCGTTCCCCCAAGAACGGCCGCCTTCCGCAATATGGGGCGCCGCCGGGGGGACGGCCAGGACACCCCCGGGATGGAGACGAAATTACGTTTTCGGCAACCGGTTCTTACCTTCCGGCAACGCCTCCGTGGCGGAAAAACATCCCGTACCCATCTGGTCGTGCGGGGCACGTGACTTGCTGTCATCCTGATGGAGCGCCGGACGAAGTCGATGCCACGATCTCATCGGCGGCACGATCCCCGGGCGCCCGGCTCAGGAGGACTCCTCAATGAAGATGAAATCCGCTTTCGCATGGGCGACCGTTCTCGCGATCGCCGCGCTCGGGATCGGCTGCTCGTCGAGCAACACGGGGAGCAAGGCCAACAAGGGGGCCCTCGCCGTGACCATGGGGGCGACCGGTACGATGCCGGCCGTCCAAGGGGGCGTGGCCGCCGACCATCAGGGCGGACCCACCGCAGCGTCCGTCACGATCTCTTCGGCCTCGGCCCGCCAGATCGACGGGACGTGGATCAACATCGCGGGCACGTTCCCGATGACGGTGGACCTGATCGCGCTCGCGGCGAACGGGAACACGGTCAACCTCCCCGCCGACCTCGTCCCCGAAGGGCAGTACAACGCCCTGCAGTTCACGATCACGGCGGTCAACCTGACCCTTCAGGACGGCACCACGGTGGCGATCACGCCGCCCGGAACCGGATGGGTCGCGCTGGTCCCCGTGGACTTCACCGTGACCGCCGGCAAGGAAACCGCCGTCACCCTGCGCTTCCACGTCGACGGCTGCTTCAAGAGCTTGAACGGCGAATTCGAGTTCGACCCCGAGGTCGAGGTCGAAAGCGTCGAGCACCACGACTGATAGAAGGGGACAGCTACCGAATTGGGCTTGGCCTATTTCGGTAGCTGTCCCCGGTCATCCCACCCACCAAGGCGAAAGCCGCTTCCCCATCGGCCCGGGTACGGTCGCGTAGTGCGACACGTCGTTGAAGAGGACGAGGCGCGCCTCGCCGCCTTGCTGCACGTCGAGGATGTTGAGGCCGCAGGGGCTCTGGTCGAGCCGGTCGCGATAGCCGCGCAGCTCGACCCCCAAGAGCTCTCCGATCACCAGCCGGATCGTCGCCTTGTGGGAGACGGCCAGGACCGACTGGCCGGGGTGGCGTTCCACGATCGCGAGGAAGGCGGGGAGCGCGCGCGCGAGCACCTGGAGCCCGGTCTCCCCACCCGACGGCGCGAAGGTGAACGGGTCGCGCTCCCAGCGGACGTATTCGTCGGGGAAGCGAGCGTTCACCTCCTCGCGGGTCTTTTGTTCCCAGTGGCCGTGGTCGGTCTCCCGAAGCTCGGGCACCGCCGAGACCGTCAGGCCGCGCCCTTCCACGATCAGGCGGGCCGTTTCCTGGGTGCGGGACATCGGGCTCGCGTAGACGGCCGCGACGGGCTCCCCGGCGAGCCGCCGCGCGAGCGCCCGGGCCTGGCCGCGCCCCTCGTCCGAAAGCGATACGTCCGTCGAGCCGGCGTACCGGTCCTCGGCGGAGAGCACCGTCGCGCCGTGCCGTACCAGGAAGACGCGTGTCGCCATCGTTCCCTCCGTCGCGGACGAGTCAGTCGAGGCTCTTCCTGAACCTGAGGGCGGCGAGTGTCAGGACCGTCGCGCCGATCACCAGGAGCGCGACAGCGTCGGGCCACAGCACGCCGATCCCCGAGCCCTTGAGAAAAACGCCGCGGATGATGTGGGCATAGTACTTGAGCGGGATGACCACCGTGAATCTCTGGATGAGCGGCGGCATGTTCTCGATCGGAAAGATCAACCCCGACAGGTAGATCATCGGGACCATCACGAGGTACACGGCGGTCATCATCGCCTGCTGCTGCGTGCGGACGATCGTGGAAACGAGCAGTCCCAGGCCTAGCGTGCAAAGCAGGAACGGGATCGTCAGGAACACCAGGAGGGCGAGCGAGCCGCGAAGGGGAACTTGGAACAGCAGCACCGCGAGTCCGGTGATCAGGAGGGTGTCGAAGAAGCCGATGCAGGCGAATGGGAGGAGCTTCCCGAGGATCAGCTGCCACGACCGGATCGGCGTGACGATGATCTGCTCCAAGGTCCCCATCTCTTTTTCACGGACGACCGCCATCGAAGGCAGGAGCATCGTGACCAGCATCAGGACCATCGCGAGAACGGCGGGGACGTAGAACCAGCGGCTCTTCAGGTCCGGGTTGTACCAGACGCGCGAGACGAGCGACACGCCGGTCGGATCGGTCGGAAGCCCCTGTCGAGCGAGGCGCGCGGTGACGGCGTCCGCCCCCGCCTGGATGATGATCCGGGACGCGTACCCGAGCCCGACGACCGCGGAGGTCGAATCGCTCCCGTCCACGATCAGCTGCAGCCGCGGGGTGCGCCCGGCCGAGGCGTCGCGGCCGTAGCCGCGCGGGATGACGAGCCCGAGCTGCGCGCTCCCTCGAAGGAGCGGCGGCTCGATCTCCGCCTCGGAGGCGACGCTGCGCGTGAGCTGGAAGTACCCGGACGAGGTGAACCGGTCCACGAGCGCGCGCGAGGCCGGGGTGTGGTAGTCGTCCAGGACCAGGAGCGGTACGTTGGTCACGTCGTTGTTCGCCGCGATGCCGAAGACCAGCAGCTGGATCACCGGCCCGACGATCATCGCGGGGATCATTCTCTTGTCCCGGCGCAGCTGCCGGAACTCCTTGACGATCACCTGCCAGAGCACGAGGGCCATCAGCGCTGCTCCGTGATGAGGCGCCGCCAGGCGATCGCGAGCATGAGAGCCGCGTAGATGGTGAGGAACCCCATGTCGTCGAGGTAGGTCGTCAGCGGCGCCCCCTTGACGATGATCCCGCGCGAGATGACGAGGAAGTACCGCGCGGGGATCGCGTAGGTCAGGATCTGAAGGGCCCGGGGGAACGACCGGATCGGAAAGATGAACCCCGACAAGAAGATCGTCGGGAGCATCGACAGGAGGCTTCCGACCTGGAAGGCCATCGCCTGGGTTCCGGCGATCGAGGAGACGAGAAGTCCCAGGCCGAGCGCCCCGATCAGGTAGACGAAGGTGGCGATGAACAGGTCGAGGTACGACCCGCGGACGGCGACCCCGAACAGGACCCGCGCCGCCACCAGGATGATCGCCGTCGCCGCCAGCGAGATGGCGAGGTACGGAATCGTCTTCCCGATCAGCAGCTCCGAGGGGCGGAGCGAGGTGACGAGCAGCTGCTCCATCGTCCCGCGTTCCTTTTCGCGCACGACCGACAGCGCGGTCGAGAGGACGGCGGTCAACATGAGGATGAAGCCGATCAGTCCGGGGACGAGGAAATTGGTGGACTTCAGCTCGGGGTTGTACCAGACGCGCGGCTCGAAGGAGATGGGAGCGGTGGCCGTGGAATCGCCGGTCACCGCCGCGTGAATGGCGACGTTCTGCTGGGCCACCAGCCCTTCGGCGTACCCGAGAAGCGTCGTGGCGGTCGCGGCGTCGGCTCCGTCCACGAGGAGCTGCACGGGGGCCTGGCGTCCGGCCTGGACGTCGCGCGCGTAATCCTCGGGAATCACCAGGATCGCCTTGGCGTTCCGCTTCTCGAAGACGCGCCCCGCGTCGTCGCCGGGGGCGAAGCGGCCGGCGTTGTCGAAATAGGTCGAGTTGACGAAGGCGGCGACGAGGTCGCGGCTCTCGCGGGTCTGGCTCCGGTCCTGGACGGCGAGCGCGACGTGGCGCACGTCGAAGTTCAAGGCGAAGCCGTAGAGTAAGAGCATGAAGGTCGGGACGCCGAGGAGCATCATCAGGCTGAACGGATCCCGCCGCGTCTGGCGGAATTCCTTTCCGGCGATCGCGAGGATCTTGGTCACGGCTTCTCCTCGCGGAGCACCGTGTGGATGAAGACGTCCTCGAGGGAGGGGACGATGCGCTCGACCGCGACCGGGACGTTCCCCGCCCCCTCGAGCTTCAGGAGGATGCGCTTGCGGCCGTCATCGGCGTCGGCGACGACGACGTGGAGGCGCGTGCCGAAGACGGCGGCCTCGAAGACCCAGGGCTCGCTCTCGAGGGCCTCGAGGGCCTCGAGCGTGCGGGGGCAAGCGACCTCGAGGATCGCGCGTCCGGCGAAGACCTTCTTCAGCTCATCCACGCCCCCGAGGGCGACGAGGCGCCCGTCGTGCATCAGCGCGATCCGGTTGCAGTGCTCGGCTTCGTCCAGATAGTGGGTGGTGACGAGGACGGTGACCCCGTCCTGGGCCATGCCGTCGATGAGGTCGAAGAAGCGCCGCCGCGAGATCGGATCGACCCCGCCGGTCGGCTCGTCGAGGAACACCATGCGCGGGCGGTGCATGACGGCGCACGCGAGTGCCAAGCGCTGCTTCCACCCACCGGGGAGGGCGCGCGTGATCAGATCTTCCTTCCCGGTGAGGTCGGCCATCGAGACGGCCCAGGCGCGGCGTTCGGCGCCGTCGGCCCCGTGGAGACCGTAGATGCCGCCGAAGAACTCCAGGTTCTCGCGCACGCTGAGGTCGTCGTAGAGGCTGAACCTCTGGGTCATGTAGCCGATGCGGCGCTTGACCCCTTCGGGGTCGCGGGCGACGTCGATGCCGAGCACGTGGGCTTCCCCTTCCGAGGGTCGCAGGAGGCCGCAGAGCATGCGGATGGCGGTGGACTTCCCGGCGCCGTTGCTTCCGAGGAGGCCGAAGACCTCGCCGGGTTTCACGGCGAGGTCCAAGTGATCGACGGCGACGAACGGGCCGAACCTCTTGGTCAGCCCCTTCGCTTCGATCGCGAGAGCCTCGATCACGAGGCGACCTCCCGCACCCGCGCGATGAAGACGTCCTCGAGCGAGGGCTCGATCGGGCGGGCGGCATCGACCCGGACCCCAGCCGCGGTGAGGCTCGCGGCGATCGACTGGGCGGCGCCCGCGGCGGCGTCCTTGGAAACGCCGGGGAGGGCGACGTGCATCCTCTCGCCGAAGACCTGCACGTCGGAAACGCCCGCATACCCGGCGAGGAACGCCTTGGCCTTGTCCTTGGGTGCCGCGAGGACCTCGAGCATCGCCCCGTGCCAGGCCCCGCGAAGCCCGGCGGGGGCGTCCGAGAGGAGGATTCGCCCGCGGTCCATGAGGGCCACGCGCGCGCAGCGCTCGGCTTCGTCGAGGTAGGGGGTGGTGAGGAGGATCGTCAGCCCGGTCCGCTGGAGCCGGGAGAGGATCCTCCAGAAGTCGCGCCGGGAGACGGGATCGACGCCGGTCGTCGGCTCGTCGAGCACGAGCAGCTCGGGGGTGTGGATGAGTGTGCACGACAGCGCGAGCTTCTGCTTCATGCCGCCGGAGAGGCGGTCGGCGAGGCGGTCGCGGAAGGGGGTCATGCGGAGGAGCTCGAGCAGCTCGTCGCGCCGCGGGCGCCACCCCTTCACACCGTGGATCCGGGCGAAGAAGGCGATGTTCTCGTCCACGGAGAGGTCGCCGTACAAGGAAAAGCGCTGGGGAAGGTAGCCGATCTTCTCGGAGAGGACGCGCCGTTCCTTCGCCGGCGCGAGCCCGCAGGTCGTCACCTCGCCGCGATCGGCGGTGAGCAAGCCGAGCACGGTGCGAAGGGTCGTCGTCTTCCCGGCGCCGTCGGGGCCGATGAGGCCGAACATCTCCCCGCGGCCGCCCTCGAACGAGATGCCGTTCACGGCGACGACGTCGCCGTACGACTTGAAAAGCCCGGCGACACGGACGAGCGGTTCCGACATCGCGCCTCGGTCGCCTAGAACCGCGCCTCGGCGGGCATGCCGGGCTTGAAGAGGCCATCGGCGTTGTCGAGCCCGATCTTCACGCGGTAGACGAGCTTCACTCGCTCGTCCCGGGTCTGAACGTTCTTCGGCGTGAACTCCGCCTTCGAGGCGATGAAGGTCACCTTCCCGGTCCGGTGCTCGCGGCCGTCGGTGACGACTTCGGCGGGGGCGCCGAGCTTGATCTTCCCGAGGTCGGGCTCGGGGACGTAGACGGTCAGCCACGGCTGGGCGAGGTTCGTGACGACGAGGACCGCGCTCCCGGCGGCCAAGAGCTCGCCGGGCTCGGCGAGCTTTTCGGTGACGATTCCGTCCACGGGGCTGACGATGGTGGCGTCGGCGATCTGCTGGTTCAGCTGGGCGATCCGGGCGTCCATCGAGGCGAGGCTCGCGCGGGCGGCCTCGATCTCCTGCGACCTGCTCCCGGCCTTCGCGCGGACGAGCGCCTGCCGAGCGGATTCCAGCTGGCCCCTCAAGGCGTCGCGGCGCGCGAGCGCGTCGTCCCGCGTCTGGACGGTCGTGATTCCCTCCGCGACGAGCCGCTCCTGACGCACGAGCTCTTTCTCGGCGCCGTCGAGATCGGCCTGGGTCGCTTCGACCAGGGCGGCCAGCTGATCGACGTCTTCCTTCCGCGATCCCGCGACCTTGAGGCGGAAGTTGGCGTCGGCCTGATCGCGGTCGGCTTGCGCCTGGCGCAGCAGGAGCTCGTTGTCGATCGTGTCGAGCACGGCCAGCACCTGCCCCGCCTTGACGGGATCCCCTTCGTCCACGGGGCGCTTCAGCACGCGGCCGCGCACCTTGGCGAGGATACGGACGTCCACGGCCTCGATGTGCCCGGATGCGACCAGTTGGCCGTTCCGCCGGAGCCCGTCGCAGGCGAGGGCGGCGACGCAGAGGAGACCGAGCGCGATCTTGCGGTACATCTCACGACTCCTTGATGGGAGTAAGCCCGAGCGTGAGGAGCTCTTGCACGTGGGCGATGAACTGCGCGGGATCGGGGGTGGGGACGTTGACGCGCCCCTCGGCGATCATCCGCTCGCGAAAGGGGCGGGCGGCGAAGAAGAAGACGATCGACCCCATGACGGTGTGATGGGTGAACAAGGGGTCGACGGGACGGAAGGTCCCCTCCCGAACGCCCTGCGCGACGATCTTTTGTAGGAGCGCGAAGACGCGGGCGAACGTTTCCAGGAACCTCGGCTCGACGTGCCGCCCGCCGGACATCACCTCGCGCAGCATCATGGCGGCCCACGACGGGCGCCTCACCTGGAGCTCGCCGACGGTCGCGATGAACCGGCGGAGCTTGTCGTCTGCGGGGGCCAGGGCGGCGTCGATCGCGCCGAACTGATCGTGGACCCAAGCAAGGTCGCGCTCGAAGATCACCGCGTAGAGCCCCTGCTTGCCGGCGAAGTGGTAGCTGACCATCGCCTTGTTCACGCCGGCGCGCCGGGCGATGGCGTCGATCTTCGCGCCGTCGAACCCTCGCTCCGCGAAGAGCTCGGTGGCGGCGTTGATCAGGGCTTCCCGGGTCGCCTCGGCGTCCCGTTCCCGCCCTGCAGGTTTGGTCCCGGCTTCCATCGTTCCGTGCTCCCGGCCCTTTAGACTAACTAAACGTTTGATTGATAATACGGGGTCCCCGAACGGGCGTCAAGTCCGGATGGGGGGCTTTCCGAAGATTCGGTCCCTATATTCAGGAACGTGGAAAACCTGGAGAAAGCGGGCGCCCGCGGGGGGCCGCTCCCGCTCCTCCCGCTCATCAACGGTGAGCCGGGGTCGGGTGCGGGTCCGCGTATCCCCGACGTCAACCCGGCGACCGGCGAGCCGTTCGCGTGGATCGCCTGCGCCGATTCGCGGGAAATCGACCTCGCGGTCGAGTCGGCGGCCTTCGCCTCGAAGTTGTGGCGGGGCGCCCCATTCGAGGAGCGGGCCAAGCGGCTGAACAAGCTGGCGGAGCGCCTCTACCAAGAGGCGGAATCGATCGCGGGGCTGATCGCGCTCGAGCAGGGAAAGCCGTACGCCGAGGCGATGGCGCTCGAGGTTCTCCCCGCCCTCGACCATCTGAGCTACCTGTCGCGGCACGCGCACCAGCTGTCGCTCGGGGAGCCGATCGAGCCGCGCCATCCGCTCTACGCGCACAAGCGCGCCTTGTACCTCTACGACCCGCTGGGGGTCGTCGCGCTGATCACGTCCTCGTCCCTGCCCTTCGCACAGCCACTCATACAAACGGCTTCGGCGCTCGCAATGGGAAACGCGGTGGTGCTCAAACCCTCCGAGCTGACTCCCCTGCTCGGGCTCCGCGTGGGAGAGCTGTGCATCGAGGCGGGATTCCCGGCAGGGCTCGTCAACGTGGTTCCGGCGTCGCAGCAGGAAGCGATCCGGCTCGCCTCGCACGACCTGGTCGACAAGGTCTTCGTGACCGGGACCGTCGAGGCGGGACAGCACGTGATGGCCGCCGCCGGATGCGCGCCCCGCCCGGTCGTCCTGAGCCTCGGCGGCAAGCACCCCGCGATCGTGGCCGCCGACGCGGACGTCCCCCGCGCGGCTAGGGGAATCGTCTGGGGCGCGCTCGCGAACGCCGGGCAGAACTGCGGCTCGGTCGAGCGGGTCTACGTCGAAGAGCGGGTCGCCGCGAACTTCATCGAGGCGGTGCTCGCGGAAGTCGCGAAGGTCCGCATGGGCCACCCGATGGACGGCGAGACCGACCTCGGCCCGTTGATCTCGGAAGAGCGCCGGCAGCGCGTGCACGAGCATGTCGCCGAGGCGGAGATGTTCGGCGCGCGGATCCTCTGCGGCGGCGAGCTTCCCGAGCGCCCCGGCTTCTTCTACCCCGCGACCGTCGTGCTCGACCCGCCCGAGGGCGCGCGCCTCCTGCACGAAGAGACGCTCGGCCCCGTGATCCCGATCGTGACCGT
>JBGQLU010000105.1:0-12802 GCA_041500265.1 Acidobacteriota bacterium | reverse complement strand
CCTCGCGGAAGGCCAGAGCACCTTCATGGTCGAGATGGCGGAGACGGCGAACATCCTGCATCACGCGACGCCGCGAAGCCTGGTCCTGCTCGACGAGATCGGACGCGGCACGGCGACCTTCGACGGGCTCGCGATCGCGTGGGCCGTGGTCGAGCACCTTCACCAGTGGCCGGGAGGCGCCCCTCGGACCCTTTTCGCGACCCACTATCACGAGCTCACGGAGCTCGCGGTCACGCTGGCGGGTGTGTCGAACCTGCGGATGGCGGTGCGGGAATGGGGCGACCGCGTGGTGTTCACCCACCGCGTCGAGGTGGGTGCGGCGGATCGTTCCTACGGCATCCACGTCGCGCGGCTGGCGGGCGTCCCCCAGCCGGTGGTCGAACGCGCCAAGGAGGTCCTCCAGAATCTCGAGAGGGACGAGTACGGCGGGGACGGCCTCCCCCGGCGCGCGCGCCGGGGCGGCCGCGGCCCCTCGTCGGCCCGTCCGGGGGAGCGGTCGTTGTTCGCGCCGGGAGGGGACGTCACGCCGGCACCGGCCGATCCGGCGAGCGCCGAAGTTCTCGCCGAGATCCGCCGGCAGGACCCCGAGCGGCTGTCCCCGCTCGAGGCTCTCCGACTTCTCGACGGATGGAGCCGCAAGCTGGGGAAGCGCCCGGGCTCCTGAGGGGCGCCGGTCAGAACGAAGCGACCGCCTGCGCCTCCTCGGAGAAGATCTCGAACACTTCCCACAGCTTGGTCAGCTGCAGCAGGTCCTCGACCTTGCCCGAAGGGCGAAGGAGCTTCACGGTGCCGCCCTTCTCGCGAGCGCGCTTGAAGCACGCGACGAGCTCGCCGATTCCGGCGGAGTCCATGTACGAGACGCTCTCCAGATTGAGAAGGACCTTCTTGTGCCCGCCGTCCAGGAGCTCCTGGACCTTGTCCCGGAGAACGATGTCCCCCTCCCCGATCGTGATCTTGCCCGAGAGGTCGATCACCGAAACCTGGCCGACCGTCCGAACCGTCGTCTTCATCGCGTTCTTCCTCCGTCGACCGTCGCGGCCCGTCAGGGCCGGGCCGAGCTCGAATCGTCCTTGAGCGTGCCGCGCGGGGTGCGCTTCTTGACCAGCACGACCTCCATCCCCCGCCCTTCCCGGAACTTGAAATCCACGGTGTCCACGAACGCGCGGATCAGGAGCAGCCCGCGGCCCGACGTGTTCAGCACGTTGGCCGCTGCGGTCGGGTCCTTCGTCGCGGACGGGTCGAACCCCGTCCCCTGATCGCGCACCCTGGCCTCCAGGGAGCGCGGCCGGGCCTTGAGCACCACCTCGACCCGGCGCTTCGGGTCCATCTTGTTTCCATGCGCGATCGCGTTGATCACCGCCTCGCGCACCGCGATCCCGACGTTCAAGGCGTCGTCCTCGTCGAATCCGGCGACGCCGGCGAGCTTTTCCGACGCGGCATGGGCGACATCGACCAACCGGACATCGCTGCCGAATACCAGCTTCATCGTGGTCGCCGCCATGCCCTCGCTTCCGAACCTCGACCGGGACGGCCGTGCCTCGAGCTATTTCTGGCGAAACCGTGGCAGCATAGCCAGCGAGGGGAGCGACGTCAACGCGAACGGCGAGCCCAGCCCCCGTGTCAGGACCACTTCAAAATCGTCGATCCCCAGGTGAGTCCGGCGCCGAACCCGGTCAAAAGGACGATCATTCCGGGCTGCAGGCGACCCGACCGGGCCGCGAGGTCGAGGGCGATCGGGATCGACGCGGCTGCGGTGTTCGCGAAGCGGTCGAGGGTGACGAGCGTTTTGTCCCGCGGGATCCCGAGCCGCTCGATGCCGGCCTCGATGATCCTCACGTTGGCCTGGTGGGGGATGAAGAGGTCCACGTCCGTAACCGCGAGCGAGGCGCGGTCCAGAGCCAGGCGCGAGGCCTGGACCATGGCGTCCACGCCGAACCGGAAGAGGCTGGGGCCGTCCATCTTGATGTAGTGCTCGCGCGCGCCGACCGTCTCCGCAGTGGCCGGGCGGCGCGAGCCGCCGGCGGGCATGTAGAAGAGCGAGCCCCCGCCGCCGTCGGCTCCCATGTGGAAGCCCAGCAGCCCGGCGCCGTGATTGACCGGCCCGAGGATCACCGCACCCGCCCCGTCGCCGAAGAGCGGCGAGACCTTCTGGTCCGCCGGATCGACGATCGTCGAGTTGACGTCGGCGGCGACGACGAGGGCGTAGCGGATCCCCGCCGACGCGACGTACTGGGCCGCGGTCACGAGCGCGTAGACGAATCCGGAACAGGCCGCCTGGAGATCGAAGGCCGCCGCCGGCTTGGCGCCAATGCGATGCTGGATCAGGCAGGCCGTCGAAGGGAACGCCATGTCGGGCGTGTAAGTCGCGCAGATGATGAGATCGACGTCGCGCGCTCCGATCCCCGCGGCAGCTATCGCCTGCTCGGCCGCCCGGACACCGAGATCGGAGGCTCCCGTCCCCGGCTCGGCGAAGCGGCGCTCGCGGATGCCGGTGCGGCTCAAGATCCAGTCCTCGGAGCATCCGAAACGCTCCGCGAGCTCGCGGTTGTCGAGCACCCGCTCCGGGAGGTAGGCCCCCGTCCCGAGCACACCGGCTCTCAACTGCGCTCCCATCCGATGTCGTCTCCCCGGAGGCCCCCTGCCTCGACCCTCGATGAGGGTTTGTTTACTTGTACGAGATACCGGCCGCCGGCGCAACCTCCGCTCCGCGAATGCGCACGATCGACGCCGCGGAGCCGGAAATTGTCGATCCGACAAACAGGATCTCGTCGCGGCCGTCCCCGTCGAGATCGACGAACCGCGGATCCCCGAGACCGGGAGCGCTCTTGCCGGTGACGAGGGAGGAGCTCGAGAGACGGAACTCCATCCAAGGACCGTGCGCGCCCGGGGTCCCCGGCGCCAGCGGGATCGACCGCGAAGGCTTCTCCGCGACCGGCTTGGCGACCGCACGCTCGGGGTCGGCGCCGGCGTAGACGCGGAGCGCTCCGCCGGAGAGGATGGCCAGGTCCGGGCGCCCGTCGCCGTCCAGGTCCCGTCCGAAGTCGAGGAACTCCGTCTCGGCGTCGTCCACCTGGAACTCCTCGGTGCGGGCTTTGGCGAACGTGCCGTCCGGGTTCCGGCGGTGGACCTCGAGCGCGACGAGGTCGTGGGTGAGACCCTTCCAGTACCCGAGCACGAGGTCGTCCCGGCCGTCGCGATCGAGATCGAGCACGAACGGCGTGGCTCGCTGCCAGAGGTTGATGTCGGTCTCTCCGGCGAACGAGGGCGCCCCGCCGACCCGGGTGCGGTCGGGACCCAAGGGAAACACGCGGAGATTCTTGCCGCTGAAGACGCTCAGCTTGTCGGCGGCGGTCGAGGTGGCGATCAGCACCGGGTTTCCGTCCAAGAGCGCAACCCCGCTGTCGAGCAACCGCTCACGCTCGGGGAACTGACCCCAGCACTCGGACGAGCGGGACTCGAGCGGAGCGTCCGGATCGAGAAGAAACGTGCGGACGCGATCGAGGCCGACCGCTTCGGGCGCGGTCGCGAACAGCATGCGTCCCTCGCGGCCCCGCCCGATCACGACGACCTCCGGGGAGGCAACGCGATCGCGCGTCCGTCCCGGGTCGACGACCACCGGAAGGTCGACGTCGCTCGCGAGGACGAGCGTGCCGGATTGCGTCCGCCGCCAGCTACGGAAGGCGCCGACCACCGCGGCTCGGATCGGAAGGTCCCCGGCGGCCGGGGTCACGAGAACTGGATCGCCGAAGGGTCGGGCGATCTCGGCATCCTCGATCAGGGTGCGCGTCGCCGGACCGTCGGCGCCGCCGACGGAGAGTGCTTCGATCGCGCCGGGCCGGATCAGGAGGAGCTCGTCCAAGCCGTCCCCGTCGAGATCGGCGGCGTCGAGGCTTCCGTCCGAAGGTAGGTCGGAGCGGATCAGCTCGACCTCCGCGGGATGCGCGGCGCGCCATCGGAACAGACGGGCGGGACCCGACGCCTCGCCCTTCGGATCGACCGGCGCGACCGAGCAGGCGGGGGCGGCCGCCGGGGGCGCGGGCGCGGCGATCAACAGATAGAGGGAGCGCACGCCACCGGCTTCGCGAGGCGCCGCCCAGCCGAGGAGCGCCCCGTCGAAGACGAGGTCGGCGCGCGTCCCGTCGGCGAGCGTCGCCACCTCGGCGTGCGGCGCGACCGGAGCCGCGGCGGCAGGCGGAGGCTTGGGGGCGGGCTTGCGCGGCTTCGCGGCGACCGATCCGGCGGCGGCGAGCGCGAGCATCGCCACGACGACCGCCCGCCTGGGCCCGCTCATTTCGGCTCCCCGCTCAGATACAGCTCGAGGACCACGGGGGCCGAGGCCCGCTGGTCCTCCGTCCCGCCCGTTCGCGTGATCGCCAGGTCGGAGCGGCCGTCCCCGTCGAGATCGCGGACGCGCACGAGCATGACGTCCTCGGGCTCCTGGTCGAGCGCGATCGCGAGGTCGGGCTTGTCGGGGTAGCGTCCTCCGGCCTCGCCGCGGTGGATGGTGATCGTCTTCCCGCGTCCCAGGTGCACGAAGTCGGTGCGGCCGTCGCCGTCGAAGTCTCCCTGGAACTGCCCGAGCCGCGAGATCTCGAGGTGGTTCAAGTCGAGGTTCAGCTTCTCGTCCAGCGTCTGCCCGGCCACGAGGCGGAACGAGCCGTCCGGCTGCTGGCCCACGACGTGGAACTCGAGCCCGATCCCGATCTTCTTCGCGGTCAGGGCGCGCAACACCTGGAAGAACGAGAAGTCGATGGTGATCGTGACGAGGTCCTTGCGGCGATCGCCGTCCAAGTCGATGAACTCGAGATCGGTCGCATCCCCGAGAGCGCCGCTGAAGGCGTAGCCGATCGCTTCGAACGTCTGCGCGGGGGTCGGGTCGACCGTGAGGTCGGGGCGCAGACGAAAAACGCGATAGCGCATCGACGGGCTCTTGGCCTGCTTGGAGTCGCTCTTCCCGGTGTCGATCCCCTCGCGGGTGACGATGTCGCCGTGACCGTCGCCGTCGATATCCCCGAACCACGCGACCCGCAAGGGCGCCACCGGAGGGCCGCCGTTTCCGTCGCGGGGCCGGCCCTCGCGCCGCGGGGGCGCGGGAGCCAGGCACGCGAGCGCTACCCGCTTCGGTGCGGCGAACCGGCCGGCGCCCAACCCCTTCGCCACGACGAGGCTCTGGGGCCAGCCGTCCAGCTCGCGGATGACGAGATCGGGAGTCTTGTCGCCGTCCACGTCCTCGAAGGTCGGCACGGGGATGTTTCGCGAGGCCGCGGTCCCGAGCGTGGACCGCAGGTCTCCGGGAAGGCGCGCGGAGAACGAGGCCTCTTCGGCGAATCCCCCCGCCTCGGTCCCGCGGTGGATCGCGATCCCGTTGATCCCCGCGATCACCGCATCGAGCCGGCCGTCCCCGTCCACGTCCTGGAGGATGCCGGGGTCGGCGAGGAACGCGCCCGACCCCGCGAACGCCGGGCGCGCGGAGAGCAGCGGCTCGAGCGTGAGCGTTTCGGATCCCGCAGGACCACCGAGGCGCAGCTCGGCGAGGCCGTCGTCGGTCAAGGCCACGACCGGATGAGCCGGCGGGCCCGCCTCGACGCCGATCACCGTGGTCGGGAGCTCCAGCGCGGGAAGCGCCGCGAAGCTCCCGTCGGGGCGCGCGAGAAAGGCGTGCGCCTCGCGCTTGTCGAAGAGCGCCGGGACGACCTCGGTGACCGCGACCGCGTCCTCGACCCGGTCCTGCGCGATCGAGCCCCACCGGGTATACGCCACGACGATCAGCAGGTCCTTCCGGCCGTCGTGATCGAGGTCGGCCGAGACGATCGCGGCCGGCGGCCCGGGGAGCGGGAGACCCAGGTGGCGGAGCGCCAGGGGGCGCGGGGAAGCCTGCGCGCCCAGCGCGGACGCAGCCGAGAGCGCAATGGCAAGGATCCGGAGCAGCCGAACCGACATGACCGCCCAGACTACGTGGAGGTGGAGGATCGGTCAACGAGCCGCTGCATCCGGATCGGGGGCGCACGATGGGAGCTTTGTTCGCCTCATTTCGTCCGGCACGCTCGGTGTCATCGATGAACGCCTCGCGGTTCTTTGTCTTGTCCTCGTCGGTGACCTTCGCGGCGTACACCCGGCGACCCCCCGGCGCGGCCGACTACGGGTCAGATGAATCAACTCGTCGGAGAGCACTCTTCTGAAGAGTTCAGAGCGCCTCCACCGCGCGACGCGACTTGGTGAGCCGAGCGGCTGCGATCCGCACGAACTCAAGGTGGGAGGCGAGAATCACTGGCGCAACGTGGCCAGACCGACGCGATACCTGTGTTCGGCTGTTACACGCGTGGCGCCAAGTCTCGCCGGCTAAACCCGTAGACGCCGACGAAGAGCAGGAGCAGGGTCCAACACGCGCGGTACGCAATGACCTCAAGGATGGGCCCGCTGTCGTGCACGCTCCCTTGGATAGCAGCGTCGATTAGCGGGTGCTGGTTTGACAGCAGAGGGAGGAACCAACTCACGGCGTTGACGAGGCTCGCTCCGAAGCCACCAAGTACTTCGCTGTACGCCAATCCTGCAATGATGACTGCCCCGAGCCCCACAAGAACGGCATATGCGCTCGGAATGACGGCTCCAAGCGCGGCAAATCCCGACAGCATCGCGACCGGACCGAGCCAGAGCGCGAGTACCCCGAGCAGCGACAGCAAGTGGACCCGGCCCTCAATCCACGCCGCGCAACCCATGATGGGCCCCGAGCGAAGGACCTCCAGGAGGAGGATTGTGAGACAGGAAGTCGCCCAGCCGGTCACGAACAACCTCGCTCGCGAGACGGGCCGCGCAAGAATACCGAAGATCGTCCCGGCACGGGTATCGGCACCGACTTGGCTCACGCCGAGATAGAGCACGAACATGAAGACGACTGCGTCGTAACCGCTCGTGCCTCGATAGCCGGCAATGAGCACGGCAGCCGCCCTCTCGCTAGGGTCGCCATTCAACATCAGATCCGCAGCGATCGAGATTGCCGCGATCAAAAGGAACAGGAGGGCGAACAGGCCTCCCGCGAGGAGCACCCTCCCGGACGCGAGCCGACCCACCTCTCGGCGAACCAATGCGGCCGTGACGCCGCTCATCATTCCACCTCCCCTCTCGACGTCACACGCAAGAACACGGTCTCAAGGCTTGGGCGCGCGCGGGACACCGATACGATGTGGGCGCCGTTTCCAGCGAGGTTCGCCAGGATACGGTCCTGCGCCATGGGGTCCGCAACGATGATGCGCTGCAATCCAGACGACCCTGCGATCGGCTCGCGCTTGACCGCCATCTCAAGCAAGAATGAATCGAACCTGTCCGCTGTCTCGTCCTGAAAGACGATTGTGCTGCCGACGGCCTCCGAACCGAAGGTGTCAAGCGCCCCTTCGGCAACGACCCGCCCTCGATCGAGGATGAGCACCGAGTCCGCGACGGCCTCGACGTCCGTCAGGATGTGCGTAGAGAAGAGAGTGGTCTTCCCTCTCTCGCGTCTTCCGATGAGAATATCGCGCACAGCAAGTCGCGTCGAAGGATCCATCCCTGACATCGGTTCGTCGAGAATGAGAATCTCCGGATCGCCCAGCAGCGCCTGCGCGAGCCCGATGCGCTGCGTCATTCCCTTCGAGTAGGATCCGACGCGATTCTCTGCAGCTGACTCGAGATCGACGGCTTGCAAGGCAACTTCGACCCGCTGCTCACGTCCGTGGAGCCCTTGCCCGGACAGAGCGTCGAATCGTCTCAGAAGCGTGCGTCCGGTCGAAAACCGGTCAAACGCGAAGACCTCCGGAAGGAATCCCAGACTTCGACGCGAACCGGGATCCATCGGGGACCGTCCTCTAATGAGTACCCTCCCACGTGACGGGAAAAGGAACCCTAACAACAGGTGGATCGTCGTCGATTTCCCGGCCCCGTTTGGCCCCAGAAATCCGAGAACCTTCCCCGGAGGAAGCGCGAAGCTCAAGGAACTGAGCGCCGTCTTCCTTCGCATAAGGAATCCCTCGCGGAAGTCCTTCCCCAGATCGTCGGCGACAAGCAATGGCGCGTTCAACGCGGGTCTACCTCGGTCTTCGTGTCCGAGAAATAATCCTGGAGCACGGCACTAATACTGGAACTCAGACGTTGGTTGTACCCCGCCTGCGCGTACAGGATTTCCCCCTTTGGAGAGATTACGTACGTTGTCGGAAACACTCCAACCTTCCAGCGCTCCGCGATTTTGCCGTCGTTGTCGCACGCGAATAACACCCCAGTGAACCGAGGATCCTTGAGGAGGGGCCGAACTTCGCCGAGCGCGTCTTTGAAGTTGACCGCGACATAGACGATATCGGCTTTGCGTTTCCCGCCGCCGTTCCAATCTGCGACGAGCTTCGCCAGTTCGGGCATCTCGACACGGCAAGGAAGACACCATGACGCCCAGAACGAAATCACGACAATTTTCCCGGCCAGCGAAGAAAGCTGCACCTGCGGCCCGACCGGTGCGGGAGCAATCAGCTCAGGCGCCAGCACTTTCGTCGGTAGGAGGCGCGAATCCATCTTGGCGTACCGGACCCGTCGAACCTCCCGGAATTGCAGAACACCGGTGGCGATGGCGAGTGCGGCGAGGCTGGCAATGAGGAACCAGGGAAGAAATCCCCGCTGTTGGCTGTCGATGGAGAGGCTCCTCACGAAGACTCCAGGATGTCGGCAACTTTTCCCCAGACGACGCACCACACTTCATTGGATCCTACACCGCGACGCTTGTGCGAGCGTGAAGCCGCGAATATCGCCCGGCCTTACCGGAGGGTCCACTTTCCAGGCCAAGAACCCGTTTGTCAGGACCGAGTACATGCCCCGGACTACGCCTTGACGGCATCGTGGAAATCAGTGGCCTTCCTATCCGACGGCTCACCGCCGAATCGATGAACGGCAACCCGGCGGTCACCCGGCTCCTCTTTAGCGCCAGCTTCCAAGTGCTGCTGCTCACTGCCGGGGCGCCATACGTTTCATCACGCGGCGAAATAGCACGACCACACCGAAGACAATGAGTGCGACAAGAAGAATGATCAATGCGTAGACCATCTTGGACTCCACGGGGTCATTGCGCCGGAGCGCCGAGCCCGATGCAGAAAGTTCCGATCGGTCCACCCGTGCGGCACGCAGCGAGGGCGAACCCGACTTCTGGTTCGCCCCCACGATTCGGGATGTCTACTGTTTCCACGGACACAGGATCGCGCATACACCGCACGAGGTGAGTTCCATCGAGCACATGTTGTAGCACAACGACAATCCGCCAGTATTGCAACCGGTTTGGTTGCAGTTGTGGGCGTCGCACGAAGCGCGGCAACTGTCGTGCTGGTTCATGCAATCCTCCCAGTTTCCCGGCACCTGCGTTGCATAGCAAGATCCGACGAGCCCAAGGGATAGAACTTGGACGTTCATCAGGTTTTTCACGAGTTCCCGATCGGCTGGCAAGGAAATCTGTGCGTCGGGATACAGATGGAAGACCTCTGTAAGTGCCTTGTACAGATTCTCTTCCTGAAGTGCACCGCAGTTGTTGAGGGTCGACGTGATTAGCGTCGGCTCGCCAGTTGTCCCGTTCGAACTCCAGATGATGGAACCGTACGTGCCGTACTGAACTGTGACAACCGATCCAGAGACCATGGAGAAACCGAATGTGAGAGTCTCGGAATTCAGGTGGAATTCAACCTGTCCATCTCCGCTGCCCAGCCAGTTCGTGTTGCCAACGGCGTAAACCGTTCCGAGCGACGTTGGGTATCCCCGGTCGCCCCGATCGCCAATCGCGGACCCTGATCGTTGTGGCCGTTGGTCGTAAGGTTGGTAACCTCGAAACTGCCCGACGTCGGCTGTACGACGTGCCGAATGTCGAAATTGGCGCCCGTCCACGGCGAGTCCACGATCTCGATGGCCCCCGTCGCCGGATTCGTCGCGGTCCGGGGTGGTTCGGGCGTCGCCACGGCGGCCGTAATGAAAGCAACCGTGAGGAGTAGAGGAACAGGGGAAATCCAACAAGCCTGCTTCATGATCGACTCCTCACGGGTTCCACGGGACTTGGAGGTCGTCGCTTTCGACTGACGTCTTGTCGACGTACGCTCCGAAGTGTTTCGCAGCGTCCATCTCGAATCGAGCTCGGCGAGCCTCCCCCGATGCTTCGTAGACCTTCCATAGGTGTTGGTGGGCGATAAATTGCAGCTTCCGATCCTCGATGACCACGGACTCGGCCAGGGCCTGCTTGAGTGTCTCGGCAGCTTCGACATGGCGTCCGAGCTTGCTCAGGAGACGACCGACTTCCAGACTCGCCATAACCGCCAGTTGCCGCAGTCCGTTCTTGACGCAGAATTCCACCACGCCGCCGGCGAGGCTCAGGGCCGTCTCCGCCCCGGCGCGGGCTTCACCTATCGCGATGCCGCTCAGCAAGGCCTTCGCCTCGCCGTAGCGGTCGTCTAGCGCGCGGTAGACACCAAGAGCCCGGAGAATCTCGGCGTTGGCTTCTTCTCCCTCGCCTGCAGCGGCGAGGAGCTTCGCCTTCAAGTGTGAGACCCACCCGGCCTCGCGCGAGTCGGCCGTCTTCACGTACGTCTCGGCTTGTCTCAGATAGGCCATCGCGGAGTCGGGCGAGCCGAGCGAGCGCCAAACGGAGGCCATCGTCACGAGAACGTTCACTTTCAAATCCGTACAGGACGAGTCGCAGAGAAGCTCGTCCAGGATTTCTTTCGCGAGACGGTACCGTCCGAGGTCTCGCGCCTGGATCGCGAACGCAAGGGACGCACGCTGCCGGAGGAGCCGTCCGGAGTCGTCGGTCGGCTCATGCCTCCTCACGGCGGCGAGGTAGGCGAGTCCTTTTACGAGATTCCCCTCGCGCCACGATTCCAACCCCTCGCGGTAAAGGGTCTCGAGATCGACGTCCGGCCGGGCCGCGTCCCCGAGCATCTCTAACTCCACGAGGTCCGCGACGACCCGTGGCGGGATGTCGTAGACAGCGAGGAGCAAATGGAGACGTCGAATCCCAGGATCGAGACTCGCGTTTTCCACGCGCGCAAGGGTCGAGGGCGGAATCCGTTCGCCCTGTTCCGCCAGACGATCCGACACCTGCTTCAAGGTCAGACCGAGCTCCCGGCGACTTCGGCCAAGGAGTTGTGCCACGGCGGGCGAATTGGTTGTCGGTGCTCTTCCCATCGGCAGGAAGCGTACGACATATGTTGCTATTTGGCTACTAGTAATTCTCTATTTAGCAAATGACATTGATCGAGGCTGGGATTCGCCCCATGGCGATCGGTGCGAGTCCACTCAGCCTCCTTCTACCCGACGGATTTCCCGGAACATCACCGCCTCCGCGACGTGCCGCTCGAGGATCGTACCGATCCCTTCGAGGTCCGCGATCGTACGTGCGACCCGCCGCACCCTGTCGTAACCGCGCGCGGTCAGTCCCAGGCGGCGGCAGGCCTCGACGAGGAGACGCCGGGGACCTCGATCGAGGATCGCGAAGCGCTCGAGCTCGGCGCGTCCCATGCGCGCATTGCACGACGGTCCCGACCCGGCGAACCGCGCGCGCTGTCGCTCCCGAGCGGCGACGACACGCTCGCGCACCGCCGCCGAAGGCTCCCCTGTGCCCCGACCCGAAAGCTCCGCGGGATCGACGGCGGGGACGTCCACGCAGAGATCGAACCGGTCGAGGAGCGGGCCCGAAAGCTTGGCCTGGTAGCGCCTCACCTCGGGGACGGTGCAGCGGCAGCGGCCGCGGGGATCGGAGTGCCAGCCGCACGGGCAGGGGTTCATCGACGCGGCCAACTGGAATCGCGCGGGGAAGCGGGCGCGCGCGTGCAGGCGCACGACGACGATATCCCCGCTCTCGAGCGGCTGGCGCAGCGCTTCGAGCGCGTCGCGTCGGAACTCCGTCATCTCGTCGAGGTACAGGACGCCGCCGCTGGCGAGCGCGATCTCGCCGGGCTTCAGCGTCAGTCCGCCCCCGGTCAAGCCCGCGAGCGAGACGCCGTGGTGCGGGGCGCGGAACGGCCGTCTGCGGACAAGGCCTGTTGTGAGACCGGCCGCGCTCCAGACGCGTGTGACCTCGAGCGCTTCTTCTTGGTCCATCGGAGGGAGGATTCCGGGAAGCCGGCGCGCGAGCATCGTCTTCCCCGCGCCCGGCGGGCCGGTCAGGATCAGGTGATGGCCGCCGGCGGCCGCGACTTCCAGCGCCCGGCGCGCGGTGCTCTGGCCGCGCACGTCGGAAAGATCCTCGTCCGGAACGTCCTCGGCGGGCGCGGAGGAGGTCGTGTCGAGCTCGACGGGCTCCGGAGGACGCCCCGGGTTCGCGAGGATCTCCAGAGCGGCCGCAAGGCTTCCCGCGCCCCAGACGTCGATGCCGGGCACCAGCCGAGCCTCACCGACGTTCGCGGCCGGCACCACGACGCCGCGGCGCCCCGCGTCGCGCGCAGCGAGGGCGATCGCGAGCGCGCCCCGCACCGGGCGGAGGGCGCCATCGAGCGCGAGCTCTCCCGCGAGCACGACGTCGGGACCCGGCGGCACATTCCCGAGACGCCCGTCCGCGGCGAGCAGGGCAACGGCGATCGGAAGGTCCAGGGCCGCCCCTTCCTTGCGCACGTCCGCGGGGGCCAGGTTCACGGTCACGCGGTGCTGCGGGAGCTTGAACCCCGAGTGGGAGAGGGCCGCGCGGATCCGATCGATCCCCTCGCGAACGCTGCTGTTGGGGAGGCCGACGGCGGCGATGGCGGGAAGCCCGCCTCCGAGGTGGACCTCGACGTCCACCAGACGAGCGTCGACACCGACCAGCACCGCGCCGGCGGTT
>JBGQLU010000104.1:0-12824 GCA_041500265.1 Acidobacteriota bacterium | reverse complement strand
GAAGAGGACAACCTCGTCGAGCTGTGCGACCGCCTGACCCGGGCGGCCGACGCGCTCCGGCGGCCGTGGGAGGCGGTGTTCGTCAACGACGGAAGCCGGGACCGCTCGCTGGCGATCCTGCGGGAGCGCGCCGCCGCCGATTCGAGGATCGTCGTCGTCGATTTCAATAGGAACTACGGACAGCACGCCGCGGTCTTCGCCGGGTTCGAGGAATCCCGCGGGGAGATCATCGTCACGCTGGACGCCGACCTCCAGAATCCGCCCGAGGAGATCGGGAAGCTCGTCGCGAAGATGGACGAGGGGTACGACGTGGTCGGCTCGGTCCGCGTGAACCGGCAGGACACGCTGTTCCGGCGGGCGGCCTCGAACCTAGTCAACTGGGGGACGTCGCGCGCCACCGGCGTCGAGCTTTCGGACTACGGCTGCATGCTGCGCGCCTACCGGAGGGACGTCGTGCGCACGCTGTGCGCCTCGAAGGAGATCTCGACGTTCATCCCGGTCCTGGCCGACATGTTCGCGGGAAAGGTGGCCGAGGTCGAGGTCGCCCACGCGGAACGCCAGCGCGGGGAGAGCAAGTACGGCTTGCTGAAGCTCGTGCGCCTGCAGTTCGACCTTCTCACGAGCTTTTCCCTCTGGCCGCTTCGCTTCACGATGGCGGTCGGGATCGCAACCTCGGTCCTGGCGATCGCCGCAGCACTCGTCCTCCTCGCCGGCCGGCTCGTCTACGGCGACCGCTGGGCGGTCAGCGGCATATTCACCCTGTTCGCGGTTCTCTTCTGCTTCCTGGGGGTGCTGCTCTTTTCGATCGGCCTGCTCGGCGAATACGTGGGGCGAATCTACATGGAGGTGCGGCGCCGGCCGCGCTACGTGATCCGGGAGATCGTGCGCCGGTGAAGGCGGTCGTCTTCGCCTATCACGGGATCGGGCGGATCGGCCTCGATGCCGTCGTCCGCCACGGCTTCGACGTGAGGGGGCTCGTGACCCACCCCGACGATCCGGGCGAGACGGTTTGGTGGGGGTCGGCCGCGGCCCGACGGGGCGACCTCGGAATCCCGGTCGTCCGCCGGGCGAAAGCACGGGAGCCAGGCCTCCTCGAGGCGGTCGCCGCGTGGAAGCCGGAGGTCCTCTTCTCCTTCTACTACCGGCACCTCCTGCCGGAGCCCGTTCTCGCCGCGGCGCCGCGCGGCGGCTACAACCTGCACGGCTCGCTGCTGCCGCGCTACCGCGGACGCTCGCCTCTCAACTGGGTGCTCGTGAACGGCGAGACGGAGACGGGCGTCACCCTTCACCGGATGACGCCGCGCGCCGACGCCGGCGGGATCGTGGACCGCGAGCGCGTCGCCATCGGCCCTCTCGACACCGCCTTCACGCTCTACCGGAAGCTCGAGGGGGCGGCGGTGCGCGTTCTCGACCGCGCGCTGCCCAGGATCCTCTCGGGGGCCGTCACGGAGACGCCTCAAGATTTGGCACTCGCCACCACCTTCGGCGGGCGGTCCCCCGAGGACGGGCGCATCGACTGGGCCTGGCCCGCGTCGCGGGTCTACGATCTCGTCCGCGCGGTGACGCATCCGTACCCCGGAGCGTTCACGACCTGGAGGGGGAGGCGCCTCTTCGTCTGGTGGGCCGTACCGCTCGAGCGAGATCCGGGCGCGCCACCGGGGACGGTGCTCGCCGCCGACCGCGACGGTATCGTGGTCGCCGCGGGCACCGGGTGTCTGAGGCTGGTCACGATCCAGGCCGAGGGGGAGCCGGAGCTCGCCGCGGCGGTCTTCGCGGCGGCCGCTGGAATCGCTCCCGGCGACCGGCTGGGGAATGGAGGGGAGGCATCGTGAAAGTCTTGATCCTCGGGGTCAACGGGTTCATCGGCAACGCGCTCACGCGCCGGATCCTGGAGACGACGCCGTGGGAGGTCTTCGGGATGGACCTGTCGTCCCACAAGCTCGGCGCCTCGCTCGGGCACCCGCGGTTCCGCTTTCTCGAAGGGGACATCACGATCAACAAGGAGTGGATCGAGTACCACGTCAAGAAGTGCGATGTCGTGCTCCCGCTCGTCGCGATCGCGACACCGGCGGTCTACGTGAAGGAGCCGCTCCGCGTCTTCGAGCTCGACTTCGAGGAGAACCTCCGGGTCGTCCGGCAGTGCGTCCGCTACCGGAAGCGCCTCGTCTTCCCCTCGACCTCCGAGGTCTACGGGATGAGCCCGGACGCCGAGTTCGACGAGGACACCTCCCCGCTGGTGCTCGGCCCCATCCACAAACACCGGTGGATCTACTCGTGCAGCAAGCAGCTCCTGGACCGCGTGATCGCGGCGTACGGGATGCAGGAGGGGCTGCGTTACACCCTCTTCCGCCCGTTCAACTGGATCGGCCCGAAGCTGGACGACATGAACGCGGCGAAGGAAGGCTCGTCGCGCGTGGTGACGCAGTTCATCTTCGATCTCATGGGAGGCGCGCCGATCCGTCTGGTGGACGGGGGACGGCAGCGGCGGTGCTTCACCTGGGTCGAGGACGGGATCGACGGGCTGATGGCGATCCTCGCCGACACGACGGGCGCGTGCGACGGCGGGATCTTCAACCTGGGAAACCCGGAGAACGAGTGCTCGGTGAAGGAGCTGGCCGAGCGGCTGGCCGCCATCTACGTCGCGCGGAGGAAGGGGAAGCCCGATTTCGCGGCCCCGCGCATCGAGGCGGTCGAAGCGGAGACCTTCTACGGGGCGGGGTACCAGGACATCCAGACTCGCAAGCCCGCGATCGCCCGCGCCCGCAAGGTCCTCGGCTGGGCGCCCAGGACGGCGATGCAGCCCTGCCTCGAGGTGACCTTCGACGCGTTCGCCGAGGAATGGGACGCGACCGAGCCCGCCGCTCGCGGCACCGCGCGCTGAGGACCGGTTGGGCGGAATCCTCGGTCTCCGGGTCGACGTGGACACGCACGACGGGATGCGCGACGGGGTTCCGCGCCTGATCGAGCTCTTCGAGGCCGCGGGCGTACGAGCCACCTTCTACCTGTCGATGGGACCCGATCGCTCGGGGCTGGCTGTCCTGAACGCGTTTCGACCGGGCTTCCTCGACAAGATGACGCGCACGGGGGCGGCGCGCGTCTACGGGTGGCGGACGGTGCTTTCGGGCACGCTGCTCCCGGCCCGGCCTATCGCGACGGCGTTTCCCGAGATCGCGCGCCGGACCCGCGCGGCCGGTCACGAAACGGGCGTCCACGCATGGGACCACCGCGCGTGGCAGGACCGGCTGATGTCCTTCGATCCGGGCAAGGTGGCCTCGGAGCTCGATCGCGGGGGGCGCGCCTACGTCGAGATCTTCGGCGAGCCTCCGAAAACGTACGCCGCGCCGGCGTGGCTCTCGCGCGACGAAGCGCTCCTGCACGAGGAGACCTACGCGCTCGACTACGCCAGCGACTGTCGCGGGGAGGAACCCTTCCTGCCGGTGGTGCGAGGGCGGGCCTTGAAGACGGCCCAGGTCCCCTCGACGCTCCCGACCTTGGACGAGGCGTTGGGGGACACGCACGAGGACGCCGTGGCCTACTTCGATGCGATGCTGGACGTCGGCGAGACATCGAACTGGCCGGTTTTCACCCTCCACGCCGAGCTCGAGGGGGGGCCGTACGCGGAGCCGTTCCTCGGCTTCCTCGAACGTGCCGCCGGACGCGGCATCCGTTGCGTTCCGCTGGGGGAGCTCCTCCGCGCCCGCCGCGCCGCGGGGCCTCTCGCCGAGTGCCCCGTCGGACATGGCCCGGTGCGAGGCCGCCACGGCCTCTTGTCGGTGCAGCGGTAGCCCGAAGCGTCCTCAGTGTCCGTTGCAAACGTCGGCGCAGGTCTTCACCGACGTTCCGGAGGCGCAGAGGACGTCCGCAGGGCATCCCAGGGAGCGGCACTTCACCGCGGAGCACTTCGGAAGCTTCGACCCGGAGGCGACGGCGGACGCGCCCGCGGCGATCGATCCGAGCGCGACCAGGACAAGCGCAAAAGTGGCCAATCGGTGTTTCATCGTGACCCCAGGACCACGTCGACCGTGGTCTTCTTGCCGTCCCGAAGGACGGTCACCTCGACGCGATCTCCGGGCGCCCTCGCCTTGAGCGCGTCCGAGAATTCTCTCATGGTTGTCGTCGCGACGGCGCCGAGCGAGACGATGACGTCTCCGTCCTTGAGCCCGGCCTTCTCGGCTGGAGAACCGGGAACGGTCCCGGTGATTCGCACGCCCGGCCCTTCGAACCCGTAGTCCGGAATCCCGCCGAGCGAGGCGCGCCGCTCTCCGCTCGGCGCAGGCGCCGCGGGGGCGCCGCCGGCGATGCGCGCGGTGAGCGGCCGGTCGCGTCCGGCGAGGTACGCGACGATCTCGCGGGTGACGGCGGCGACCTTCACGAGACCGTCGCCGTCGATCTTGTCCGCGGTGTCGCCGGCGGCGTGGTAGTCGGCGTGGGCGCCGGTGAAGAGTTGGACCGCGGGAACCCCCGCGGCGAGGAAGCGCGTCTGATCGCTCCCTCCGGGATCGTTCACGACCGCCTGGACCGGGGCGCCGGTGACGTACCCGGCGCCGTCCACGATCGGCTTCCACTCGTCCGCGGAGCCGGCGCCGAGGACGAGGATCTTCCCGTTTCCCAACCGGCCGACGGTGTCCAGATCGACCATCGCGAACGTGGTCGCGCCGCCGGGGCGCGTCGCGACGAAGTTCTTCGAGCCGAGAAATCCGCTCTCTTCTCCCGAGAAGGCGACGAAGACGATCGACCGCAACGGTCGCGGCCCCGCCGCCATCGTCTTCGCCAGCTCGAGGAGGATGGCGACCCCGCTCGCGTCGTCGTCGGCGCCCGGATGCCCGGGGCCGAGGTGATCGAAGTGCGCGGCAACCACCACGCTGTCGTTCGCCCACTCGGTCTTGGTTCCGCGGAGCGAGCCGACGACGTTCCTGAGCGCGATCGTCTTGCTGCCGCTCGCGGCTTCGAACGCTTGGAAGTAATCCCCCGGTGCGCCACCGGCGGGTTCGAGGCCGGCCTCGCGCATCGCATCGGCGATCGATGCGGCGGCGCGATCGATCTCGGGAGATCCGATCGCGCGCCCGTTCATGCCGGGGGCCGAGAGGGCGCGTACGGTGGCGAGCATCCGATCCTTCGAGAACGGCGGGGGAAGCTCGGCGAGCGCGGCGCGCGGGGCGAGCCGCCCCATCGGGACGTCGGCGGAGGAGCCCGCGGGATCGAGCACGACGGTCAGCGGCGAGCCGACGACCGGCCAGCGCCCCTTGATCGTGTTCTTCGGCTCGTCCCCTTCGAAGGCCAGGTACGAGTACTTGTGGTAGTGGGGGAGCTTGCGGGCGAGGCCGGGAACCTGGGCGGCCGAGTCTGCGGCGACGACGGCGACCGGATGTCCGGCGTGGCGCACGACCGCGACGACGGCGTGGCCGGCGCGCGCGACGTCGCCGTCG
Source organism: Acidobacteriota bacterium (assembly GCA_041500265.1). Lineage (GTDB taxonomy): Bacteria > Acidobacteriota > Polarisedimenticolia > Polarisedimenticolales > DASRJG01 > DASRJG01. The sequence continues at coordinate 7,398 of JBGQLU010000104.1, read as the reverse complement.
GAGACGTGCATCGACGCGGGGGAGATCGACGCGCCGTACGGGCCGAACTCCGGCGCCAGGCCTCCGAGAAACCGGTTCTCCCATCCCAGCAGCCAGACTGCGGCATCTCCGGGAACGGACTCGATCTCGGCGTCGGTGACGACGCGGATCGGCGCGGGGCGGCCATGGTTCCACTCCTCGACGAGCGCGCGGTAGGCGGAGGCCAGGTCGGCGGGCGCCTTCGAGGGGATCACGGCCACGGCGCTCTCCGCTCCGAACGCGCCGGAAAGGGCGGGAGGGATCTCGGCCGGATCGAGCGCGCGGAAGAGATCGAACTCGGGGTCGACGTCGAGCCGCACCGGGCGCGCGGGGAGGTCGAGAGCGAACGATTGTCCCTTCGACGTCGAGCGTATCGATCCCTGCCACGCGGCCTCGCGCCCGTCGAGCGTCACCGCGACCGGAACGGCCAAAGGCCAGGGATCGCCGCTTTGCGTCTGCGCGATCGTTCCGGTCAAGCGATAACCGGAGTCCGTCGGACTCGCCGCGACCTCTCGAACCGCGAGCGCCGGCGCCCCCGCGCGATCGACCCACGGGGTGAAGCGCGTGGCTCCCAGGGCGCCGAGGAGTTCGTCGAAGCTCGCGCGCCGGAACTTGAACGACGCATAGAACGATTGGAGCTCCTTCAGGAACGCGGGATCGCCGATCTCGCGCCGGATCATGTGGAAGAGCATCAGCGCCTTCCCGTACCCGACGGCCTCGGTGGAGGGGGAATGGCGCTCCTTGAATTCGCGCAGCGGGAAGTCCTTCGATCGGGAGGCGTAGTCGGCGAACTTCTGGAGCGCCTCCTGGCGGTACCCCGCGCCGCCTCCCTTCTGCTCGGCGGACAGGTGATCGGCCAGATACGCGGTCAGCCCTTCGCTCCAATTGCCGCGAGCGCTCAGGACGAACACGCCGTTCCCCCACCAGTCGTGCAGGATCTCGTGCGGGTAGGAGGTCGTGACGATGAACGGGAGGCGCAGGACCGAGGGGCCGAGGAGGGTGAACGACGGCATCCCGTACCCGGTCTCCCAGAAGTTCTCGACGAGCGCAAACTTCGAGTACGGATAGGGGCCGAGGAGCTTCGAGTACATCGCGACGTACGGCCCGGTCGCGTCGAGGTAGGTCGCCGCCAGCGCGTCGTCCTTCGTCCGCAGCATCGCGAGCGCGTCGATCGTGTCGAGCTTTCGCGCGGTCTCGAGCCACGGCCCCGCCACGAGCCAGATCTCCTCCTGCGGGTCGTCCGAGACGAACCGCACGTGCGTGCCGGTCTCGCTCCGCTCGTGCTGGACCCGCCGCCCCTGGCTCATCGCATCCCACCCCGGCGGCAGCGTGACGTCGAGGTCGAAGGTCACGAGCCCGTCGCCCCCCCACGACGCGTACCAATGCGAGCTCCCACCGAGAAAGGCGCCCTCGGGGCCGATCGTGCCCTCCGTCTCCGCGAAACCGCGCGCGTAGTCCTCCCCCTCGCGCGAGATCGGATGCTCGATCGTCGCCGCGTACCGCAGGCGGATCGTCCGCGCGTCGATCCTCTTCGCGTGCGCGACGTCGAGCGGGAGCGCGTCCGAAGGCAAGTCAGGGAGCTTGGCGTCCTTCGGCGCCGTGATCGTGTCGGACACCGCGATCGCGTGGGACGCCGGGTCGAGCTCGACGATGAGGTGGTGGTGAATGGGTGGAGCGGCGGCGAGAACGGCGGCGGCGAGAACGGCGGCGGCGAGGAGGGGGAAGGCCATTCAGCGCTCCTTTCGTTCCTTGCGTACGCCGAACACCATCTTGCGCTCGAGGTGGGCGCGCTGGGCCTCGTAGAACGCGCGGAGGAACTCGACGGAGTCGACCCGGCCTCCGGCGGTCCAGCGGATCTTCCTCTGAATCCGCTCGCGAACTCCGTCGACGAGCTCGGGATGGTCCCGCTCGGCCGCGCGGCGGAGTACCGTCTCCAGGACTTGCAGCTCCTCGATGCCATACACGTCCAGATGCGCCGGCGAAAACAGGTACGCCGGCCCCCGCGTGTCGCGAAGGGCCAGGTCGGAGAGCAGGGCGAGTTTGGGGAGTCGCACGACGACGGTGCCTCCCAGGAAGTCCCCACAACGCAGATGCTCTCGGTTCAAGAGCGGCAAAGCCGCGAACACCGCCAGCCAAGACACGGCCAGCACGACGCTCCACCCTTCCGAAAATGGGAGGAGCCGCCGCGGCTCCGAGAGCGCCACCATCGGAAGAAAGAACTCGATTTCGCGCGTGAGGTTTCTTGCGAGGATCGCCTGCCCGGTCAACGGGCCACCGTCCCGCGCGATGACGCGAAGCCCGAGTTGGCGCTTCCCGATCGTCTGGCCGGACCACAGCAACTCGACGAACGCGAAATAGACGTTCCTCAAGAAGAAGCTGGCGATCAGGTAGACCGCCCACGCCGCAGCGGGCGCGACGCCGGCGATCGCCACGACCGCGAGCAACACGAGCGCCGACGCGAGCTGCGTCAGGAACAGGTCGATCAGAAACGCCGCCAGCCGGTCCGCCGGTCCGGGAAGTCGGAAACGTACCGTCGTCCCCTCCGGCGACACGACGGCCAGCTCGTCGGCGACGCGCTCAGTCCAGATCGCGTCCACGGTTCCGTCCCCCGAAGGTGAAGTAGCCGGCCCATAGAAGCAACGAGGCGACGGCCACGGCCCAGCGCGCGGCCGGATCCTGCACCGTCTGGCGGAAGATCCCTTCGATGATCGCCGCGATCAAGAACATGCCGACGGCGCCCAGGACGAGGATCGCCGCCTGCCGCCCGATGGACGAGAGCGCGTCGCGTCGGGTCCGGTTCTGCGGAAAGAGCAGGGCGCCGCCGAAGGCGAGGCCGGCGGCTGCACAGAGAGCGATCGCGAGGAGCTCGCTGACGCCGTGCGGCAGGATCCAGCCCCAGAATTCGACGGCGAGCCCGCGGCTGCGGTAGAGCTCGGCCATTCCGCCGAGCGCCAAGCCGTTCGAGGCGAGCAGCGCCGGAACCGGAAGTCCCGCGGCGATCCCGGTCGCAGCGCATAGCAACCCGACCTTCGCGTTGTTCGTGAAGAGAAATGTCGCGAACGTCTCGAGATCGAACGCCTCGTCGCCCCCGGTTCCGTAGAGGACCTTGCGCAGCTCTTCGGTCGATGCGGTCGGCGTCCGGCCCTGGGCGGCGTCGGCACCGACGACGTCGTAGTAGCGCTCGGGGTCCGAAGCCACGATCGCGGAGCCCGCCCCGACGGCGGCCAGCAGCATCGCCAGGGCTGCCGCGACGTGAAGGCCGAACCGGCGCACCGTTCTCGGGAAGTCCGAGCCGACGAACTCGGCCAGTGCCTCGCGCGGCCCTTGGCGATACCCGTAAACGCAGAGGTGGGCGCGAGCGACGAGTCCTTCGAGGTAGTCGAGCACGTTCCGATCCAGGCTGATCGCCCGGGCCGTGGCGAGCGATCCGACCGCGTGGCGGTACAGCGCCGCGAGGCTGAGCACGTCACCGGCGTCGAGGAAGCGAATGCCCCGGAGCTCCGCCCGCGCGACGAGGACCTCCAACTCGCCCCACGCGCCCTCGCGCTCGCGGCGGAACTGAGAGGATCTCAGGCGGAAGGAGCTCATGCGACCTCGCGGCGCTTGAGGTCGAGGTAGCGGTCGATCATCTCGACCCCGAGTCGGTCCGCGGCCGCGACGATCGGATGCACGCCGAGGCGGCGCAGGCGTTCCAGCACCACCCGGCGATCCCGGCGAAGCGATCCGGCGACGACGGCGCGGTGGAGCGCGAGCCGTCCCGACGGGACCGCGTCCGCGAGGTCGTCGAGGTCCGGATCCTCGAGAGCCACGAAGACCACGACGTGACGCCGGCCGAGGCGGCGCAAGTTGTCGAGGAGAAGCTCCGCGGAAACCGTATCCGCAAAGTCGGTGACCACGACGACGAGCGTTCTCCGCTTGAGGGCGTGCAGAAGGGTTGACAGACCCAGAGTGAAGTTGGTCTCCACCTCTCGCGCGCCGAGGTCCGCCGCGGCGCGCTGGAGCGCCGCGTACGCGCGCATACCTCCTCGTGGAGGGGTGGCGACGCGGGGTCGTTCGTCGAATCCGAAGAACCCGACGCGATCGCCCGTCTTGAGCGCGACGTACCCGAGCCGGAGCACGGCCCCCAGCGCGAGGTCGAGCTTCGGGACGCCGTCGATCCGCGCCGCCATCAGGCGGCCGGCGTCGGCGGCGAGGACGACGTCGTGGTCGCGCTCGGCACGGAACTGCCGTCGAAGGAGCGTCCGGTGGCGGGCCGTCGCCTTCCAGTCGAGGGCGCGAAGATCGTCCCCGGCGCGAAACTCCCGGAGCGCGTCGAACTCGCTTCCGTCCCCTTCGTAGCGTTCGACCTTGATACCCGCCGGAGCGTCGGCGGCGTCGAAAGCTCGGATCGCGGCCCGCTTGGACGTCAAGACGTTCGGAACGACCATGATGTTTCGGTCCAACGGCAGGGCCACGATCCGCCGCAGCACTCCGAGCGGGCCATCGATACCGATCCAAGCTGTTTCGAGCCGCATCGATCCCCGCTGCAGGGGTCGGACGGTGAAGCGCACGCGCAGGTGGCCGTCGTCCAGGCGCGCCGTCGCATCGTCCGGGGGCTCGGCGTGGTCCGAAACCTCGAGACGGACCGTCCCGATCAGCGGGGCGCGCGAGCCCGTGTGCGCGTCGACACCGATCGAGCCGGTGTCCCCGACCGGAAGGTCTCGCGGGGCGTCGATTCGCACGACAATCGACGCAGGGCGGGGGAGGGCGGCCGCATCGATCGCCGCGGCGGCACAGACGAGCGCCAGAAACGCCGCCCACGCGAGCCATGCGGGACCGCCGACGAACGCCGGGAGGATCGCGGCGGCGGTTCCCGCCGCCAGGATGCCCACGGCACGGCTCGTAGGGCGCATGGTCATCGCGGCGCTTCGACCTGATCGACGATCGACGCGACGATTCCCTCCGCGGTACGCCCCTCCATCTCGGCTCCCGGCGAAACCACGACGCGGTGGCGGAGAAGGTGAGGGAGCAATCCCTTCACGTCGTCGGGCACTACGTAGTCGCGGCCGTCCAAGGCCGCCGTCGCCCGAGACGCCGCCGCGAGCAAGACCGCGGCGCGCGAGCTGGCTCCGACCTGTAGATCCGGGTGCTCGCGCGTCGCGCGCGCCACGTCGACGATGTATGCGGCGACGGGCTCCGCCAGACGCACCGCCTGGACGAGCCCCCGCGCGGCGGTGATGGCGGCCAAGTCGCACACCGGGTTCTCGCCCAGCTCGTCCCTTCGAGGTGACTCGCTGCGGTGCCCATGCCGGAGAACCATCTCGACCTCTCGATCGCGATCCGGATGCGTCACGACGAGCTTGAAGAGAAAACGGTCGAGCTGGGCCTCGGGCAACGGATAGGTCCCCTCGTGCTCGATCGGATTCTGGGTGGCGACGACGAAGAAGCCTTCCGACAGCGGATGCGACACGCCGTCCAGAGTGACGTGACGTTCCTGCATGGCTTCCAGGAGAGCCGCCTGGGTCTTCGGGGGCGTGCGGTTGATCTCGTCGGCCAAGAGAAGCTCCGTGAAGATCGGTCCGCGGCTCAGGACGAACGCGTTCTTCTGAAAGTCGAAGAGGTTCGTCCCCAGGACGTCTCCAGGCATCAGGTCGGGTGTGAACTGGATCCTTCTGAAGTCCAGATCGAGGCTGGCTGCGAACGTTCTCGCGAGCAGCGTCTTGCCCGTACCCGGCACCCCCTCGAGAAGCACGTGGCCGCGCGTCAGAAGCGCGACGAGGAGCAGCCGGGAGTTGTCCTCCTGGGCCACGACGATCGAGCCGACCCGGTCGAGGAGCTTCCCCTGCAATTCACGGAGTGATTCGAGGTCCACGCGTCATCTCCCGTTGCCACCGTTCGATCCTTTGGGCGAGCGCGACCCACCGTTCGGGCTGCTCTCGATCAAAGGCCGCCTCCGTCACTTCCCGTTCGAGCGCGAGCGGATCCTCGCCGACGCCGCGAGCGGAGGATATCGCGGCGAGCCGCCGGAGCCTCGGGGACGATTCGATCGCGGGAACGCGCCAGGCTTGCGCGACCGAGTCCTGAGCCAGCCGCCAGTACGTGACGAGCGACGCCGCTTCGTCCCGAGTGCCGAGCAGCAGCCTCGCCGTGGACGCGACGAACTCCCGTCGGCCGAAGGACCGGTCGGGACGCTCCGGACGGGGATGCCCGAACCGCACGGCTCCCGCCCAGGCGGCGAGAGCGAGGACGAGGGACACATGCACGGTCACGAAGAGCCACGGGATGCTCAGCGCGTCGGCGAGAAGGCGCGACCGTCGTGAGAAACCGTGAAGCGTCTCGTCCAAGACCACCGCGCGCGCCTTCAGGCCCTTGGTCAGGAGATCGAGCACGAGCGGGGCGTGCTCGGCCTCGTGCAGACCGTGATTGTTGAGGAGATCGGGATCGGCTACGACGACCAGCGGCTCGGAGTGAGGGCTCTTCCTCATCGCTGCGAGGAGTCCGCTCTCGGTCCAAAGGAGAGGTGTCCACGACGTATCGTCGCGAACCAGGACCTGCGCGTTCCGGAGACGAACGTCATACGTCTCACCCCAGGACGTCGTCGCCTTGCCGTCGATCCCCGGGGCGAGGCGTCGCACGCCCGAAGTCTTCGCATCTCCGCTCGTTCCGACGGCGGCGCTCAGAACGGCCGTCACGGCGGTGAGCGCGTGGAGCGAGACGCCGTCGACGAACCCTTCCTCCACGGGCGAGGGCGAGCCGATCCACTTCGGCAAGACCACGATCGTCCCCGCCCCCCGTCGCCGGGCGGCGACGATGAGCGCGCGGAGGGCGTCGGCGTTCCCGCGATCCTCCGCGGGATCGCGAGGTTCGGCGGCGAGGACGACGGAACCCTTCGAGGCCGACGGGAGAAGCGGATCGCGGCTGCGCACGCAGACCACTCCCGCCGCCCTCAAAAAGGTGTAAACGCCGTGATGTCCGATGGCGCTGTAACTGAACGAGTCCGCGCCTGCACTCGGCGGCTCCGCAAGATGCTCCCCGAACGCGAGCAACAGCACCGTTGCCAGCGCGGAGATCCCGGCAAGCGCGATCAGCCCGGCGAGCAGCCGCGACCGGAAGAGGGGCTGCGGCCCGGCGCTCATGCGATTTCCTCGTGAAGAAACCCCTCGCAGCGCAGGCGGCAGACCGCGTAATCGTCGCTGCCGACGGGGCGCTCGGCGAACAAGGCGCGCTCGACCGCATCGACGAGGGAGGCGAAACCCTCCGCGAGTCCAGCGGCGAGGGGGAGGATTCCCCGGAGCTCGCGGCTCGTCGTGCAGGGGGGAAACGTCGTGGCGGTCCGGCGGGCCCCAGCATCAATCGCGACCAGCAGGAGAACGTGGAGGGCCTCCCGGAAGTCGCCGGCCG
>JBGQLU010000103.1:0-13076 GCA_041500265.1 Acidobacteriota bacterium | reverse complement strand
TCCGGAGAGCACCGCGACCTTCTTGTCGACGTCGTCCCCCGAGAACAGGAAGCTCCCGAGCAGCGTGCGCAACCGGGGCCGGGCCCCCGGCTCCGCGGCGCGCTCCACCGTCTCGAGCACGGTGTCGCGGGGATCGAGCGCCTCGAGCTGATGCTGGGCGAAGAGCTGGAGCTCCACGTTGTGCCCGAGCGTCACGGCGCCGTCGTCGGGGGCAAGACGGCCTGAGAGGAGCTTGAGGAGGGTCGACTTCCCGGCGCCGTTCGGTCCGACGAGGGCGACCCGGTCGCCGCGGCGGAGCTGGAAGTCGAGGCCGTCGAACACCACGACCTCTCCATACGCCTTGCGCACTCCCTCGAGGCGGGCGGCGACGTCCCCGGAGCGCGGTGCGGGCGGGAATCCGAAGCGCACCCGCCTCGCGCGGCTGGGCGCCTCGATCCTCTCGATCTTCGCGAGCGCCCGGACCCGCGACTGCACCTGCTTGGCCTTGGTGTTCTTGTAGCGGAACCGCTCGATGAAGCGCTCGACCCGGGCGATCTCCTTGGCCTGATCCTTCGCCGCCTCCTCGATCGCCGCGATCCGCGCCTCGCGCGCTTCGAGGTAGTCGTCGTACCCGCCGTGGAACGCGGTCAACCGGCCTCGCTCGAGCTCGACGATGCCGCGGACCATCCGGTTCAGGAAGTAGCGATCGTGGGAAACCACGAGGAAGGCCCCGTCCCACCCGTCCAGGAACCGCTCGAGCCAGCCGATCGCCTCGAGATCCAGGTGGTTGGTGGGCTCGTCCAGGAGGAGGAGGTCGGGCTTGGCCAGCAGCAGCCGCGCGAGCGCGACCCGCATCCGCCAGCCGCCGGACAGGTTCGACAGCGGCTCGTGAAAACGGGGCTCCGGCACGCCGAGCCCGGAGAGGATCGCGCGGGCCTCGGTCTCGAGGCGGTCCCCGCCCAGGACCTCGAACCGGTGCCGCAGCGTGCCGTACGCATCGGTCAGCTTCGGGAGCTCCGGATCGTCCGGGGCGGTCTCGGCGAGGCTCCTCTCGAGCGCCTCCAAGTCCTCCTCCATCCGGCGGAGCTCGGCGAAGCCGTCCAGGACGGTCGCCAGCACGCTCCCGTGTCCGATCGTTTCGACCTCTTGCGGGAGATACCCGACGCTCGCGTTCTTCTCGCGGCGCACCGCCCCGGCGTCCGGAAGGTCCTCTCCGGCGATCATCCGGAGCAGCGTCGTCTTCCCGGCGCCGTTCGGGCCGACGAGCCCGAGGCGCGCACCGCGTGGGATCATCCAGGAGAGATCCTCGAAGAGGACGCGCGCCCCGAACCGGCGCGCCACGCGCTCGAGATGGATCATGCGCCTCCCACGGACGAGCGGTCCCAAAGATCGCGGAACAGGCGGGCGGAGTCGGGGGCGAAGCCGGCGTAGTGATTGTTGAAGTAGGCCAGGACCGGCCCCTTCGCCCGCGCGCGCAGCGTGTCCGCCCACCGTCCCATGTCGCGGGTCCGGTCCACCGCGATCGCGCTCCACTCGGCCGTCCGCTTCCCTTCGGCCTTGAGGGAGGCCACGAGGGCGTCCATCTTCTTGTGGTCCCCGATGAAGCGGACGTAGAGAAATCCGGCCGTCTGCGGATCGGGGCCCGCGAAGAGCGCTTCCGGAGCCGGCATCGTGTAGTAGGCGGAGAGCGCCAGCGCCACGCCACGCTCTCGAAGGAGATCGAGAAGCGGCGGAGCGACCCAGCTCGCGTTCCTCACCTCGACCGCGAGCCGGCGGTCTGCCGGCCAGAGGTCGAGGAAGGGCCTGAGCCGCGCCAGGAACTCGCGGCCGGTCGCGTATTCGGCCGGGTCCTTCCCCTTCGCCACGTAGGCGAACTGCGCGAGGACCGGGCCGAGCTTGTCCCCCAATCGGTCCATCGCGCCGAGGAACTCCGAGAGGGGGGACTCGCAATCGACGAGCCCCCGGTCGTGCGTGATCTCGCGAGGGAGCTTCGCCGCGAACAGGAAGCCCTCGGGGGTCCGCGCCCGCCACCCCTCGACCACCCGAGCCGTCGGGATCCGGTAGAAGGTGGCGTCGCACTCCACCGTGTCGAAGTGAAGCGCGTAGTGCTCGAGAAAGCTCCCGGGGTCGGCCCCCTCGGGATAGAAGACCCCGCGCCAGTCGGCGGACGACCACGACGAGGTGCCGATCCTGAGAAGTGGCGCGCCCACGCGGGGTTGTGGCCTCCCGAAAAGGCGGAATTATATTCCGCCGGCGATGAGCCCGACGAGAGCGCTGGTCTTCTTGGTCGCCGCACTGGCGGCAACGTCCGCGCGCGCGGTGTCGTGGGACTACGCGATGTCGGTGCCGGACGGGCTTCCCGGCACCTTCGACCTGCCCTTTCCCGTCGATTACTCCGGCGCGGTCACGATCGAGGCCTCGTGGGAAGGACCGCGGCTCCTCTTCTTCGGAGTAGCCGGCCCCGATCACGAGATCCTCGCGCGGAGGAGCGGACCCTCCCCTCAACGGCTGACCCTTTCCGCCGACGCCGCGTTGCTGGCGAAGGGAGAGAGCTGGACCTTGACCGTCAAGGCCCTGGCCGCGCGTGGCGGTGTCGAAGGGAAGATCCGGGTGACGGTGCCGGACGCGCCCGACGTCGTCCAGAAGCGCGAGGCGGAGCTGCACCCGCCTCCCCCTCCTCCGCCGCCTCCGCCCGCTTGGACCCAGCCTCGCCCCGCGCCCGCGGGAGCGCCGGTCGCCGTTCGGGGGGTCTACGACGCCGTCGAAGCGTTGCGGGGGCTCGTGTTCGCGAGCGACGCTCCGCCCGACTCTTGCGGCTGGCAGCGAGATCTGGTGCAGTTCGCCGCGGCCGCGCGCGATCGCCTGGGGAGCGCCGGCGCGGCTCCCGACATCCCGTCGCTCCGCTACTTCGCGCGCCTGTCGGATGCGACCTCGGCCGTCCGCGGACTCGCCGCCTCGAAGGATCCGATCCTCGCCGGACCGGTGCCCGACGACCGCGACCTGCGGCGTGAGTGGCTGATCGCGCGCTACGAGCTGACCCAACCGATCGAGCGCAGGCTCGACGAGCTCACGGAGCTGCTGCGAGGCGGGCACGCCCCCACGCTCGAGGACGAGCGCTGGATCCCGCGCTTCATCGCCTGCCTGACCGCCTGCGAGCGGTACTTCGACGAGCGGGTGCGCCTCGGCGGCGAGGGGAACGCCCCGAACCGGGAGCTTGCCGACGCGCAGTGGAGCCGGATTCTGGCCGCCGGGCATGTCTTTTCCGCGTTCGCCCCGTTCCTCGCCGAGCCCCCGTCGGCTCCTTGACGGCCCCCTCGGCCTCCCCTACCGTGACGGCGGGGTCCGGAGGTCTCCGCAATGAAGGCGAAGGTCGCTGTCCTGAGAGTCTCACCCGAGCGCGTGCTCGAGCAGACCGAGCGCCTGTGCGCCCTCGCGGGGATGCGCGCGGCGCTCCCCGCGGGACACACGACGATCCTGAAGGACAACATCTCGTGGCACTTCCCGTTCCCCGCGGCGAACACCACGCCCTGGCAGCTCGACGGGACGATCCGGGCTCTCCGGTCGAACGGGCTCGACGACCTCGTCTGCGTCCAGAACCAGACCGTCGTGACCGACGCGTTCAAGGGAGAGGACCTCAACCACTACGTCCCCGTGCTCGGCGCCTACGGGATCCCGATCAAGTACAACTTCCGGCCCGAGGACATGACCTGGGTCCGCTTCGCGCCGAAGACCAAGATGCACGTCCTGGACTCGATCTTCCCCGAAGGGATCCACATTCCGGAGTATTTCCTCGGGAAGAACATCGTCCACCTGCCGACGGTGAAGTGCCACATCTACACGACGACCACCGGCGCTATGAAGAACGCCTTCGGCGGGCTCCTCCACAACCACCGCCACTACACGCATTCGTGGATCCACCGGACGCTCGTGGACCTTCTCGCGATCCAGAAGGAGATCCACTCGGGAATCTTCGCCGTCATGGACGGGACGACCGCGGGGAACGGCCCTGGCCCGCGGACGATGTTTCCGGTGGTGAAGAACGTGATGCTGGCCTCGGCCGACCAGACGGCGATCGACGCGGTGGCGGCGAGGATGATGGGGTTCGACCCTCTGTCGATCGAGTACATCCGGGTCGCCCACGAGGACGGCCTCGGGGTCGGCGATCCGCGGGAGATCGAGATCGTCGGTGACGAGGACGCCGCTCGCGAGTCATGGGGCTTTTCGGTCGGCGACAACGGCGCGAGCCTGATCGGCGATCTCCTCTGGTTTTCGCCGTTGAAGCGGTTCCAGAAGCTCTTCTTCCGTACCCCGCTGGTCCATCTGTTCATCTTCGGCTCCGAGACCTACCACGACTACTACCGGTGGCCGCTGAAGGACCGGAAGACGTTCGAGACCTGGCGGACGTCCACCCCGTGGGGTGCGCTGTTCGACCGGTACGCCGCCGGACCCGTGCACGAGGAAGGCGCCCCCGCCACCCGATAGTCGGCCCCCCCGCCCCGCCCACACCGAATTCCGGCCTCCCGAAAAGCCTTGAGTTGAGCCATATTCCTTAACTGTAACTATGTATTAATTTAGTAATACATATTCACACCTTGAAAATTAAGTATGCATTATTACATTCTCGCTCCGTGTGTGGGCATCGGGAGCGGTTGAGGGGCCGTTCGCGCGGGCAAGAACCCGCGCGCGCACCCGTCCCCGGTCGTTCGTTCGCAGATGACGTCGCTCGCGCCGGAAGGCTCCCGCACGACGTCGATTCACGCGGCCGCTCGAGGCGGCGGCGCATCGAGGAGCAGGAGAACGTCATGACGGTGTCGAGAGCAGTCGGAGCGATCGCGGCCGCGGCGCTGTGCGTCGTCGCGGCCTACGCCACGGCCCCCAAGGTCGAGGTGTCGATCCAGGCCCACAAGGAGGTCGTCAAGGCCGATCCTTCGGGCAAGCGCACGGTCGAGCTGAAGCCCGCGACCGAGGCCGCGGCGGGCGACATCCTCGTCTACACGCTGCGGGCCACCAACACCGGAACGGGGCCGGCGGTGGCGACGCAGATCGAGGACCCGATCCCGGCCGGCACCGTGCTGGTCGTCGATTCGGTGGCGAAGGACGGCTACCACATCGAGGCGAGCCTCGACGGCGGCAAGTCCTGGCAGGCCTTCCCGATCACGATCACCCGCAAGAGCGCGACCGGCGCCGACGAGACGGTGCAGGCGCCCGCCGACAGCTACACGGCCCTTCGCTGGATTCTGAACGGTCCGCTCCAGCCGGGGGACGGCCAGGACGTGTCGTTCAAGGTTCGCATTCGCTAAACGGAAAGATAAGGAGACGACCGACATGAATCGCATTGCGACGCGAGCGGCCCTGCGGCTGGCCGTCCTGGGATTCGCCCTCGGGATCCTGGCGACGCCCACCTGGGCGATCGGAACCCGCGCCACCACGGCCATCACCAACACGGCCCGCGTGGACTTCAAGGACGTGAACGGGAACAGCCTGTTCGCGAACTCGAACACGGTCTCGACCACGGTCAGCCAGGTCGGCGGCGCGCTCGTCGACCCGGACAACACGAAGACCGTGGCTCCGGGGACGACCTGGTACTACCCCCACACCGTGACGAACACGGGCAACTTCGACGACTCCGCCAACATCACGGCGGTGAGCGGCCACGCCTGGGCGATCACGATCTACAAGGACGTCAACGGGAACGGCACGTACGAGGCCGGCACCGACACGGTCCTGACCGACAGCGCCGGCGACCCGGACGCGATTCCGGACTCGGGGCTGCTCGGCAACGACGGCACGATGAAGATCCTCGTCGCCGTCACCGTGCCGGCCGGCACGGCCGACGGGACGGTCGACGTCGTGACGGTCGTCGGCACCTCGGTCTTCGACCCGACGAAGACCGACAACGCTCTCGACACGACGACGGTCACCGCGCCGAACATGGCGGTCGTGAAGTCGGTCGCTCCCGTCGGCGCGCAGCCTCCCGGCACGACGCTCACCTACACGGTCGTGGTGACGAACAACGGAACGGGCGCGGCCAACACGGTCGTGATGACCGATCCGATCCCGACCAACACCACCTATCAGGCCGGCACGATCACCTACAACGCCGCGGCGCGGACCGATGCCGCGGACGTCGACAACGCGGACTACAACGTCACGAACGCCGGGAAGATCACGGTCAACGTCGGGGCGCTCGCCGCCGCCGGCGGCACGGCGACGATCACCTTCCAGGTGAAGATCAACTGATCGGCTGACACTCCGGTCGCGGGACGGAGCGGCCCCCTCACGGGCGCCGCTTCGTCCCGCGCGTTTTTTCGCACCGCACGCGGGGCCCGGTCGGGTCCCGGAGACGTGTCCTCCAAGGGGATCTCCGTGTCCGAAGCGCCCGTTCCCCTTCGCGTTCCGCGCCCGCCCTATCATTGGGGCGCGCGCGCGGGCATGCGCGTGGTGGACGGATGGTGGCGGGCGTTCGCCGCGGCGTGCGCGCTCCTGGCGGCCGGCCCCGCCCTGGCCGCGACCCAGCCCGGCGTCGCGATCACCAACACCGCCCGGGTAACGATCGACATCGGAACGGGCACGCCGTACGAGGCGCTCTCGAACACGACCGCGACCCTCGTCAGCGCGCTGACCGTCTTCGACCCCCTGCAGCTGGCGGTCTCGCCGGACGGCACCGTTCCCGGCGGCGCGATCTTGACCTACACGATCACGGCGAAGAACGCGAGCGGGGTCGACCTCCCGGGCGCCGTCTTCCGGCTGCCCCTCGAAAGCGACATCCTCGGGCCCGAAGGCCCGGCGGGAGGGCGCGTCTCACCGGCGACCGCCTCGATGGCGTCCACCTACGACCCCGCGACGCGGACGATCGTCTGGACCTCCGCCGCGCCGATCCCCAAGGGGGCGAGCGTGACGTTGACCTGCCGCGTGCGCGTCCGGCCCGATGCGAAGATCCCCGACGTCGTCGTCGAGACGGCGACGGGACGGAGCGATCTCAGCGTCGCCGACGACACGAGCAACACCGTCGTGACGCCGGTCGTCGAGCCGCTCCTGCGCCTCACCAAGACGGTCGATCGCGCCGCGGTCGCGCCGGGGGACGGCGTCGTGTTCACGTTGGCCGTCGAGCACGTCGGTACGTCCACGCCGCTGGCCGCGGTCGTCGCGGTCGATGCTCTGCCCGAGCCCCTCCGCTACGTCCCGGGTACGACGCGCGTGGACGGGACCCCGGCTCCCGATCCGCTCCTCTCGCCGGACGGGCACACGCTCCGCTTCCCCCTCCCGGACATGGCCCCCGGCGAAGTCCACGCCGTGAGGTTCGGGGCGCGCGTGGGACCGACCGGGGACGCGGGAGAGATCGTCAACCACGCCTTCGCCGAGGCGGTCGCGCCGGGTCAGACCGGCGTCGTGTCCCCGCCATCCTCCGCGGCGGTGCGGGTCCTCCCGGGGCCGTTTCGGCAGGAGGCGACGCTCGTCGGCCGCGTGTTCGTGGACGACGACGGAGACGGCCGACCGGGGGCCGACGAGCCGGGAGTTCCCGGCGTCCTCGTCGTGCTCGAGGACGGGCGGGGGGCCGTGACCGACGTCGCGGGGCGGTGGCACGTCGAAGGGGTCCGCCCCGGGCTTCACGTCCTGCGGATCGATCCGGCCACGCTCCCGCCTCCCCTCGCCGCGAAGGTCGGCGGCACCGACTGGGCCGGGGGCCGGGGGAGCCGCTTCGTCGAGGCTCGCGCCAGCCAGCTCGAGATCACCGACCTCCCGGTCGGCCCCGTTCGAGCCGCGCGCTGCGCGATCGGCAGCCCGCGCGGGACCCTGCTCGTCCCGGTCGCTTCGCTCGGAAGCGGCGGCTCCGACCTCGGCCCGCGCGCCGCGGCGGTTCTGGACGCCGCCGCCGGCTACCTCGTCGACCTCGGCGAGGTCTCCCCGGGCTCGGCTACCGTCGCCTGCGACGATCCGCGCGTGGACGCGCGCGCGCTCGAGGCGGCCCTCCGCGAGCATCTCGCCACGCGCGCCGCGGTCGCCCCGGAGACGACCCCGCCCGCATCGAATCCGCCGAGCGCGGGAGAGGGGCAAAACGGCGCGCCGGCACCGCCGAAGGATCCGTTGGAGGAGGTCGTGCGCACGGCACCGCCGCTTGCGGCGATCGTCTACCCGGCGGACGGCTCGCGAGCCGCGCGGGCGAGCACGAACGTCGAGGTCGTCTACCCGCAGGGCTCGAGGCTCGACCTCACGCTGAACGGCGACCTCATGCCGATGGACCTGGTCGGGGCGACCTCGACGCTGCCGGCGCGCGGCGTTTCGGCGTCCCGGTTCGTGGGGCTCAAGCTGCGCCCGGGAACGAACGTCGTCACGTTCCTCGCGACGCCTCCGGGGGCCGACCCAGCGACGGTCGTGCCGGTCCGGATCACGATCGTGCGTCCGGGGCCGACGGTCGCGGTCGGGATCTCGGAAACCGAGACCCGCTGCGTGGCCGACGGCGTCACCCCTTGCTCGGTGCGCATCGAGGCGCTGGACGAGGGAGGGATGCGCTCCTGCGACGATCCGGTCGTGACCCTCGTGGTCGAGGGGGCGCGTCCGATCGATCCGGACGCCGATCCGCGCACGGACGGCTTCCAGGTCCACCTCGTGGACGGCGCCGCGCTCGTCCGCCTGGCGCCGCCGGCGACCCCCGGCCGGATCCGCATCGCGGCCCAGGTCGAAAACGCGACCGCGGAGCACTTCGTCGCGGTCAACCCGTCGGGCGGGCCGTGGCGCGTGATGGGACTGGCGGAGGTGCACACCGCCTCCGACGCCGGCGTCGAGGGGGACGGCGGGCTTCCGCCGGGCGAGGCCGCCGTCTCCGCGGGGACCGACGGGCGGCTCGCGGTCTTGGCACAGGGGCCCGTTCTCAAGGCCTCCCACCTCACGCTGTCGATCGACACGGCGCGGAAGACTTACGGCGACCGGCTGTTCGATCGCTTCCGCCCCGACGAGGTCTTCCCGGTCTTCGGCGACTCGGGGGGCGGGCTCGACCTCGCCGCGCGGCAGGGTCCGGTGTACGTACGGCTGGACGGACCCGAAGGCTTCGTCGCCGCCGGCGACTTCGATACCGCGTTCACGGGCACCGAGCTCGCGCGCTACGACCGCCGCCTCGAGGGGGCGTGGGGGCGCGCGGGGAACGCGAAGGTCGCGATGGACGCCTTCGTCGCCTCGACGCTGCAGAACGCGGCGCGCGACGTCTTCGTGCCGGACGGCACGTCGGGTCCGTACCTGCTCAGTCATCGCCCGGTCGTCGCCTACTCACAGACGGTCATCGTCGAAGTGCGCGACCGGTTCCACCCGGAGGACGTCATCCAGCGCGTCGCCAAGCAGGCGGATCTCGACTACGCGCTCGATCCCGATTCCGGGACGATCTTGTTCCGCGGGCCGGTTCCCCCGTTCGACGCCGGCTTGAACCCCCTCCGGATCGTCGTGCTGTATGAGACGCGCGACGCGTCGAACGAGCAGCTGACCGCGGGGGCGCGCCTTCTCGGACATCCGGTTCCGCAGCTGGACACGGGCGCCACCGCCGTGTACGAGGGGCACGAGGGGGCGGCCCTCGAGCTCTACGGCGTCGACCTCACCTGGCGCGCCCGCCCCGGGACCACGGTCGCGGCCGAGGCGGCGGCGACGAGCCAGGCGGGGGCGACCGCGGTCGCCTACCGCTTCGAGGCGATCTCGCAGGCGACCCGCGCGCTCCGATGGGAGGCGCACTACCACGACGTCCCCGTCGGGTTCGCGAATCCGTCGTTCCTCTCCGCACCCGAGATCGGCGGGCAGCGGGGATCGGCGGCGCTGCAGTGGCAATCCCAGGGAGCGTGGCGGGTGAGGGGCGAGGCGCTCTGGCAGAACGACGAGGTCAACGCCGCCACCCGCACCGTCGGGTCCGTGATCGCCGAACGTCGCACGGAGATGTTCACCGTCAGCGGCGCCCTCCGGGGGGTTGCGTCCGACGACGCGAGCGGAAGCGCGCGCTCGGCGCTGGCGGAGCTGGGCGTCCGCGGCCGGATCTCGGCGCGCTGGACGGCGGAGCTGTTCCGCGCGCAGGTGCTCACGCACGACGTCGCGCCCGGCTACCCGACGCGCACCTCGGGCGGCTTGACGTGGGACATCAAGGACGGGCAGCGCCTCTCGCTCAAGGAAGAAGTCGAATCGGGCCCCGGCACGCCGCGTCACGCGAGGACCTTCCTGGGGCTCGAAAGCCGGATCGGCGCGCACACGCGTGCGCTGACGAGCTACACCCTCGAAGGGGGCGCCGCCGGCGCCGCGTTGCGATCCTCGTCCGGGGTCGAGACGGTGCTTCCGCTCTCTTCGAAGCTGTCGGTCCTGGCCTCCGCGGCGGTGGTCCACACCACTCGCGGGGACGGGAGCGCCGACTTCGTCGCGCTCGCGGGCGGCACCGAATACCGGGCGGGAAGCTCGCTCCTGTCGGCTCGTTACGAGGTGAACTTCAACCACGTCGACGTGCGGCACCTGCTGACGGGCTCGGGGGTGTTTCGCGCCGGGCCTCCGTGGACGCTCTTCGTGCGCGAGCAGGTGTTCATCTCCGACCCGGAAAGCGGAGCGGTCGCGGCGCGATCGGAGGGGCTCCTCGGAGCCGCCTACCGCCCGGCCTCCGGCCCGTTCCAGTTCCTGGCACGGCTCGATCACGCGCAGGCCGACGGGACCCCGCGGTCCGCGGGGGGCGTGACGCCGGGAGGCGCCGCCTCCGAGCCGGCCGGCTCGGTCGCGCCGCCGGTGCGCGATCCGGGCCAGCCCGGGCTCGGCATCGACTACGCGCGCGTCGGGCCGCTCGCCACCCGCGATGCGATCGCGCTGAACGTGGCGGCCGGATTCCGCATTGACCCCCGGAACCGGCTCGCCTCCACCTTCGTGCTGCGGCGCGTCGGGCGCGAGGAGGCCACCGGGATCGGCGGCTCGTTCACCTGGCTGGCCGCGTTGCACTACACCGCGCAGGTCGCGGATCGGTGGACGATCGGCGCGAGCCTTCGCCGGTTCGCGCAGGACACCTCGAAGACGGCCCTCTTCGGGAACGGAGTCGAGGTCGGCTACCTCGCCTTCAAGAACCTCTGGGTCACCGGCGGCTACAACCTCACCGGCTTCCACGACGGCGGATTCCCGTCGAACGATCGGACCGACAAAGGGCCGTTTCTCTCGCTCCGATTCAAGTTCGACGAGCAGAGCTTGGCATCGATCCGGGACCTCCGGCTCGACCGCCCCTAGAACGTCGCTTGCGCGATCCTGCTAGCCTTTCGTTCCCATGCCGCTCACCTCGATCGCAAGCCCCGGGCTCTGGCTCGGCTTCACCCTTTTGGTGCTCGCCGTGTTGGCGCTCGATCTCGGGGTCTTCCACCGGACGCCGCACGAGGTCAAGTTCGGCGAGGCGCTCGCCTGGAGCGCCGTCTGGGTGGCGCTCTCGGCGTGCTTCTGCGCGGTCGTGGCGGCGGTGTGCGGGGCCGATCGAGGGCTCGAATTCGCGGCGGGCTACCTGATCGAAAAGGCGCTGTCCGTCGACAACATCTTCGTGTTCGTCGTGCTGTTCGCGTTCTTTCGTGTGCCGTCCGCGCTCCAGCATCGCGTCCTGTTCTGGGGGGTCTTGGGCGCGGTCGTGATGCGGGGGGTCTTCGTCGCCGCCGGGGCGGCACTCATCGCCTCGTTCCACGCGGTGATCTATGTCTTCGGGGCAATCCTGCTCGTGACCGGCGTGCGGCTGCTCGTCCGCCGCGATGCGGAGATGCACCCCGAGCGGAGCCTCGCGGTCCGGGCGTTCCGGCGCCTGGTGCCGGCGGTCCCGGACTACCAAGGGGATCGCTTCCTGGTCGTCCGGAACGGACGCCGGTATGCCACACCCTTGCTGACCGTGCTCGTGGCGGTCGAGGCCACCGACCTCGTCTTCGCGGTCGACTCGATCCCCGCGGTCTTCGCGGTGACGGACGACCCGTTCATCGTCTACACGTCGAATATCTTCGCCATCCTCGGGCTCCGGGCGATGTACTTCCTCCTGGCCCGCCTGATCGAGCGTCTTCACCTGCTCAAGTTCGGCTTGGCGCTCGTCCTGGTCTTCGTCGGTGTGAAGATGGTGGCCGCCGACGTCTACCCGATCCCGATCGGGATCTCGCTCGGCGTCGTCGCGGGTCTTCTGGCCCTCTCGGCGGCGGCGTCGCTCGTCCTGCCCCGTCAGGACCGGTAGAGCGCGAGCAGCGTTTCCAGGCGGGCGGCGCTGGCCGCGAGGCCTCCCTCGCGATTCCTGGCGCGCCAGATCCGCCGGTAATCGTCGAGGATGCGCCCGAGATCGTCCGCCAGCGCGCGCTTCCGCGCGGCGGCGATCGAGCCGACCGTACCGCCGGGCGCGGTCAGGCGGGCGATCCCCAGGGCGCACCCGTGCCGGACGAGATCGGCTGCGAGGGCGAACTCGTCCTTGAGGAGCGCCCCGTCGTCCCGGTCCGGCCGCGACAGCGTGAGCGGGGCCGTCACCTCGTCCGCGCGCGCCGAGGCGCGCTCCAGCCCCTCGACCGTGAGCCCGGAGAGCCGCCCTTCCCCGAGCGCGCGCTCCGGGAACAGCATCAGGAGAGCGAGCACGCTCGCGTTCTTCGGCGTCACGCCGGTCTCGCGGTGGACGTCGCCCAAGTCGTGCGCCACATGGCCGAGAACGCCGGCGCCGTCGCGGAAGGCCTGGAGATCGAGGGCGCGGGGAACGTCCAGGTCCCGGTTCGCCGGAAGACCCCAGGCGACCGCCGCGCCGTAGGCCAGCCCGAGCGTCGAAACGGGGTACGGCTGCCAGTGCCCCAGGTCCCCCCAGTCGGTCACGAGCATGCCGGCGGCGCGGTGGCGCCCCGCCGCCGCGGCGGCGGAGGCCAAGTTCGCGATGGCATTCCCCGTCCGTCCCGCGAGCGAGAGCCACGCCGAGGTCCCGGGGCAGACCTGGTACGGAACGCCGGCCGCCGCGAAGCGCGCCCCCTCGGCGTCGAACGGGTGATCGGCCTCGTACCCCCAGTTGAGGGCGACGGCGTCCCGCGGAAGCTCGCCGATCAGCTCAGGGTGCTCGAGCACGATGTCCCCCCAGAACTGCATGCGGCGGCCCCGCTCACGGACGAGCG
>JBGQLU010000102.1:0-13138 GCA_041500265.1 Acidobacteriota bacterium | reverse complement strand
TGACCGTGCGCAAGACGGTCCCCGAGACGGTCGAGACCAAGTCGATCTTCCCGACCCTCCTCGGGTACTTGGGCGTCCGGTACCGCGGCGCCGAGCCTCCCGCGGGCCTGCTCCCGCTCCTGTCCGCTCCCCCCGCGACCGATCCGCGCGGGGACGCCGCGCGCGCGGCGTTCTCGTCGGTCTGGGTGACGGACGCGCCGCTCTCGTCCGGCAAGCGCGTGAGACTCCTCTCCGTCCGGACCGACGACTGGAAGTTGATTTTCGACGAGACCCGCCAGCGATCGTTCCTGTACGACGTCCGGAGCGATCCGGGGGAAACCCGGGACGTCGCCGCGGACAAGCCCGAGGTGGCCGCCGTGCTGCTGGACCGGCTGAATCGATGGTGGGCCGAGACCGGAGGGCGCGATGTCGACGCCGCGCCGAGCGAAGCGAGCCCGGACATGCGGGACCGGCTGAAGTCGCTCGGCTATCTGTAGACGCGGAACCCGCGTCAGCGGCGGAGCAGCGCGAGCTGCCAGAGGTTGCGCCCGCCCCCCCGGAGGAACGGGGCCATCGCGAGCTTCCCGGTCGGGCCGATGCTGCCCTCGAGGAACTCGAGCTCGCGCAGCTTGGCCTCGTCCGCGGCGTCGATTCCGGCCTCGAACCCGGCCTCCCGCATCATCAGGAGGCCCTTGGCGCGCAGCGACAGCTCCAGGTGGAGCCGCAGATAGCAGAGCATGTCCACGACGACCGCCCCATGGAAGTGTTCCTTGAGGGCTTGCAAGTACTGGCCGACCGGGGATTCCGACAGGCGGCCGGAGTGCATCAGCTCGAGCATCTCGGTGTCCGCGTCGAATCCGACGTTGAGCCAGTCCTCGAGCGAGGTCTCGCTCTTCCGGAAGACGAAGAAGATCAGCGGGGGGAGAACGATCAAGATCACGGAGGTCGAGAGGATCGGCGAGAGGAAGAAATGGTTGTAGATCGAGTGCACCGCCACCGCGATGGCGATCCCGGCCAGCCATCCGGTCCCCTTCGGAAGGTCCCGGCGCTCCGAGAGGGCCTTCCCCGCGATGGCGAAGATCGCCGTGGTCCCGCCGTGCATCACGGCGGTGCCGAAGCCGCGGACGAGCCAGAGAGAGAGCGAGGGGTTGTTCAGGAGCTCCCAATAGTGGATGTTCTCGACGACCGCGAACCCGGTCCCGATCGCGAAGCCGTAGATGGCGGCGTCCACCAGGAACCCGATCCGGTTCCCGCGGACCAGGAGGACGATCGCCGCGGCCTTGGCCGACTCCTCGAGAATCGGCGCCACGTAACGGGAGTACGCCGTGGGCCCCACGCCGATCCACGACGCGATCGCGGCATGCGCGCCGTAGCAGATCGCGGCGAGCACCGCGCCGACGGCGAGGGCGAGGAGGACGGCGCGGAGACGGACCAGCTTGTAGCTGTCGAGGGTGATCAGCGCGGCGAGGAACAAGAGAACCGGGAGGAGTCCGACGCCGAGGATCACTGCATCACCTTGAACGAGACCATCGCTTCGCCGCGCGGCTTGAATCCGCTCTCGACCGCCACGCCTCCGCCGAACGACAGCGTCATGTCGAGGCGCGACAGGGCCGTGAAGCGGATGTCGAACTGCGCCCCCGCGTCGCCCAGCGTCCTCATCACGGCGGCGCCGTCGGGGTCGGTCGCCAGGCCGCCGACGAAGAGGGCGGGGCGGAGCCAGGTCGCGTAGAAGCCGGGGGATCCGAAGCGCCGGAACCGGACCGGGGGCAGGTTCCATTCGACGATCGACTTCACGAAGGTCCGGCCCCCGACCTCGTTCAGCTCGAGGCCGGGGAAGGCATAGAAATCCCGGTAGCGCTTCTCGTCCTTGTGATCGACCCAGTTGTTCCCGAAAGCCCCGAAGAAGAACTGCGCGTACGGGTCGTAGCGCTCCCCGAAGCCGATCCCCGCGGCCTCGCGAAGCCAGATCGACGAATGCCTCAGCGGGAGCTGGAATCCCACGTCGTAGGTGCCGAGGACTTGCGGGATCAGGGAGCTCGGCACATTCACGCAGTTGCTCGGCACGACGGCGGGGTCGCACACGCCGGGCCCCTTCGGGACCTCATGGGCGTCGGCGTAGCTCGCCCCCACGAACAGCTCCCACCGGTGGCCCTTCTCGTCGTCGACGTGCCCGAGCGAGGAGCGCACGTTTTCGTACCTGAGACGCACCAGGGCCGTTCCGAGCCGCGTCGAGGGCGACGCGACGTTCTGATAAAAGGGCAGAACCTCGAGGTTGCCGTAGTAGGCGACGTCGGCGGAGAGCGTCAACTTCCGGGGATGGTCGTACACGAGCGCGCGCTCCCAGCCGACCTTCAGCGAATATCCGCGGCGGCTGGTCTTCGTCGGGCCGAAGAGGTCGTAGAAGTCCGCGCCGTTCCATCGCGCCTCCACCTTCCAGTCGTAGCGGCGGAAGCGGAGGGAGGCGTGGAACCGCTCGTCCGCGGCGAGAGCGTGGTCCGGCGTGTACGACGCCGTGAGCTCCAGGCGGTCGATCTGAACCGGGTCGGAAAAATTGAATCGCATTCCGACGGCTGAGAAGGTCTTGTACCCCTGGACGATCGGGTAGAACGACTCGGAGGCGACGCTCCCGGTGGGCGTGTACGGCCCCCGCGCCGTGATCATCTGATCGAAAGGAACACTGGCGGGGGAGCCGACCTTCCAGGTCTTGACGACCGGGTGCTCGTCCACCAGCTGCTGGCCGAGGAAGACGATCGGGTTGACGTCCTCGAGCGGCTTTGGATCGATCGTCGCCGGCACGAACCCGTCCCCGGAATAGCGGAAGACGAGCATCCGCCCGTCCGGAAGCGGAACCGGACGGAAGAACCCGGTCTCGGCGTTGCTCAACGCGTCGAGGTGACCCGACGCGAGCTCGTAGCGGAAGATGTTCGAGACGCCGGTGTAGTAGGAGCTTCCGTACAGGAAGCGCCCGTCGTCGGAGAAGATGAAGCCCGACGGGGTGAAGGTCCCGAAGTCGAACTTCGCAACCGGGTCGGCCTTCCCGGCGAGGAGGTCCATGACGCGCATGACGTGAAGCGCGTGCAGGCCGTCGATCCCCCCGATCGCCGCCGACAGGAGCGTCCCGTCGGGCGAGACGTCGATGTCGTACGGGACCTCGCCGTACGGCCACGAGCGAACCTGCTTCCACTCGGTGTACGGATAGGGGATCCGGACGAGCGTCGCGATCCCGTTGAAGTGGCGCACCCCCCACAGCGAGCGATCCGCCCGGTCGAAGGCGAGAGCGCCGATCCGGGCGTCCTTCAGAATCAATTTGGAAACGCCGGTCGCCGGATCCAGCGAACGGATGTCCCGGTACTCCGTATTGTCGGTCGTGTAGAAGAGGACGCGGCGCTCCGGGTCCCAGGCCAGCGAGGTCACCGTGAACAGCACGGGACCCTTCACCTCGGCGATCGGCGTGACGCGGCCGTCGTCCAGCGCGATCGACCCGACGTGCGCGACCAGGCCGGGGGCGTTGAAGGCGACGTACACCTTGCGGGAGGCCGGATCGAAGAACGCCCGCGAGACCGATCCCAGCGCCCGTCGCGAGACATCCTCGTAGGGGGTCGTGGGGTAGGCGCGGATCGCCTCCAGGTTCTTCTTCTGGAACCCCTTCTCGAACTCGATCCACTCCGCCCAGGCTCGATCGAGCGGCAGTCCGAAAACGCGCTCGAAGTTCTTCGCGTAGTATCCCGAGCTCCCATCCGGCCGGCTCACCCAGCGGATCACCTCCTCCGGCGAGTACTTCTGGGCCAGATAGACCATGAACCGGGTGCCGTAGAGGTAGGAGTTGACCTCGACCTGGAAGTCGGCCTTGGTCCCCTCCGACACGAGGCCGAGCGGATCGTAGAACCGGCTGCCGTCGCGGACCATCGATCGGAAGACCATTTCGTCGTACGCGCCCTGGGCTCGCCCTTGACCCCCGGCCATCCAGGTCTCGATGAAGACGGCGATCCCCTCGTGATACCAGCGAGGAGCCGCGTCCCGTGGGGTCGTGAGGTCGTAGTAGAGGATCGACTCAGGGTCGTCCGAATTCGGCATCACCTTGCCGCCGAAGACCGCGCGCGCGCGACGGTCGGGCTTGGCCGCCTGGTCGACCGTGGCGATGTGGACCATCTCGTGGTTCATCAGCCAGTTGAAACGCTCGTTCGGGGAGACGGTCTCGTAGGCGACCGAGAGGGGAGAGGATTCCAGGGCGAGGAAGTTCCTCGGGACCCCGGTCGCGCTGGCGTTGCCGGTGTCCGAGTAGTCGTTCAAGAGGACCGTGATCTTCTGGGTCGGCGTGTAGGACAGCAGGCCGTGCTCGAAAGTGATCGAGTTCTCGAAGCACCGGCCCACGTGATCCACGAGGTAGGTCTGGAACGGGTCGCGGTAGAGGAGGCGGAGCTCGCTGGTCTCGACGCTCGACAGCTGAGCCCACGCGGCCGGCGCGCCAAAGCCGAGCAGGCCCGCTATCAACGCGCGGACGACGGCGCGAGGCATCGACGAGCCGCTCCCCCATAAAGCGAAAACGGAGGCGCGTCGCTTTCCCTCGCGACGCGCCTCCGTCGTCGACGGAAGCGGATTGTAGCCGGAAACCCGGCTATTCGGCGCGGGCGCCGTCGAGCTTGCGGGCCTCGTTCGAGAGCGCGTTGCGGAGCGCGTCGCTCTTGAGCGCCTGGCAGAACGCGTCGTTCCGGAGGGCGTCACGGACGGCGCCGTTCTTCAGGGCGTCGCGGACGGCGCCGTTCTTGAGGGCGTCGCGGACGGCGTCGTTCTTGAAAGCGTCGCGGACGGCGTCGTTTCTCATGGCGTCGCGGACGGCGTCGTTCCGGAGCGCCTCGCGAACGGCATCGTTCTTGAGGGCGTCACGGACCGCGTCGTTCTTCATGGCGTCGCGGACGGCGTCGTTCTTGAGGGCGTCGCGGACGGCGTCGTTCTTGAGGGCGTCGCGGACGGCGTCGTTCTTGAGGGCGTCACGGACGGCGTCGTTCTTGAGGGCGTCGCGGACGGCGTCGTTCTTGAGGGCGTCACGGACGGCGTCGTTCTTCATGGCGTCGCGGACGGCGTCGTTCCGGAGCGCGTCGCGGACGGCGTCATTCGCCAGCGCCTTCTGGAAGTTCGCGTCGGCGAAGAGCTTCCGGGCCTCCGGATCGCGGGCGATCCGGTCGAACGAATCGCTCTGGATCCAACGGGTGACGTCGGATTCCTGAACGTTGACGTCGTTCGCGGTGATCTGAGTGGAATGGTAGCGCTGGGCTGCTCCGACCGTTCCCGCCACGTCCTTGGGCTCCGGCGGGTAATTCCGGAAGAAGACCACCAGAGCCGCGGCCGCGATCAGGGTGCCGCCGATGAATACGACCTTGAGGTTGTTCCGCTTTCCGTCTTGGGTTGCCATGTCGCCCTCCGTTTCCGTCTTCACATCACGAAAATACGCTGTCCTGGATACTTACAACCGGACCACCGAAAAGTTGGCCCGAATCTCGAGCCGGGCTCGATCAGTCCCCCTGGGCCGGGATCTCGAGGGTTCCCTGGGCCGTCCGTCCGGACCCGCCGGTGAGCTCCAAGGACACCCGCGTGGCGTGCGGCACCCTGGACGCCAAGACGACGTTGACCCGCTGATCCGACTGCTGGGAGAAACGCACGACACCCTCGGCGCCCTCGACGTTGGCCAGGCCGTGGGATACGCCGGCGATCCCGACAAACATCGTGTCCTTCGGGTCGAACCTGACCCCGAACTCCCCGGATTGGGGGGATTCGAGCGAAATTTCGATCACGTACGACCCCCCCGCCTTGCGCAGCGAAGCCTGGCCGTGCAGCCCCGGAGCGACCAGATCGGAATGCCCGATCGGATCGCCGGAGGGGGTCATCATGGTCCCCACCGCGGCGGAGTCGGGAACCCAGGAGCCTGGAACGGCCCCGCCGGAGAGCGCCCGAATCGCCAGGAAGCAAGCCGCCGCGCCGGCCGCGGCGGCGTAGGCGAACGGGAGGACGGCGCGACCCGAAGGCCAAAGCGCCCGAATCTTCTCGAAGGGGCTCGCGGCTGCGCTCTTCTTCGAAAGCCGCACCGCCCTCATGACCCCGGGGGCGAGGTCCTGCGGGGGAGCCACCTTTGGGACGCGGGCCAGCAGGTCGGCCAGCCCCCTCATCTCACGGAGCTCCTCGCGAACGGAAGGGTCGCGCTCGGCCCAGGCGCGAAGCGTTTCACGCTCTTCGGGGGTCGCGAACCCGTCGATTTCGGCCTGAATGAGGTCCTTCGGGTCGGGGCTTCTCGTCATGGCAATACACCCCGTGCCTGCAAGAGCTCTTTCAGCTCTTGCCGGGCACTGTAAAGGCGGGATTTGACGGTCTTTTCGGGGACGCCGACGGCGATCGCGATGTCCTCGTAGGAGCAATCCAGGAAGTGCCGCAGCACCAAGACGACCCTGTGATCCGCCCTGATGCGCATCAAGGCCTCCTGGACGTGCCGGCTGACCTCGATCCCCGCGAGCGCCCCCTCGGGGTCGAGGTCGCCGGACGCCCGATCCCCCACGAGCGGCTCGTAACGCCCGGCGCGCTTGAGATGATTGAGGGATTCGTTGATCGCGATGCGGTAGAGCCAGCTGTAGAACTTGAACCGGGGATCGTAGGCGTCGAGCTGCTGAAAAACCTTGAGAAATACAGTCTGCGTGAGATCCCGAGCGTCTTCTTGGCGCCTGACGAGCCTGAGGACGGCGTTGAATACCGGCCCCTCGTAGCGGCGGACGAGAACCTCGAAGGCGCGCTCGTCGCCCCCTCGGCAGTCTTCAACCAGCTGGGCGTCGTCGGTTTCATTCGTCATAAGTACACGCGACCCGCCGGGAAGTTGGCGGGGTGGAACCCGCTATTTCGGAGGGGGGGCGTCGATCGGAAACAGGAAATGAAGGCCGGAAAACTGGAGGATGTCCCGGATATGGGGGCTGACGTTCACCAGGCGGATCCCGCCGCCCACCGCCTGGAGCCGTTTCTGGGTCTTGACCAGGGTGCCGAGCCCGAGGCTCGAGATGTACTGGAGGTCCTTGAAGTCGAGCACCACCTGGCCGGTGGCGGCCTCCAGGAACCGCTCGGCTTGCTCCGCCTGGGACGCGTCGAAACGCCCCGACAGCACGATTTCCCCGTTTTCCCCTCGCCGAATGTCGAGCATCCCTACCTCAGCGCTTTCGTGAACGTGGTGGTGCTGCGCCGGTCGACGTACTCGTAGTCGATCCCGTCGACCAGCTTCTTCGAAAGGTAGATCCCCAAGCCCCCGGGCCGGCGTTCCTCGATCGGAAGATCGATCCGGGGGTCCGGAACGCTGCGCACGTCGAACGGATCCGCGTCGAAGTCCGTGAGGCTGACCGCGAGCCGGCCGTCGCTCCGGCGCAACTCCAGAAGGAGGGAATTCGGGTTCCCGGCAGCGTACTTGACCTGATTCATGAACAGCTCTTCGACGACGAAGCAAACGTCGTGAAGGCAGTCCGGCGAAACGGGCGCGCCGGCGAAGAACCCTTCGATGAACTCGAAGATCTCACCGAGCGCGTCGACGCTGCGGCGGAACCTCCGGGACGCCGACGATGCGTCCGACCCGGCCAACGGATCACCCCCCAGGGCACGCGGCAGGGCGCCGCGCGTGCTCAGCCTGCCACACCCCGGCCCCTCAGGGAAGCCGCGCCTGCAAAGGACAAATCGGAGCTAAACGGTGCGGGGCCGGCCGTTTCGGTTCCTGCGGCCCGGGCGTAGTGTCCTTGCGTGTTCGCAGAACGAGCCGAACCCCTGGGACAGGCGAGCGAGATCCGAACGGCGACGGCCCACCGCCGAAGAGGGAGTCCAGGATGAATTCAACCACCAATCTCGTCGAGGACATCCTGAGCGAGCGGCCCGGAATCGATCGCCGGGCGTTCATGAAGGTCGTGACGATGGCGGCTGCGGCCGTCGGACTCTCGTCCGCGGCCGCGGCGAAGGTCGTCGAGGCGGCCGCGCGCAAGGTGAAGCCGTCGGTCGTCTGGCTCCACTTCCAGGAGTGTACGGGGTGCACCGAGTCGCTCCTTAGAACCTCGGCGCCGGATCTCGGGGAGCTCATCCTCGATCTGGTCTCGCTCGACTACCACGAGACGCTGTTCGCGGCGGCCGGGTACCAGGCCGAGGCGGCCCTCAAGCAAACGATGGAAGCGAACGTCGGCAAGTTCATCCTGGTGGTGGAGGGAGCGATCCCCACGAAGGACGGCGGGATCTACTGCAAGATCGCGGGCAAGACCGCGGTCGACATGCTGACCGAGGTCGCGGACAAGGCGGGGGCCATCATCGCGATCGGATCGTGCGCGTCGTGGGGCGGGATTCCGTCCGCCGACCCGAATCCCACCGGAGCGACCGGCGTGCCGATGATCCTCAAGGGGAAGACGGTCGTCACGCTTCCCGGTTGCCCGGCGAATCCGTACATCTTCCTCGGGACGGCCCTGCAGTACGCGACGCTCGGCACGCTGCCGGCGCTCGACGAGCTCGGCCGGCCGCTTCACGCGTACGCCCGGACGATTCACGAGGACTGCCCCCGGCGCGCTCACTTCGACGCCGGCCGGTTCGCCCAGCAGTATGGGGACGAGGGGCACCGGCAGGGGTACTGCCTCTACAAGATCGGTTGCAAGGGGCCGCAGACCCACGCGAGCTGCTCGATCCTGAAGTTCGGGGAAGTCGACGCTTGGCCGATCGGGATCGGACATCCGTGCTTCGGATGCACGGAACAGAAGATCGGCTTCCGCGTTCCGCTCCACCAGACCGCCGAGATCCAGCACGCGACCCCGCCGGATACCTACCCCCCGATCCACGCGGACCAAAAGCCGAGCATCACTCCGTGGGCCACGGGGCTCGCGGGAGTGGTGGGCGGCGCGCTCCTCGGCGCCGGCTACATGGCGTCGACCAAGCTGGACACCGACGCTCCGCCGGACGAACGGAAGGAGGAGTAGCCATGGCCGTCGACCGAAGGACCGCTCTCAAGGTCCTGGCCGGAGTCGGCGCCGCGGCCTCGGCGGCCGCGGTCGCGACCCCCGTGGAGGCGCGCGAGCGGAAGGTCGCTCCGCCGCGGGCGATGGGCATGCTCTACGACACGACGCGCTGCATCGGGTGCAAGACCTGCGTCGTGGCGTGCAAGCGAGCCAACGAGCGGGCGACCGAGCCCGGCCCCTTCGCGGACAAGATCTACGACGCGCCGCTCGATCTCGACGCGAACACGAAGAACGTGATCAAGCTCTACAAGGAAGGGAACTACGAGTCGTTCGTGAAGGCCCAGTGCATGCATTGCATCGACCCGGCGTGCGCGGCGGCCTGCATGCTGCACTCGCTCCACAAGAATGAGACGACCGGCGTCGTCGAGTACGACTCGACGCTGTGCGTCGGCTGCCGCTACTGCCAGGTCGCCTGCCCGTTCGGCGTCCCGAAGTTCGAGTTCGCCAACTCGGCGCCGCGCATCGTCAAGTGCGAGCTGTGCCGCCACCGGGTGAAGGACGCGGCCACCGTCGTCAACGGCTTCACCCGCTACCCGAAAGGCCAGGGACCGGCCTGCTGCGAGGTCTGCCCCCGCGAGGCGGTCATCTACGGGACCCGGGACGAGCTGCTGGCGGAGGCCAAGCGCCGGATCGCCGCCGATCCCGGACGCTATTATCAGGATCACATCTACGGCGAGACCGAGGTCGGCGGTACGCAGGTCCTCTACCTCTCCCACGTTCCCTTCGCCAAGATCGGCCTTCCCGATTACGGGACGAAGGCCGGCCCCGATACCGCCCTGTCGGTCCAGGACGGGATCTACTACAAGCTGCCGTTCGTGGCGCCGGTGGCGCTCTACGCCGCGCTCGCCGTCGTCGGATTCCGCAATCGTCGCGCCGCCGGGCAGGAGGAGGGCGAGCGATGAGCGAGCACGCCCTGGTTCACCGGCCCGTCGGCGGGAAGCTCCTCACCCCCGGATTCGTGGCGCTCGTTGCCCTGGGCATCGCCGGGGGCCTGGTGATGCTCTACCGGTTCGTCTTCGGGCTCGGGGCCGTCAGCAACCTGAACAACGGTTATCCCTGGGGGATCTGGATCGCGATCGACGTCGTGATCGGCACGGCCCTCGGCTGCGGCGGGTACGCCGTCGGCATCCTCGTCTACATCCTGAACCGGGGGAAGTACCACCCCCTGGTGCGGCCGGCGATTCTGACGAGCCTGCTGGGCTACGGGTTCGCCGGGCTCGGCGTCGTGATCGACCTGGGCCGCTTCTGGGAGATCTGGAAGGTCCCCGTCTACTTCTGGCACTGGTCGCACTCGCCGCAGCTCGAGGTCGCGCTGTGCGTCATGACCTACGTCGCGGTGCTCGCCGTCGAACTCTCGCCGGCGCTGCTCGAGAAGATGCAGACGAGCGCCTCCTCGGGATATCGCCGCGTCGCGGACGTGGGCTTGCGCTTCATGGACCGCGCGCTCGTGTGGATCGTCGCGCTCGGCCTCCTGCTTCCGACCATGCACCAGTCCTCCCTCGGCACGATGATGCTGCTCCCGGGACCGCGCGTGCACCCGCTCTGGTTCACGCCCTGGCTCCCCTTCCTGTTCCTGGTCAACTGCATCGTCATCGGGTACGCGATCGTCGTCATCGAGGCGACGTTCTCGTCGCTCGCGTTCCACCGCGAGCGCCACACGGCGATGATCGGCTCCCTCTCGAAGGTCGCCCTCTGGGTCACGCTCTTCTGGATCGCGTTCCGATTGATCGACGTCGCGATCCGCGGGACGCTTCCGTTCGTGACCGGGGCCCGGGGCGTCGCCTTCGTCCTCGAGCTCCTCCTGCCCGCGACGGCGGTCGGCATTCTCCTTTCGGAGCGGCGGCGCGCGAACCCCGCATGGCAGATCCGCGCGGCCATCCTGCTCTTGGGCGGCGGCGCGCTCTTCCGGATCGACTCGTACCTCGTGTCGTACATGCCCGGAGCGAATTTCTCGTACTTCCCGTCGGTGTCGGAGATCGTCCTGACCTTGGGTATGATCGCCTTGGAGCTCGCCTTCTACATCGCGGCCGTCCGCTTCTTCCCGATCCTGAGCGGCGCTCCCGCGCCGGCTTCGACCCGTAGCTGAGGAGGTTCCCGATGAGCAAGCGAATCACCATCGATCCGATCACCCGGATCGAAGGCCATCTGCGGATCGACGTCGAAGTCGAGGGCGGCAAGGTCACGGACGCCTGGGCCTCCGGCCAGATGTGGAGGGGGATCGAGAACATCCTGATCGGTCGGGACCCGAGGGACGCCTGGCTGTTCACGCAGCGGTTCTGCGGCGTGTGCACGACCGTCCACGCGATCGCCTCGGTGAGAGCGGTCGAGAACGCCCTGGATCTCGAGATCCCGCTGAACGCGCAGCTGATCCGGAACCTCATCCTGTCCGCGCACGCGATGCACGATCACATCGTGCACTTCTACCACCTCTCGGCCCTCGACTGGGTCGACGTGGTTTCCGCGCTCAAGGCCGACGTGCCGGCGACCGCGAAGCTGGCGGAGAGCCTCTCCCCCTGGCCGCGCAACAGCCGGCTGGACCTCCAGGCGGTCAAGGACAAGCTCGCGTCGTTCGTCGGCGCCGGTCAGCTCGGCATCTTCAACAACGGCTACTGGGGCCACCCCGCGATGAAGCTGCCGCCGGAGGTGAACCTCCTGGCGGTCAACCACTACCTCCAGGCGCTCCACTACCAGCGCGAGATCAACAAGGTCGTCTCGATCCTGGGCGGGAAGACCCCCAACATCCAGAACCTGGCCGTCGGCGGGGTCGCGAACGCGATCAACCTGGACAGCCAATCGACCCTCAATATGGCCCGCCTGTTCCAAATCAAGGAGCTGCTGGACGGAGTCGTCCAGTTCATCCAGCAGGTGTACATCCCCGACGTCTGCGCGATCGGGGCGCTCTACGCCGACTGGCTGCCGTACGGCGCCGGCGTCAAGAACTATCTCGCCGTCCCCGACCTGCCGCGGGATGCGAAGGCGACCCAGTTCGACATTCCGGGAGGGACGATCTTCGACGGCGATCTGGCGTCGGTCAAGCCGATCACCGGGTTCCATGACCCCTACTTCCGCGACAACGTCACGGAGAACATCGAGCACGCCTGGTACGACGGGAGTTGGACACGGCACCCGTGGGAAGGCGAGACGGTTCCCAAGTACACCGATTGGCAGGCCGACGGGAAGTACTCGTGGGTCAAGGCGCCGCGATTCCAGGACCAGGTGATGCAGGTCGGGCCGCTGGCGCAGGTTCTGGTCGCCTACGCCCTCGGCCACGAGGGGACCAAGAAGTGGGCCGATCACTGCCTCGGCCTCGTCTCCGCGGTGGCGAAGACCAAGGTGGGTCCGGGCGTGCTCCACTCGACGCTGGGCCGGCACCTCGCCCGGGCGATCCGCGCCGCGACGATCTGCGATCTGGCCGGCGGCCACTGGGAGGCGCTCGTCGCCAACATCGGCAAGGGGGACACGACGATCTTCAACAAGCCCGAGTTCCCGTCGGGCGAGATCCGCGGATTCGGATTCCACGAGGCGCCTCGCGGCACGCTGTCCCACTGGGTCGTCATCAAGGACGGCAAGATCGCGAACTACCAGGCGGTCGTTCCGACGACCTGGAACGCGGGTCCCCGGGACAGCAAGAAGCGGAAGGGGCCCTACGAGGCCAGCCTCGTCGGGAACCCGATCGCCGACCCGGAGAAGCCGCTCGAGGTGCTCCGGACGATTCACTCGTTCGACCCGTGCCTCGCGTGCGCGATCCACACCTTCGACCCCGAAGGGAGGGAGATCGCCCGCGTGCGCACGTTGTGACCAGGGACGATCCGGTGGTGACGGGGGGGGCCGGCGCGGGGGCGGTCGCGGTGCTGGGCCTGGGGAACGTCCTCATGGAGGACGACGCCCTGGGCCCACACGTGATCGACGCGCTGCGCCGGGGGTTCGAGTTTCCGGAGGACGTGATGCTCCAGGACCTCGGGACCCCGGGCCTCGACCTGGCCCCGTTCCTTTCTGGCCTTCGCGCCGCGATCTTCGTCGATACGGTCGCCTCCGGCGATCCGCCGGGCACCGTTCGGATCTACCGCCGTGCGGAGATCCTGAAGGTCCCCCCGCAGCCCCGCCTTTCTCCGCACGATCCCGCGCTCAAGGAGACGCTGCTCGCGCTCGATTTC
>JBGQLU010000101.1:0-13239 GCA_041500265.1 Acidobacteriota bacterium | reverse complement strand
GCTCGAGACGGTGGAGCGCGCCGCGGAGCCGGGGGCCCGGCCCCGGTTGCGCACGCTGCTCGGGAGCTTCCTGTTCTCGGGGGACGACGTCGACAAGAAGGTCGCGGTGCTCTCCGGAGGAGAAAAGGCGCGTCTGGCGCTGGCCCGCATGCTGATCCGGCCGTCCAACCTCCTCCTGCTCGACGAGCCGACCAATCACCTCGATCTCGCCAGCCGCGAGGTGCTCGAGGACGCCCTCGACGAGTACGACGGAACGCTCGTCTTCATCTCGCACGACCGCTACTTCATCAACCGGGTCGCGACGGCGATCGCGGAGGTCGGCCGGGGACGGGCCCTCCTTTATCCCGGTGACTACGACACGTTTCTCGAGCACCAGGCGGCGCTCGCCTCCGCGGTCGTCCCCTCTGCGGACGCAGCGTCCGCGCCCGACGGGATGCGGGAGAGCAAGCGTGGCGCGAAGCGAGCGGAAGCCGAGGACCGGAATCGCCGTTACAAGGAGCGGAAGGCCTTCCAGGACAAGATCGGTCCGGTGGAGGCCGAGATCGAGGATCTCGAGCGCCGCCTCGGAGAAATCGAGGCACGCCAGGCCGACCCCGAGCTCTATCGCGAGCCTGCGCGCGCGAAGGAGATCGGCCGCGAGAAGGCGGAGATCCAGTCGCGCCTCGATCGTCTCTACACCCGCTGGGAGGATCTCGCCGCCGAGCGTCCTTGATCCGGGCTCCCGCGCGAAGATTCAAGCTTGACGCGGGTTTCCACGGGGCGTAAGGTCCCTTGCAGGGGAACTTGTCCATCGCGGAAATTCCGCGATTCCATCGTTGTTCGGGGGGGCCGATGAATAAAAGAAAGACAAACACTCAATCATTCAAGGTGTGGTCGATCCTCGCCGCGGCTGTCGTCCTGGCCGCGCTTACACCACGAGCGCACGCGCTCGAAGCCAAGGCCGATTTGAACGTCGAGCTCCACCTGCTCCAGACGGTGCCCGGCCGCGTCGCCACCGGGGCCCAAGCGACGGGTGTGGCGCGCATCGAGGTCGCGGTGGATGCCCTGTATCCGACCCGCGAGGTGACCCTTCGCATCGAGAAGCCCGACGGCACCCCGTGGATGGTGCAGGGGCGGTCGTTCGCCGTGCGTCCGGTCGGATGGACCGACGCAGGCGGCGAGCCCTTGTAGCCGGGGGTGAGCGGGCCGTCGATTCCCTCCCGCGGTGTCATTCGGACGACGATCGAAGTGCCTCTCGAAGGAGCGGCGCTCCACGAGATCATCGTGCGCGCGCTCGGCGTCACCGACGCCGGCACGCTCATGTCCGAGGCGGTCGTCCGTGCGCCGCTCGGCGTCACCCCGAATCTTCCAGTGGACGATGGGACCTCCGTGAACTTCAACTTGCAGGGGGTGAACTGATGCGCAAGCTCGCCCTCCTTGCCGCCGTCGTCGTCGTGGCCATGACCGTCCCGGCGTATGCGAACTGGACCGCGACGGGACAACTCCTCTACCAGCATCGCGAATGGGATCAGACCGGCTTCACCGGCGCGATCGTGAACAACCCCGTCCGATTCGCCGACGTAGAAATCGTTGATGCGGCCAAGATGACCAACAAGTGGCACCTGGCATGGGGGAAGACCGACGCCAACGGCAACTTCAGCGTTCTGGTGCCGGACACGTCCACCCGCACGGTGCGCGTCCGGATCATGACCCAGACCACCCAGACCTCGGACCTCTTCGTCAAGGTGACGAATCAGAGCAGCTCCGTCTACGTCGGCAACACGACCGACATTCCCAACCACGGTCCGAACACCAACGTCGATTACGGCGTGCTCGTCGCCCAGGCCTTCGCCGGCGCCGAGGCCTACAACATCTTCGACCGCGGCATTTGGGGGGCGGACTACATCAAGTTCCTCACCGGCTCGCGCCCGAGCTCCGGGAAGCTCGTGACATTCAAGTGGCAGTCGAACGGCAACGTGGGCAATTCGGCGACGTCCGGGAGCACCGTGACGCTGCGCGACAGCGCGGGGTATGACGACACCGTCATCCTCCACGAGTGGTCGCACTACGTCATGAACAACTACTCCAAGTCCTCGAATCCCGGCGGAACGCACTACCTCTCCGCCTGCGACGAGGACCCGAGGCTCACCTTCGACGAATCGCGTGCCAGCTTCTTCGGCTGCAGCGTCCGCCGCTACAACGGATGGCCGAACGCCAACGTGTACCTGCGCACCGACGGCGGCTCCGGTCCGGGACACATGCAGAACTGGTACAACCTTGAGGATGCCGACCAGTACTTCTGCCCGGGAGACCAGAGCGAGACCTCCGACTCGCGGACGATGTGGGACGTCGTGGATGGGCCCTCGAGCACCGATTTCACCGTCGGCCTGGAGGACAATCCCCCCGACGCGCTGAACCTTCCGGATCTCGAGGTCTGGCAGGTCTTCACCGGGCCGATCAAGAACGCCACCTACGTGACCGCCGAGAGCTTCTGGGACGGCTGGTTCGATCCGACGATCGCGAACGGGAACTTCACCGCGATGCAGTCGATCTGGGGTTACTACACGATCGAATTCTGGCAGGACGCCTACGAGCCGAACAACACGTCGGCGACGGCGACGCAGCTCACGGTGAACGCCCCCCAGATCCACCTGACGTACTTCTACGATTCGAACGGCGACGGCAAGGGGGAAGTCGACACCGACTACTTCAAGTTCGTGGCCGTATCGGGCCAGGTCTACACGATGCAGACCGTGAACCTCCTGAGTGCCAACGACACGAACCTCGAGCTCATCGATACCAACGGGACCACGGTGATCACGTCGAACAACGACCGGGCGGCGGGAGACAAGTCGTCCAAGATCACGTGGACGGCGACGAAGAACGGGACGTTCTACATCCGCTCCAAGCGCGCGAGCGGCGGGTACACGATCTACGGATCGTACGATCTTCTGCTGACCTCTCCCTGATCGGGCGGATCAGCGGCGCAAGCGAGGGGCGGGCCGTCCGGGCCCGCCCTTTTTCTTTCGCGCTCTCGGGGAGCCCGAGGATTCCAGCCGCTCGAGATACCGGGCGACCAGCTCTTCCTGATCCGACCACACCCTCTTCAGGAGCCGGAGGGTATCGCCGAGGTGGCGCCGCTCGAGCGCTTCCAGGACCCCTTCGAAGCCCGGCGTGGTCGCGATGCCGGTCTCGGTCCACGCCTGGAGCCACACCGGCATGTAGCGGAGGCCCGACATGATGATGCCGCGGATCTGGGCGACGAGAAAAGGACGCTCCGCGGGGGCGAGGATAGCCTCGTGGAAGTCGGCGTAGAGGGTCACGCGCGCGCGGGGGTCCCGCGCGCGGTCCATCCGCCTCGAGATCGAGCGGGCCTTCGCGATCGCCTCGGGCGTCAGGTTCGGCCAGGCGAGGCGCATCCCGACCGCCGCGAGCGCCGAGCGCACCTCGGCCATCTCGCGGAGCTCCCGGCTCGAGGTCGGCCGGACGCGCGCGCCTCGATTCGGCAGGAACTCGACCAGGCCCTCCGAGGCGAGGGCGTAGAGCGCCTCCCGCAGCGGGATCACGCTCGTGCCGAAGCGCCGGGCGAGCTCCTCCTGGCGGAGCTTCGTCCCCGAGGGGTATTCGCCCCGCAGGATCGCCTCGCGGATCGACTCCGCGAGGAGCGGCGCGCGGGGGGATCGCGCGGCATCGGAGTCCACGCTGACCTCGGACTTGCGAACGGCCACGGGGGAGCCTCCGGAAGCGCCAGTATACTTGCGGCATGGCCTCCGGCGACCCGGTGTTCTGGCATCGCCTGCAGTTCGCCTTCACGCTCGTTTATCACTATCTCTTCCCGCAGCTCACGATGGGGCTCGCCCTCCTGATCGTCGTCATGAAGGCGATCGCGCTCCGCACGCGCGATGCGCGATGGGACGAGGCAGCCCGATTCTGGATCCGCATCTTCGGGATCAACTTCGCGGTCGGCGTGGTCACGGGCATCCCGATGGAGTTCCAGTTCGGGACCAACTGGGCTCGCTTCGCCCGGTTCGCGGGGCCCGTGATCGGCCAGACGCTCGCGATGGAGGGGCTCTTCGCCTTCTTCCTGGAATCGAGCTTCGTGTCGATCCTCGTCTGGGGGGAAGGGCGGGTCGGGCGCATCGGGCACTTCCTGGCGGCGATCGCGCTATGGGCGGGGAGCTGGCTGTCCGGGTACTTCATCATCTGCACGAACGCGTTCATGCAGCATCCGGTGGGACACGCCGCCGCCCCCGACGGGAGCCTGCGGCTCGTCAGCCTCGCGGCGCTCCTGACCAACCCGTGGGCGGTGGCTCAGTATCTCCACAACATGGTGGCGACCGTCGTCACCGCGTCGTTCGTGGTCGCCGCCGTCGGCGCCTATTACACGCTTTCGGGCCGGCACCTCGAGGCCGCGCGCCGCTTCCTGTCGCTCGGGGCGGTCGCGGGTCTGATCGCGAGCGTGCTCGTCGCGTTCCCGACCGGCGACCATCAGGCGAAGCTGGTCGCGCGGCACCAGCCGGTCGCGCTGGCGGCGATGGAGGGGCGGTTCGAGAGCGGCACCCACGCGCCGATGGTGATGATCGGCCAGCCGAACGTCGCCGAGCGGCGCCTGGACAACCCGATCGAGCTTCCCGGCATGTTGAGCTTCGTCGCCTACGGGACTTTTTCGAGCGAGGTGTCCGGCCTCGCGGAGTTCCCCGAGGACACCTGGCCCGACAACATCGAGCTTCTCTACTACGCCTTCCACGTCATGGTGGGGCTCGGCACGCTCTTCATCGGGCTCATGGGGCTCGCCTCGCTCTTGCTCCCCGGGGGTCGCCTGACGCGCACCCGCCCGATGCTCTGGGTGCTGATGCTCGCCTTTCCGTTCCCCTACATCGCGACCACGGCAGGCTGGATGACCGCGGAGCTGGGGCGGCAGCCCTGGATCGTGTACGGCCTCCTCCGCACCAAGGACGCCGCGAGCCCGAGCGTGCACGCCGGCACGGCACTGTTCACGCTCATCGGGTTCGCGGGAATCTACTTCGTCCTCGGCCTCCTCTTCCTGTTTCTCGTCGGGCGCGAGATCGCGCACGGACCGGGGCCGGTCGGGGAGGCCGCCCATGGTTGAGACCTGGTTCGCGATCGTGGCGTTCATGCTCGCGACCTACGTCGTGCTCGACGGCTTCGATTTCGGGGCGGGTGCCTTGCACCTCGTCGTGGCGCGCTCGGACGCCGAGCGGCGGCAGGTGCTCTCCGCGATCGGGCCGTTCTGGGATGGGAACGAGGTCTGGCTGCTGGCGTCGGGGGGCGCGCTCTTCGTCGCCTTTCCGCGGGTGCTGGCCTCCGGCCTCTCGGGCTTCTACCTCGCCATCATGCTCGTCCTCTGGACGCTGATCCTGCGCGGCATCTCGATCGAGTTCCGGAGCCACGTGGCCGCCCCGCTCTGGCGCGCGTTCTGGGATGCGGCCTTCGGTGTCGCGAGCGCCGCGCTCGCGATCCTGTTCGGGGCGGCGCTGGGAAATCTCGTGCGGGGATTGCCGATCGGAGGGGGCGGGTGGTTCGAGCTGGCGCTGTTCACCGACTTCAGCGCGAGAGCTCCGGTCGGGATCCTCGACTGGTACACGGTTGCGGCGGGCGTGTTCGCGCTCGTCGCGCTCACGGCCCACGGCGCGCTCTTCCTCGCCTGGAAGACCGACGGTGTCGTACGGCGCCGCGCGGGAACGGCGGCGCGGGGACTGCTGCTCGTTTCCGCCGCGCTCTGGCCCGTCCTGACGCTCGCGACCCGGGTCGCCAGCCCGGGGTTCTTTTCGGCCTTTCCGCAACGTCCGGTGGCATGGCTCGCGGCGTTCGTCGCGGCGTCCGGCCTCGCGACGGCGATTCTGGCGAACCGGCGAGGGAGGGACGGCGCCGCGTTCGCCGGCTCTTGCGGCTTCCTCGCCGGCCTGTTGGGCGCGACCGCCGCGTGCCTCTACCCGGTGCTGCTCCGCTCGGCCTCGGATCCGGCCCTGTCGGTCACGGCCCAGGCGGCGGCCAGCGACGCGCACGGGCTTGCGACCGCCCTCGGCTGGTTTGCGCTC
The DNA here is from genome assembly GCA_041500265.1 of Acidobacteriota bacterium. Classification (GTDB taxonomy): domain Bacteria; phylum Acidobacteriota; class Polarisedimenticolia; order Polarisedimenticolales; family DASRJG01; genus DASRJG01. The sequence goes on along the minus strand of JBGQLU010000101.1, from coordinate 7,201 downwards.
GGCGCGCCGCTCGCGGTGGTCTACGTGGTGGTGCAGTTCCGCCTGCACCGCGGTCGGGCGATCGCGGCTCCCTAGGCCTTCCGGGTGCGCTCCAGGATCGTCTTCAAGTCCTCGACCGTGCGGTTCCGCCGCGCGTCCGACAGGCCCAGGATCTGCTGCAGCGCGTCGCCGATGTGCGGGATGTACTTCTCGATGTACGAGCGCTTCTTTTCCTCGTCCTCGACCCGGCGGCGATGCCGCACGAACGACCCGAGACGGCGGCCGGCCTCCATCAGCGCGAGGCGCAGCTCTTTCACGATCTCCGGGTAGGAGGCGACGGCTTCCTTCGATTCGGAGGTGAACGGGACCCACACCGACGCGACGTGGACGATGAGCACGAGCGGACCGGTCGGGAGCGCCCCCTTCGACTGCTGGAGCCCGTACGATCTCCAGTCGACCGAGAGCGCGGCCTTGGTGATCGCGCAGGCCGACTGCTGGTACTGCAGCGGGACCCGGTTCGCGAAGCGAGCCAGGTCGGCGAGCTCGTCGCCGGGGAGCGCGCCGCCGTAAGCCAGGCCGACCTCGACCTGGAACGGGTTGCCCCGGTAGACCGACGGAGGCCGGGTCACCGAGGTGGCGAAGTCGCACGGCAATCGCGCCTCGAGCCCTTTCCGGAGCAGCTCCTCGCCGATCGGCGAGAGGCAGGAGGTCGGCGGGGCCATGATCTTGACCTTGGGGATCGCCCGGAAGAGCAGCTCGACCTGCGGCGTCGTGAGGCGCTTCGGATCGGCCTCCGGCTTGATCCCCGCCGCTTGGCAGATCTCGTCCGCGACGGCGGGGGAGACGCGCGAGAAGTCGGTGGAGAGCGCACCTCTCACGTTTCTTGCCGCGGTCTCCTTCAGCATGCGCATCAGGATCCCGAGCTCGACGCCGTAGGGGTGCGGCTTGATCTCCTTCGAGGGCACGGGAAGCTCGGAGGTGACCCTCTCGTAGACCTTCACGTCCTCGTTCGGGGCGGCGTAGCGGAGCGTGACGTGGGGGTTCGCGAGCGCCGTCTGCTCGATGTAGTCGTCCACCGAGCGCCGCCCCCTCTTGTAGGTGGCCTCGAGCTCGATCTCGACGCGCGTCCCGTGATCCTGGTCCCACGGGATCTCGTGGTCCTTGTGCACGACCGGGTGGTTCTTCTGCGTGTCGATGACGATCTCGGCGGTATTGGCCGGCCGCCGCGGCCCGGTCTTGGACAGGATCGTCACCGGCTTGCCCGTGGTCAGCACGCCGTACATCCCGGCGGCCGAGATGCCGATGCCCTGCTGGCCGCGCTGCTGCTTCAGCCGGTGGAACTTCGAGCCGTAGAGGAGCTTCCCGAAGATCTTCGGGATCTGCCCGCGAACGATCCCCGGGCCGTTGTCCTCGACCGCGATGCGGAACCGGTTCTCGCCCGTTTCGTGGATCTCGACGATCAGCTCGGGGAGGATCTCCGCCTCTTCGCACGCGTCGAGGGAATTGTCCACGGCCTCCTTGATCGCCGTGAGCAGCGCCTTCTGCGGGTTGTCGAAGCCTAGGAGGTGGCGGTTCTTGGTAAAGAACTCCGAGATCGAGATCTCCCGCTGCCGGGCCGCCATCGACTGCGCGTCCTCGCGCGCGGGCCGGGCGGGGCGCCTCTTCGGGGGCTCGGCGAGTGCCGGAGCCGGGGCGGCCTTCGCTTCGAAGAGCCCGGGTTGCGCGGCGCGCGCGGCGATCGCGGATTTCCTGTTCGCCAACGGCGCGCATTGTACCAACCGCCCGAGCTGCGCAGCCGTCCGAGCGGACGTCCCGCGGACGACACCCGGACGATGAAACCGCGGCGATGCGAAGAGCGGCCGGTGGCACCGGGCTTGCGCAACGTCTTCGCGCGGTAAGGGGCGACGCCCCTGGCCGCCGGCGGCGGGAACGGGACCCCCGGTGCCGGTGGACGATCACGCCGCCGGGCGCGGGCCGGGGCTCTTTTCGAGGAGGCGGCTCCGGTTCGCGCCCGAGTTCTCTGTTCCTCTCTATAATCCGCCCCCATGACGCGCCCGGGTTCCGACGTCCTTCCGCCGTTCGGCGGCGACGAGGCCGCCTCGCCGTTCACGGCGGCGCGTGTCGCGGTCCTGCCGGTTCCGTACGAGGCCACCGTTTCGTACGGGGGCGGCACGGCAGGCGGCCCTGCGGCGATCCTGCGCGCCTCGACGCAGGTCGAGCTCTACGACGAGCAGATGTTCGAGGAGCCGTACCGGGCGGGTTTGTGGACCGACCCGATGCTCGGCGTTTCCGGCGATTCGCCCGAGCAGGCGGTGCGCCGCATCGAAGGGCGCTTCGGCGAGCTGCTCGACGCCGGAAAGTGGGTGATGATGCTGGGAGGGGAGCATTCGATCACCCCAGGCGGGGTCGCGGCCGCGGCGAAGCGGCACCCCGGCCTCCGCGTCGTCCAGCTCGACGCCCACTCCGACCTGAGGCAGCAGTACGAAGGGGATCGATGGAGCCACGCGTGCGCGATGGCCCGCTGCCTCGATCACGGCGTCGGCTTGACCGCGATCGGCATCCGGAACACCTCGATCGAGGAGGCGCGCTGGATCCGCTCCGGGATCCCAGGCTACCGGGTCGTGCACGCCTGGGAGATGGAGGACGAGGGGTGGATCGACGTCGCCCTCCACGGGATCGACGACGCCCCCGTCTACCTCACGATCGACCTCGACTACTTCGATCCGTCGATCATCCCGGCCACCGGCACCCCCGAGCCCGGGGGCGGGACCTGGTGGCCGACGCTCCGCTTCCTCGAGCGGCTGATCGAGCGCACGGACGTCGTCGCGTGCGATCTCGTCGAGCTGGCCCCGGCGCCCGGGCTCCACCACGCCGACTTCACCGCGGCGCGGCTCGCCTACAAGCTGATCGGGATGAAATTCCCCCTCTAGCTGCGGGCCCAGCGCATGATCTCGGGGATGGTCGGCCTCTTCCCGTACATCAGGATTCCGATCCGGAAGATCTTCGCCGCGCCCCGGAAGACGAGCCAGGTGAATGCCGTCGTCAGGACGATCGAAAGAGCGATCTGCCACGCCGGGGGCATCTGCACGCAGATCCGCATGAACATCACCATCGGCGTGAAGATCGGGATCAAGGACACGACCACCGAGATCGTGGAGTCCGGCTGGCCGACGAAGAAGATGGTCGCGATCATCGGGAGCATCAGGCACCAGGTGATCGGCGCCTGGTAGTTCTGGGCTTCCTGCTCCGAATTGCACACGGCCCCGACGCAAGCGAACAGCGCCACGTACATGAAGTAGCCGAGAAGGAAGAAGATCAGGAAGAAGGCGAGCTTGGTCAGCGTGAACGTCGAGAGGATGCCGCCCATGTCGGTGCCCGACATCTTCGCCCCCATGTAGACGCGCAGCACGCCGGCGGTGACGGCGTAGATGCCGACCTGCGTCAGGCCCACGAGGCCGATGCCCAGGATCTTCCCGGTCATCAGCTCTTGCGGGCTCACCGAGCCGAGCAAGACCTCCATCACGCGGCTCGTCTTTTCCTCGAGGATTCCTCGCATCATCGCGATCCCGTAGAGGAGCAGCGTCATGAAGAGGACCATCACGAAGGCGAACGTCCCGAAATAGGCCGTCAGGAAGTTCTTCTTCGTCGAGCCTCCCTCCTTCGAGATCTCCCTCGTCTCCATGTCCACCGGCGCCAGCAGCTTGTCGACCACGCCCTTGTCGGCGGCGATGTTGGCATTGGCGAACCGCAGCTCGATCGCCGCGCGGCGGAGAGCGCTCTGGATCTCCTCCGTCGAACGGATATCCCCGACGGTCTTTCCGTAGAAGGTGAACGCATCCTTGGCGTCGATGTCCTTGGCCACGGTCAGGATGCCGAACAGCTTGCCGTTCCGGGCGCGCGGCTCGAGCGACTGTTCGGTCGACTCGAGCGTTCCGGCGAGCGGCACTTTCTCGATCGCGTACCGCGGCGTTCCGTCCTTGAGCTTCTTGTCGGAGAGCTCCTTGACCAGCGGGTCGTAGAGCTTGTCGGTGGCGTCCACCAGCGCGATCGTCTTCTGATCGTTCCCGCCGAGGCCGACGAGCATCATGGGGAGGGTGGTCAACACCACCATCAGGAGCGGGAACACCGCGGTCCCGATCCAGAACGACTTCTTCGTGACGCGCTCGAGATATTCGCGGCGCAGGATCATCAGGACGTTATGCATCGCCGACCCTTTCGAGGACGCCGACATTCGTGGCGCCGACCTTTTCGATGAAGATGTTGTGGAGCGTCGGGGCGACGATCTCGAACTTCGTCACCTTGAGCCGCCCCGCGACCGCGCGAAGGATCGCCTGCGGGTCCGCGCCGGTCTCGAGCCGGATCTCGGAATACGAGCCGTACCCGTCGATGCGAGCGACCCCCGGAAGCGCCGAGAGGAACGCGCCGTCCCCTTCGTACTCGAGGAGCACCGAGTTCCGCCCGAACCCCTCCTTGACCTTGGCGAGCGGTCCCGACAGGACGAGCTGCCCCTTGTTGATGAGGGCGATCTCCTTGCAGAGCCGCTCGGCGGTTTCCATCTGGTGGGTCGAGAAGACGATCGTCGTCCCCTTGCGGTTCAGCTCGAGGATCCGGTCCTTGAAAAGGTTCTGGTTGACGGGGTCCATCCCGGAGAAGGGCTCGTCCAGAATCAGGATCGGAGGGTTTCCCAGCACCGCCGCGGCGAACTGGATCTTCTGCTGCATCCCCTTCGAGAGCTCCTCGACCTTCTTGTCGGCCCAGTCCGCGATCTCGAGCTTTTCGAGCCAGCCTTTCGCCTCGACCCGCGCGGCGGCGGGAGTGGCGCCGGTGAGGCTCCCCTGGAACGAGAGAACGTCCAGGACCTTCATCTTCTTGTAGAGCCCCCGCTCCTCGGGGAGGTAGCCGACGTGGTGGCGCACGTTTTCGGTCGAGGGCTTCCCCAGGACCGAGATCGTTCCGGTATCGGGGCGGATGATGTCCATGATCATCCGGATCGTCGTGGACTTCCCGGCGCCGTTCGGCCCCAGCAATCCGAAGATCTCCCCCTGAGGGATGTCGAGAGTGATGCCGTCCACCGCGCGGAAGTCGTCGAATGCCTTGACGACGCCGCGCAGCGAGATCGCTGCGTCCATGAAACCCTCCTCCTGGCGCCGCGGACGAGATGCAGGCCCGCGGATCGTCCCACTATACGGGAGGCCGGGGCCCCGGTTCCCGGATTCCGCGGCGGGCCATCTTGACCCCCGAGCGCTCCTGCGGCTACCTTGGCGCGCGATGATCACGGGGTTCAACACCGACGTCAACTACGAGGGACGTGTCTTCCACGTCCAGACCGAGGACAAGGGGGTCGAAAACCCGGTGGTCGAGAGCCTCGTCTACACCGGCGGGGAGATCATCACCTCCCGCCGGACGTCGTACGGGGACCTCGCGCGCTCGTCCGAGTACTCGGAATCCGAGGTCGCCCGGAGGATGGAAGGCCAGCACCAGGCGATCATCCGGGAGATCCTCTACGGGCGCTTCGACCCCGACGGCCCGAAGCCGTTCGGCTACAACATCATCACCAACCGCGCGCTCGACGAGGTCGTGCTCGACTTTCTCTCTCGGGAGGTCGGCCTCGAGCAGATCCGGCTCGAGATGGCCGAGCAGAAGGTGTTCGTCGAGGGGACCTCGCCCGCGCTGACGCTCCGGGTCATCGCCGAGGCCTCCGACCGCCCGGTGGCGGGCGCGAAGGTCACCGTGAAGCTGATCTCGACGCGCGAGAAGCCGAAGGAGATCTTCGCGGGAACGACGGCTCAGGACGGGCGCGTCGAGGCCAGCTTCGAGATCCCCGAGATGCCGGGAGCCAACGCCGCGATCCTGTTCCAGGCGGAAGCCGCCGGGAACAACGCCGAGATCAAGCAGCTCGTGATGAAGCCCGCGCCCTCCGCCTAGCCGCGCTTGGCGCCCCGGGCGCGCGCCATCTCCCGCTCCACGTCCTTCTTGGCGATCGCCTCGCGCTTGTCGTAGGTCTTCTTCCCCTTCGCGAGCGCGATCTCGAGCTTGACGCGGCCGTTCTTCAGCGTGAGGGCCAGCGGCACGATCGTGACCCCGGGAGCGGCGGTCTCCTTGCCGAGCTTCCGGATCTCCTTCGCGTTCAACAGGAGCTTCCGCACCCGCAGCGGATCGGCGTTCTCCCGGCTCCCGGCGTCGTACGGAGAGACGTGGGCGTTGTGGAGGAAGACCTCCCCGCCCTCGACCTTCGCGTACCCCTCCTTGAGGTTGGCCCGGCCGGCGCGGATCGACTTGACCTCGGTCCCGGTCAGCACGAGGCCCGCCTCGAATCGCTCAAGAAGGTGGAATTCGTGGGAGGCCGCCCGGTTGGTGGCGAGCACGCGCCTTCCGTCGGCGTCCTTGTCGCTGCGTCCTGCCATGGGAGTTCTCGGCGCCCGTTCCGTTCAGCACCGGTTATAGTACACGCCGCATGGACGTCGTCGGCATCCGCATCGCCTCCGCCCCCCGCACCCGGACCTGCGACCCCGGGGGGTTGCCGCTCGAGGTCGGCGCGTCGTGCCTCGTCGACACCGACCAGGGGGTCCAGTTCGGGACGGTCACGGCTCCGGTCCTGTCGAACCCGTTCTTCGGGCCCGGCGCGAAGCTCCCCAAGGTCTTGCGCCTCGCGGCCCGGGACGACGAGGAGGCGTACGGGCGGAAGGTCGCCGCCGAGCAGGAGGCGCGGAGCTACTGCCTGGCGCGGATCTTCGAGCACGGCCTCCCGATGAAGCTCGGCCACGTCGATCGCGCGATCGACGGCCGCAAGATGACCTTTCACTTCACCGCCGAGGGGCGCATCGACTTCCGCGATCTGGTGCGGGACCTGTCGATCCAGTACCACACCCGGATCGAGCTCAAGCAGATTGGCGACCGCGAGGACGCGGCGATGCGGGGCGGTGTCGGTCCCTGCGGCAAGCAGCTGTGCTGCTCGACGTTCCTCAAGGGTTTCGAGCCGATCTCGATCAAGATGGCCAAGGCGCAGGGCTTGTCGTTGAATCCGTCGAAGATTTCGGGGATGTGCGGCCGCCTGATGTGCTGCTTGAAGTACGAATACGACCCGGAAACCCGCGCCCCGAAGAAGAAGGGTGGGTGCAACGGGTGCGCGGTCCCGAAGCCCGGCGGAGCTCCGCCCGCCGCCTAGCCTTCGACGAGCCCGCGCTCGACGAGCCTCCGCCGCAGCTCCGGCCGTTTCATCCCG
>JBGQLU010000100.1:0-13511 GCA_041500265.1 Acidobacteriota bacterium | reverse complement strand
GGAAGGACGCGAAGGCGAGCGCCGTCTTCGCCCTCGCCGCGCTTGCCCTGACCTCCTTCGGCTGCGTGAGGATCGTCCACGAGCAGGACCTCCTGCCGGGGGCGCAGATGCACCCGCCGGCGCCCGCGAAGCCCCCCGATCTCGAGGTCGCGGCGGCCGACGGCTCGACCCTGCGCGGCCAGGCGTTCACCGGCCCCGGCAGGAAATTCGCCGTGGTCTACTTCGGCGGGAACGGCGAGATCGTGACCGCCGACAGCGGGCTCGGCGAGATCGCGCGCGCGCACGATCTCGACCTCTACGCGGTGAACTACCGTGGGTTCGGGCCTTCCGCGGGCACCGCGAGCCTGGAAGCGATCGCGACGGACAGCCTCCGCGTCTTCGACGCGGTAGCCGCGCGCCCCGACGTCCGCGGCCTCCCGATCGTCGTCTACGGCTATTCGATCGGCGCGCTCGCGGCGTTGAACGTCGCGACGAACCGCCCGGTGGCGGGCGTCGTCCTCCAGGGCGCCCCCAGCTCCGCCAAGGAAGTCATCCCCGAGATGCGCCGCGCCCTCCCGTGGTACGTGCGCGGGGCCGTGCGCCTGCGCGCCGCCCCGGACCTCGCCGCGTCGAAGCCGCAGCCGATCGACTTGGCACCGAAGCTGACCGCGCCGCTGCTGTCGATCCACGGAACGAAGGACGTCGTCGTCGCCGTGAAGTTCGGGCGCGAGGTGTTCGACGCCGCGGGGAGCGCGAAGAAGACCTGGTGCGGGATCGACGGCGGCGAGCACATGGGCCTCTGGACGAGCTTTCGGGCGAAGGCGGACGCGTGCCTGGAGAAGTTCCTGGGGGAGGTGGGGAAGTGATGCCCTTGCAGGATCGGTTGGCGATCAGCCTCGAGATCGCGAGGTTCAAGGCCGCGTATGATTCCGGGAATGTGGAAGCGATCGCGGGGTGCTACAGCGACAGCCTGGTGAAGCTCCGCCAGGGCGCGCCGCCCGAGACCAAGGCGGAAGTGATCGCGCGGATCGCCGCGATTCTCCGCGACTACGCCGGGACGGTGGACGTGGACAACGAGGAAGTCGATGGTGACGGCGACTTCGCGTTCACGCGCGGGAATTTCGTCGTCACGCTGACGCCGAAGGCCGGCGGCGAAACCAAGCGGCTCGAACGGCGCTACCTGGAGATCTGGCGGAAAGAAGGCGGGCGCTGGCTGGTGATCAGGACGATGGACAACGGCGGGGGCGAGTGAGCCCAGCGCGGGACGCCGTCATTCCGTCAACTCGGTGAGGACTCGCGCGTTCCAGGGGCAAAACCGGCCGACCGTATTGAGCCAGTAGTCGAGGTTCTTCTCCACGTCCGCGGCTCGGCCGTCGCACTGCTCTATCGTCGCCTCGACGAACTGCCACTGGTCGGACTTGAAGTGCCAGTGCCACCTCAGATTGTGACCGCCGTCACCTTCAGCGATGGGGCCGGAGATGTGGCCCTTGCGAGTCTTGGGCGACAGTTTGAGCTCGGCACGAGCCTTCTTGATGACGGCCGGGACCGAGGTCACGACCACGAAGTTCGTCGTACCGGAAACATCGCTCACGTCGCCGAACAAGAATTTCACGGACTTCGGCGGCGGTGGCTGAGGAGGTTGCTGAGGAGGTGTGCCGGCCACACCTACGGAGAAAAGCAGGCCACCAAATGCCAGGCAGCCGACCATAAGGGAAGCGAGTCTAATCATCACCGTACCCCCCTAGTTCTTCTTGAAGAACGTCAGTTGATCGAAAGCGAACGTCAGCGATGCGTACCAGTCCTCTTCGTTCGCGGACTTCAGCGGTAGATCCGTCACGGTCGCTGGCACGATCTCTCCTTCCGACCGACTGCGAGGCACCTTGATCTTCTGAATGGTGCGGCCGACGCCGATTCGAAGATACTTCGCGAACTCCGCGCCGATTCCGACGAAGAACGCGGCGTTGTCGGGGTCAAGTCCAGCGCCGAACTCGAGCCCGGGTTTCACCGGGGCATTCCGAAGTGACGGGCACGCGTGCTGCAAGAAGCGGTAGAAGCCGAATACCGCCAGCTTGCCGGCACGCGTGTCCTCATCAGTCTTCGTGACGACCTTTTGCGTGGCGTTGCTCGGATTGGCGACGAGCGCCCACTTGGGCGCGGCGATCGGTGTGTACGTCACCCCGATGCCGACGCCTAGGAGGCTGCCCGTGCGCGGAGACGTGACAAACGACTTCGTGACCTCGGCGTGCATCGGGCTCTGAATCTTGGCGGCGAGAGGGGAGTTCTTCTTGATCTTGAACGAGTACGTCTCGGTCTTGTCCCAGCGCTGTTCCTGGGGCGTCGGCGTCCAGGCGAGCACTTTTGCGGACGACACCAGGAACGGCGCGCCCTGCTTGAGATCCGCGCGGTTTACGCCGAGCCGGCGATCCACGTCCGCGACGGCGGCGAGCGGGTCGATCACGTCGTCGCGTTTGGCGAGCAGCTCGGCGGCCGCCCCCAGCGCCTTGTCCTCCGCGGCGCCGCTCCCCTGCAAGGCGAGCAGCGTTGGGAGACCCTCCTCGGCCTGCGCGTCGAGGCTCTTTTGGAGCTCCGCGAGCGCCTTGGCCTTATCCGGATCGCTCTTCGCTTTGGCAACCTGCTCGTCGTACCTGCGGATATCGGACGCCAGAGACGCGGCTCCTTCGAGAAGAAACTTCTTCAACTCGGGGCGGCAACTTTCCGTGCTCGCCTTGGCGGTGACATCCTGCAGCTTCGCCTTTAGAGCCTTCACCTCGGCTGGCGTGGCCCGGGGCGCGGTGAGAGCCGCCAACAGCGCCGGTGTTGCGGTCGAACACCCTTGCGAGTCGTTTTTGACCGCGGCGAAGGCCCGCGCCAAGTCGTCAAGAGCACTGAAATACGTCGCCGACACGATCGGTTGCGAGGTCGTCTTGTCCACCGGATCCGTGCACTGAGCGACAGACGGATTCCACTGAGCGGAAGGGTTCTCGAAAGCCACCTGCTGGACGAGCGCGAGGGCTTTGTAGCGCTCAGCTTGAAGGGCGCCGAGCAGGCAGCCGACATAGTCGGCCTCATCTCGGAGCACCGTGGTGCGAGATTGAGCCTCCCCGGGCACATACGCCTCGATGTGATGTTCACCCAAGATACCCACTTGTCCGACAAGAGCCGCCCCGATCGCCGAAGCGAGATCTTGGAGCTTGGCGAGGCCTTCGATGTCAGCTTGTTTGACGTCGAAATCCCCGAGGCCGAATAGGAGCGGGTTGGTGTCCACGACGCGCAAAGTGACCACGACGCCTTCTTTCGTGTAGACCGTGGGAATGCCCTTGAAGTCCAGTTCGAGCCGCGCGCCGCATTTGTTCTTGACCAGACTCCAGTGATCCTCCTTGTGGTCGTATTCGAGGATTACCGGGCAGGTCGCCTTGTCGCTCGCGCGCACGGATGTCGAGCACCCGAAGACGACCGTCGCTGCCGCCGCCAGGGAAGCGAATAACCACGCAACATCACGCTCTCTGAACATGCCGACCCCCCCACGAATTCATCACAACGGATTTTGGAGACAACGTCCTGCTATTCGAAGGAATGCGTGGGTCACGTGAGATGCGCCACTCTTTTTTTTCGGCGTTGGACAGGGAGGTTGAACCGCTACAAACCCGTTGCGGCCAGCCAGCTAGGCGTCACAAACTCCCCGACGAGAGACCACCGCCCTCGCTCCGGTAGTGGAATTCCCACCAAGCCCATTTGCCAAGGAGAACTAGCCACCCGTACACTCGCCCCATGCCCCGCCGTTTCCTCGCCACCTTCGAGTACACCGAGTTCGTCGAGGGCGCGCCGCGCGACTTCGTTCACGAGACGATCGTCGAGGCGCGAAGCCAGAACGCCGCCCACACGGAAGCGCTCCGGCACTTCGAGAGCCTGGCGCGGCAGAGCAGCGTGGGATGGGCGCGCGTCCTCAATCGCTGCACGATCGCTCTGGTGCCGCGGGATCCGGCCGACCAAGGCGGCCGACACGTCGTCAAGGAACCCGAAATCGAGCCGTAGCCGCCCGCGCGCGACGCTCAGATCGCCGTCAGCCTGTCCAGCACCGCGCGCACCGTTCCGCTGAACCCCGCGGGGTCGATCGCACGCTCCCATTCGCGGGTGAGCTGCTGCAGCTCGAAGGCACGCTCGCGCGCATCCGAAGGGAGGTCCCACCAGGCGGGTGGGGGAACGGGGCGGCCGTTGACGTCGCGCTCCCGCCAGGCGCCGGCGGTCGCCTCGATCAGCAGCTCGAGGTCTTCGTTCATACACCCTTCCCTTCGAGGCATGCGGCCACCGACTTCCGCGCGCGCACGACGTTTTGCAGGAACGTGTTGACCGCCATGCCGATCGAGGCGGCGAGATCGCGGTCGGGAAGCTCGTGCCCCCGGCCAAGACGCGCGAGCATCGCCTCGCGGGGCTTTCCCCGGAGGCGATCGACGCAATCCTTGATCGCCCGAAGGAGGCCCGGGTCGCGAACCGGCGCGGGCTCGACCGACGGCTCGGCCGAGGGGTCGAGCTCGTCGAGCGCCACCAGACGATCGAGCCGGGCGCGCCGGACCTCTTCGAGAGCCACGTTCCTTCCGATCCGCAGCGCGAAACGCAGCGAGGCGTCGTTTCCTTCGAGCGTGCGCTCGCCGTTCCTGACCAACACCCACACGCGCAGGAATGTCTCCTGCATGACCGATTCGACGTCCACCGCGCGGGCGAAGCGTCGAAGGCTCGCGCGCAGGGGACGCTCGACCAGCGCCATCCAACGCCCGAACGCCTCGACGCCCCACCCACCTGGGGACCGCGCATCGGCGAACGCGTGGTCCAGCTCGGTCACGCGCGATCGCCCAACGTGAACTCGAGCGTCACTCCGCTCTCCCACGCCAGCGTGAACGCGCCTCCCACCGGCCAGCCGGCCGGGCGGCGCACGGCGATCCGCAGGAGAAGCCCCTGCGCGTGAGGCCCCCGCGGGCTCGACTCCGCCGGATCCACCGACACGGGGCCGATCGGCCGCCCGAGGATCGCGGCTGCGGCCGCGCCGTCGGGGATGAGGAAGCCGTCCTCGGGGGAGTCGAGCTCGAGCACGAGCAGATCGTCCTGAACGCGCAAGACGCGCGCGCGCAGGGCTCGGCCCCGAGAACGCATCAGCCGGGATCCCAAGCGGCCCAGGATGCTTTGCTCGGAGCGCTCCAGGCTCGCGTGGAACGCTCTGGAAGAGCTCACCGAGTCCATCAACGCCCCGCGCGTGCGGAACCCGCCGGCCAAGGCCTGCTCCAGCCCCAGCGCCTCGGCCGAAAGGAACGCGGGCACCTCGACCGCGAGCACCTGCTTGCGTCGAGGCGCCTTCGGGTCCACCGACGGCTCGTCGGCAACCGCAACGAGGCTCGTCCGCCGGCTCGCGATACGGTGCCGGAGGGCGACCGCCTCGACCCGCTCGGCCGGCCCGGCCGCCATCTCGATGTCGGCGATCGTCTCGCGTCCGTAGAGCGCACCGAAGGGCAGGGTGGTGAGGGCCACCGGGCGCGCCGAAAGAGGCGGGACGTCGATGCGGCACGTCCACCGTCCCTCGCCACCGGCGAGCCGCCCGGAGACATCGATCGACCCGCCTTCGGAAGCGAGCTCGACCGCCACGACGAGCGGCTGCCCGGCGAGCACGTCCCGCGGCCGCGCGGGGGCGATCCCCTTGATCGACGCGGAGGCGATCTTGAGGTCGGTCAAGACGGGGCGCGCGGTCGCCGCCGCCAGGCGCGCGATCGTCCCGGCGACCTCGCCGTCGCCGCAGACGAACGATTCGACGCCGCGTCCGGCACGGGCGGCGCGCGAAGTCAGCGTGCGGTTGGGGGCGGCGCCGACGCCGACGGTGTGGAGCCGCGCGCCGTCGGGGAGATCCCTGACGATGCGGGCGACGATCTCGTCCTCGAACCCGATCTGGCCGTCGCTAACGAGCACGACCTGGTGCTGCGATCCGGCGCGAAGGGGCCGGAGCGCTTCGACCATGGCATCGGCCATCTCGGTCGCACCGCCGGCGCGGAGGTTTGCGAGGTCGCCAAGCGCCGCCCCGAGCGACCGGTCGGTCACGGGGACGATCCCGCCGGTGAGCGAATTCGGCCGCGATGCGAAGGCGATCACCTCGAACCGGTCCTCTTCCCCGAGGCCGCGGAGCAATCCGGCGGCGACGTCCTTCGCCCACTCGAGCGGGCGACCCGACATCGAGCCGCTGGCATCGATCAGGATCGTGAGGTCGCGCGCGAACTCCGCCTCCGGAGCGCGCGGCGGCGTGATCGTGAGCAGGCCGTACCGGCCGTCGTCCCCGGGAAGCCCGGGCCCTTCGACCAGGCGGGCGCCGATCTCAATCCCGGCGGCCGCCCACCGCACGACGAGGTCACGGTCGAGCGGCATCGCCTCGACCCGGCGCACCACGGTACCGGCCTCGTCGGTCGTCGTCAGTGCCAGCTCGATCCGCGTGGGGATTTCCCCCGGCGAACCCGCGCGATCGACGTCGAGCTTGTCGGCGTCGGCGACGCGCCCCGGCGCCCCTTCGTAGCGGACGCTCGCGACCGTCGGGAAGCGGTATTCCCACTGCGGCCCGTCCTCGCCGGCAGCCAAGAGGAACGCCGTCGGATGCAGAACCTCGATCGTGATCTCCGCCGACACCCCCGCGGGGATCGACCCGAGCCGCTGGGTGAAGGTGTCGTCCCGCTCCTGCTCCAGAAGCCCGGCCGTCCGCCCCTCGAACATCGCCTTTTCGTAGGCCGTCCGGGCCTCTTCGCGGGATCGCACCTCTCCGCGGATGACCCGCTCCCCCAGGCGGATCGCATACCCCACCACCGCCCCGTCGGCCGGCAGCGGCATCGTGTACACGACCTCGAGCGGCTCGGCGTACGGGTTGCGGTACGTCTGCACGAGCGTCGAAAAAGCGATTCCGCCCGACGCCTCGGCCTGGATGCGCGCCGACTGCAGCGGATATGCGCGGCCGTCCACCGAAACCAACGAAGCGCCGCGCCGCGACGCGGGGACCTCCATCGTTTGAGAGCTAGGCATCGTCGTACCTCCCGCCGCTCGACCGCTGGTCCCATTGTCCTCCGGATCGCCCGGCCGGGACCGCTCGGCGGCTCCACCAGGACATGACGGGAGGGGGGAGGTTGGTGACAGGAAAACGGAGTGAGGCCGGGGGTTACGCTCGCTTGACCTTCTGTTTCGCCGCGGCCGTGCCGCGCGCCTTCGACCGCCCGCGACGGTTGGCGATCGCGACCAGCGCCCGGAGGGCCTCGTTGACCGCTTGGGAATCCGGGAAGTGCGCTGCCACGTCCGCCTCGAGAAGGACGACGTTGGTCCCCTCGGCATAACGCGCGGCGTACTTTCCGCGCACACCGCCACGGAAGTCATAGTGGTCCCGCATGTCGGATTCACCCACGGTCGTTTTGACCTTCTTCATACGTCTTCTGCTATCCCAGGTCGGCCTGCACCGAACACGCGAGTAGCGTCTCCCAAACTCTCTTCAGCGCTGTTGCCAGTAGCCAGGCAATCTTCGCCCATGGGCCAGGGCGACCACCGTGACGGTTGACGAATCGACGTGATAGATGATCGAGAACGGAAATCGCCTGAGTACGAATCGGCGCGTGCCATAAGTGTGTGGCGTCCATCGCTCCGGAGATTCGCCGATGCGCGCAATTGCACGGTCCACTTCCGCGGCAAACGCAGCTGCCGCCGCGTTCCCGGTACCAGTTTTGTGCCGCCGCCAACTCCGCGGCCGCCGCCGCGTGAAAACCGACCGCCACCCGGGGCATTACTGTCCGATGAGGCGGCGTCGGACCTCGGTCCACGGGACGAGAGCGACCTGGCCTTCCTTCATCTCTTGGAGGCGTCGGGCGATTTCGGCGTCCCACGCCGTTTCGACGTCGTCGTCGCTCTTCCCGTCGAGGCTGTCGATCAAGGACCCTGCCAGGGCAGCCCTCGCTTCGGGCGGGAGTTTCAGGGCCTCTCGTAGCAAGTCGTCGATGCCACGTTTCATCTCGGAATTGTACCCCAGCCTCGCAGCCCGTTCATTTCGGCCCATCCCGACGCCTCCGTCATGGCAATGCAATGCCCGGCCTCGATGATTCCGGGAGAATGACGTCGAAAACATACGAGAGATCCACCCAGGGGTGTGGCAACCCGACCGACGTGGCGTTTCCGATGGGAAACGAAGCGGTGGAGCTCGATGCTTACGTCCAGCTTGGAACGCCGGGTATTCGAGCAAGATGCCGTGGTCGTGGAGCTTCGCGTCGTCCAGGACCTGCGACACGGCGCGCAGGGAGTTCCGCCAGGAGTTGACCTCGGAGGGCGCGGGGTGGAACCGGAACTGCCGGAAGAACGCGTCCTTGAGCTTTTCGGCGATGCGGTTGTGCACGCTGTCGCGGATGAAGTCGGTCGAGAGGCCGGAGTAAAGCTGCATGGCTTGGGGGGAGTGTAACCGGGGTTGCGGATCGGCAACCTTCGGGCCTCGTCGCCGCGCTTCGGCCGTGCGATCGCCGTAGGTAGACTTCCTGACGGGAGCGAGAGATGACGGTTCCCCTGGGTCAGGGATGCACGGTCGAGTTTCGATGATGGGTCTCTTGACCGCGGTGGCGGTCGGTTGTACGTTCCCCGATGAAGCGAAAGCTTCGATCCCCCCCTCCCCTTCGCGGGTGGGGCGCAAGGCTGCCGAAAGGCAGCCTTTGCTTTTCTGATGTCACTCACCAACGTCTACGTCGATGGGTTCAACCTGTAGTACGGCTGCGTCAAGGACACGCCATTCAAGTGGCTCGATGTCGGCCAGCTCAGTCGGCGCCTTGTCCCTCGCGGACATCGCGTTCATCGAATTCGATACTTCACGGCGAGGCTCCGTGCTCGCCCTCACGATCCGAACGGCCCGAGACGGCAACAGACCTACCTTCGTGCACTTGCGACGATCCCGAACCTCACGATCTTCTACGGGCATTTCCTGACATCCGAGATCCAGATGCCGCTTGCCCGGCCGTCGCCTGGCGGGCCGTCGACGGTGCGAGTGATCAAGACCGAAGAGAAGGGCTCCGACGTCAACTTGGCCAGCCATCTTCTGCTCGATACGTTTCGAAAAGAGTGCGCGGCGGCGTTCGTCATCTCGAACGATTCCGATCTGCTGGAACCGATTCGAATCGTGCGCCGCGAGTTCGGCATCGCAGTCGGCCTCGGCTGTCCTCATCCGCGGCCGAGCCAGGTCCTCAAGCAAGAGGTCGATTTCATGAGAACCATCCGTCGCGGAGCGCTCCGTTCAAGCCAGTTTCCGGCGACGCTCGTTGATTCCACCGGCGCGTTTACTAAGCCGGTGGTTTGGTAATCAGCCGTTCGATCAAGAGCGGTTGAGGGGGTGTCTGCGCGGTGTCGCGAATGCGCAACCCGCCCGTCGGGCTCATCCTCACGCTGCAGAAGGACGAGGCGCCGGCCCGATACGCGTTCGACGGTCTCCGAAACTCGGTGCTCGCGCGCGAGTACCGCTTGGTCCTGCCCGAAGAACAGCGGCTCGTGGAAGAGCTCGAGACGCGGCGATATGACAGGTCGGTTCACCCGCCGGCGCTGATACATCCCCGCCACACCTGAGCATTCTCGCCGCGCCGCGCGCGTCCCGCGGCGCCTCCGCGGCACCGGACCCGACCGCTCAATCGTTGGTCTTCCTTGCAATTCCTCCGTCCGGTGCGATCGGCGCCTCACGGCACGACTCTGGCAAAGGGTTGCGCCGGCATCCCCATTTCCCCCGATGGAGGAGCGAAACATGAGCGAACGCAAGGAGGCTCGTCTCCTCAATTTCATCGCGATCGCGGCGGCAACCTCGATCGCAGCCATCATCGCCGCCTCGGCGGCACCGCGTGAAACATTCCAGGTCCGGCTGCTCGATTCGAGCGGCGGGCAGGCGGGCACGCTGGCGGACACCGACCTCGTCAACGGCTGGGGGCTCGCGGCGTCGCCGACGGGGCCGTGGTGGGTTTCGAGCAATGCGATGAACCTCGGTGTGGTCGTCAGCGGGACGGGCGCGGCGCAAGGACTCACCGTCGAGATCCCGGGCGCGCCGACGGGGGTCGTCTTCAACGGCGGCACGGAATTCAAGATCACCGACGGCGAGAGCCGCGGGCCGGCGCGGTTCCTGTTCGCGACCGAAGACGGGACGATCGTCGGCTGGAACCCGGGAGTTCCCGAGGGGAACATCTCCAGGCAGACGTTCGTCGCGGTGGACAGCACGGTGGACGGCGCCGCCTACAAGGGGCTCGCGCTCGCGACCACGGCCGAGGGGGACCGCCTCTATGCGGCCGACTTCCGGAACGGGCGGATCGACGTCTTCGACGGCAACTTCGATCCCGTCACGCTCCCGGAGGCGTTCACCGACCCGAGGGTTCCCGAGGGGTTTTCCCCGTTCAACGTCCAGAACCTGAACGGCCGGATCTTCGTCGCCTACGCGCGGCGTGACCCCGCGACGAACGACGAGGTCAAAGGGCCGGGGTTGGGGATCGTGGACGTCTACGACACCGAAGGTCAGCTCTTGGCCCGCGCGGCTACCCACGGCCAACTGGACGCCCCGTGGGGGCTCGCGATCGCGCCGAAGGGGTTCGGGCGCCTCGCCGGCGATCTGCTCGTCGGCAACTTCGGCGACGGCCACATCGTCGCCTATCGGATGAGCGACGACATGAAGTCGTTCGCTCCCGCGGGCGCGCTCCGCGACGAGCGGAACCGGCCGATCGCGATCGACGGCCTGTGGGGGATCGGCTTCGGGAACGGCGGACAGGCCGGCCCGGCCGACACGCTGTTCTTCGCCGCAGGGCCCCGCGACGAAGAGGCCGGTCTCTTCGGAAGCATCGCGCCGGCGCCGTAGGAATCGTGGTGTCCTCGATGCCTTTCGTCTTCTTGATCGTCGTGATTCCCTACCTTCGCCTCCGGGCCTACGTCCTTGCGCGCCGCATGACGGGCATCCCACCCTGGCGTCGAACGAGGCCCGGAGGCGAAAGGTCCGAGTCCGGCTCCTAGCATCCGCCTTCGCCCGCCTGGCTCGTCATATCCTTGACGGAATATGACTTCTGAGGCATATTGCGTGGAACGCCAGTGGAGGCGGAAGGCACGTATCGTGAAAGGTTATCCGCAGCTACGATCCAAGATGACCCCCACGAATCAGGCGAAGGCCGCCAAGCGCGCGGCGTCCATGGCGCGAGAAATGCCGCTCTACGAGCTTCGCGCCGCAAGGCGGCTGTCGCAGGAAACGCTCGCCGAAGTTCTCGAGACGAGTCAGTCGAGCATTTCGAAGATCGAGCGCAGACCCGACGTCTACGTCAGCACCCTGCGCCGGTACGTGGAGGCGATGGGGGGGCGGCTCAAGATCGTCGCGGAGTTCCCGGACGAAACGGTTAAGATCAATCAGTATGAGGATACCGAGCGCCGTCGGTAGCGCGTCGCTCGCTTGCGCCCGGGGGGTGACGTGATGCGCACAACTGTCGGTCTGGGTTTCGTCGTCGCCCTCCTCGGAACCCCCGCCCTCGCCGCCCCACCCTCCCCGTCGACCTTCTCGATCGTCGCCGCCGACCCCGAAGCGGGAGAAGTGGGCGTGGCCGTGGCAAGCAGGTTCTTCGCCGTCGGCACCGTGGTCCCGTTTGCGAAAGCCGGCATCGGGGCGGTCGCGACGCAGTCGAACGCCAACACCACCTACGGGCCGCGCGGGCTCGAGCTGCTCGAGCGCGGGGTCGCCCCCGACGAGGTGGTGCGCGTGCTCACGCGCGCGGACGACGGGAAGGACAGCCGGCAGCTCGGCGTCGTCTCGGCGGCTGGCGTGTCGGCGACCTACACCGGCCCCAAGTGCAATTCGTGGGCGGGAGGGCGGAGCGGCCCGAACTACGCGGTGCAAGGGAACATCCTCGCGGGAGAGCCGGTGGTCGCGGCGATGGAGCGCGCCTTCCTCGACACCAAGGGGAAAACACTCGCCGAACGGCTGTACGCCGCGATCGTCGCCGGCGACAAGGAAGGTGGGGACGCGCGCGGGCGGCAATCGATGGCGCTTCTCGTCGTGCGGGCCAAGGGGGGGTACAACGCCTTCACCGACCGCGCGATCGACCTCCGCGTCGACGACCACCCCGACCCGATCGTCGAGATGGGGCGGCTCCTCGGCATCGGCCTCGTCAACGACCTCTGGAACCGCGGCTGGACGGCGTTCACCGAAAAGCGGTTCGACGAGGCGCGCACCCATCAAGAGCGCGCAGCGGCGGCGGCCGAGAAGCAGCCCGCCGTGCTCCCCGAGGTCCTCTACGACCTGGCGGTGATCCGGCTCGCCGCCGGAGATCCCGACGGCGCGCGGAAGGCGCTCGACCGGGCGCTGACGCTCAACCCGAAGCTGAAGGCCCAGGCCGACAAGGACCCCGACCTCGCGAAGATGAGGTAGCTCGACTAGTTCGCGCGCTTCGCCGTCTGATCCGCGCCCCCCTGGTGGAGGGTCACCGATTCGACCTTGCCCGCGGCGTTTCGCACGAAGGTGAGCTGCGCGTCCACGACCTTGTAGAAGAACGTCGTGTCCGATTCGGCATAGACCTCGATGCGCGGCTGATCGGCCAGCTGGCAGGCGAGATGCCCTTCCTTCAGCGCCACGTCGAACACGACCCCTGGCGCGAACTCGTACTTCCCGACGTAGTCCGCCAGGATCTTAGCGTCCACCGGGACTTCCTTGCGTTCCTTCGGCGCCGCCGCGGCCGCCGCGGCCACCTTCTTCGCCGGGATGTCGCGTCCCCCCTGATGGAGGGTGAGCTCGCTGACCGTTCCGTCCGCTCCCACGGCGAATTCCAGCTCGGCGGGAACCACGCGGTAGAAGAAGACCGTCTCCGATTTCGGGAAGACAGGGAAGCGCTGCTGCCCGGTGACCTGAGCGTACAGCTGCGACCCCTCGTGGGTCACGTCGATCATGGCGCCCCCGAGGTCGTAATGGCCGTCGAGGCGGGCGAGCTTCGCCTCGGACACGGCCACCGCCTTCGACCCTTCCTTGAGCGGGCTTTCCGGATCCAGCACGTGGATTCCGATGTCGTCGATGTTCTCGGTGGAATTGCAGAGGACGACGACACCCGTCTTCGTCTTGGGATCGAATCCCACGAAGGAGTGGAATCCCGCCGTGGCCCCGTTGTGCCAGACGAGAACCCGGTCTCCGCTCTTGCGCAGGTGCCACGCGAGGCCGATCCCCATCTTCGGGGAGCCGGCGTCGAAGCGCTCCTGCTGCGCGTCCTTCATCGCGGCCGACAGGGGGGAATCGACGAGCCCGGCATTCGCGGCGACGAAGCGCAACATCTCGCGGGCCGTGGAGCGCAACCCTCCGCATCCGACCAGGACGGACGACGGCCGCCAGGTCCACGCCTTGGCGGGGACCGGCGCGACGCCCTCGACCGTGTGACCCTGCGCGCGGCGCTTCGCGTTGGCCTCGTCGTCCTGGGTCGAGGTGACCGTCATCTTCAACGGCTTCGCGATCCGCTGCCGCACGAGCGTCTCGTAGTCGGTCTTCGCCGCGCGGGCGAGCGCAT